>NZ_CP193934.1:35000-369285 GCF_050859505.1 Rasiella sp. SM2506 | reverse complement strand
AAGATAAACTCAATAAATCGTATGTTTTGTTTGGAATAAACTTAACGTTCTGCTTTTTCAAAAAGGTTTCGTAAAATGAAGTGTCTTGACTGGGTGCACCCGCAATTACAAATTGATATCCCGGAAAATCTGAAACTACACTCAGCATCACCTCGAGCATTTTGTTGATTTCCTGTTTTCGGCTACCAGGAAGCAACGCGATAATAGGCCGTTCGTCTAGGCCATATAGAGTTTTAAATTGAACTGGATCTATTTGTTTTCTATCTGCAATAGCATCAATTAACGGATGGCCAACAAAATGTACGGGATACTGATACTGTTTGTAAAAATCGGCCACAAACGGAAGCACCACATACATATGGTCTATAGTAGCTTTAATAGTCTTTACACGGCTGGCACGAGAGGCCCAAACTTGCGGACTTATATAATAATGAGTGTTATACCCTTTGGGCTTTGCCCATTTTGCTATACGGAGATTAAATCCAGAGTTGTCTATAAATACTAAAGCATCAGGTTTAAAAGCTTCAATATCCTTTTTGCATTGCGAAATAAATTTAAAGACTTTACTTAAGTTGAAAAGTACTTCAGAAAAACCCATAAAGGCGCGCTCTTTATAGTGAGTCACTAAGGTTCCTCCTACTTCCTGCATTAAGTCACCACCCCAAAATCGTATTTCGGCTTCGGGATCTTCTTTAAATAGGGCTTGCATAAGATTGGATCCGTGTAGATCGCCAGATGCTTCGCCTGCAAGAATATAGTATTTCATCTGTTAAAAATTCTGCTTAAAGATACGGGAAACAAGCAATTAGTTACTAATAAAACTTAGCACCCAGAATTAAAAATGCTGCAATAAGTGTAGCCATAATAACTCCACGAGCTCGGTAGTACCGATTTTTTTTTAGAAAAAAGAAAAATAGCAAAAGGTTTAGTAAAGCGCCTAAGCCAATAATATTTCCCATCACGTCTTCCTCTAAGGCAACATTGATTGTGGTTTGTATACTGTATTTAGAAAAGAGTAAAATATACAGTATGCTTCCAATACAATTGGTGAGAAGTCCTAGTACAAAACCAATGGCGATGTTTTTTCCTATATGTTTTTTCATGACAAATCCCAAGAATTTATGTCCTTGATGGCGTGGTGTGCTGTTAAATCGAACTGAACGGGAACTACAGATACAAAATTATTGGCAAGTGCCCATTCATCGGTATCTTCACCTTTGTCTTCATTTACAAATTCGCCGGTGAGCCAATAATAATCACGACCTAAAGGGTTGGTGCGTTTGTCAAAATTTTCAACCCAATGGGCATTTGCCTGGCGACACACTTTTAGACCTTTCAATTCTTTTGCTGTAGCCTTAGGAAAGTTTACATTAAGCACAACTCCTTTTGGTAATCCGTTTTCTAAACATTGCTCGGCTACCTGCTTTACATATTTTTTTACGGGTTCAAAATCTGCATCCAGACTATAATCCAATAATGAAAATCCAATAGATGGGATGCCTTGTGTGCCAGCTTCAACGGCGGCGCTCATCGTACCGCTGTAGATTACATTTATGGAAGAGTTGCTTCCATGATTAATACCACTTACACAGAGGTCTGGTTTCCGTTTCAGAATTTCATTTACCGCAAGTTTTACACAATCGGCTGGCGTACCGCTACAACTATATTCTTTTTGAGGTTGATCTTTGTGGACTTCCACTTTGTCACAATACAAGGTGTTGTTAATGGTAATTGCGTGTCCCATTCCGCTTTGCGGAGAATCCGGAGCTACTACGTACACATCGCCTAAAGTGTTCATTACGTCAATAAGAGCCCGTATTCCTGGTGCTGTAATGCCGTCGTCATTGGTTACTAAAATAAGAGGTTTTTTTTTTGCCATTTTTCAATATACTAAGATTGTAAAAATACAGTTTATAATTAGGAAGACCGAAGTGCTGTTGCTGAAAATATCAGGAACACCCGTTTAACAAAACATTAGTACCCAATCCAACGCTTGGCACGGTTTTTTCTCTACTTTTAGCGTTCTAAAAAATTGGACAATGCATTTTATGAAAAAGAATATAAAAATTTTATTTCTTGGGGTTTTAATGGCTGTGACTTCTTGCAGCTTTGCTACCAAAGAATTTAACGATCCAGATAAAGATAAGGTGTTGCTAGACCTTATTACCTACGTATTAGAAAAAGGTCATTACAGTCCTTCAGACATAAACGATGCTTTTAGTATTTCTGTGTATGACGATTTTATAAATGCGATGGATCCTTTGAAACGATACTTTTTAGAATCAGATATTAAAGAATTCAGTAAATATAGAACCTCTATAGACGATCAAATAAAAAGTAAGGATCTTTCATTTTTTAATTTGGTATACGAACGTTTTATACAACGAAATGAAGAAGGAAGAAAGCGCTACAAAGAGGTGTTGGAAATGCCTTTTGACTATAGCGTAGCCGAAAAAATAAATGTAGATTACGATAACTTACTATATGTAAATACTGAAAAAGAAATGAAAGATCGTTGGAGACAGCAGTTGAAATTTTCTACACTCTCTAATTATTACGATCTGGTTGAAGAAAAAAATAATGCCGCCAAAGCTCAAAAAGAAGCTACAGAAAATGGCGAAACGTATGAGCCTTCAGAAAATGCAAACCTTACCAAAATCGAAATAGAAGAAAAGTCCAGAACACAAACTAAAGCATCACTGGATGAATATTTTGAATTTATAGATGATCTAGAGCGCAAAGATTACTTTGCCACTTTTTTAACTACTATTGTTGAGGAGTTTGACCCCCACACCAATTATTTTGCCCCGCCAGACCGAGATCGTTTCGATCTGCAAATGAGTGGAAAGTTGGAAGGTATTGGAGCGCGACTTCAGAAGAAAAACGATTACATTAAAGTTGTAGATGTTATTAGTGGAGGCCCAGCCTGGAGAGGTGAACACCTTGAAGTAGGGGATCTTATTGCAAAAGTGCGTCAAGAAGATGAGAAAGAGTCGGTGAGTGTTGTAGGGATGCGAGTTGATGATGCCGTTAAACTAATTAAGGGGCCAAAAGGAACCAAAGTTACACTTACCATTAAAGGAGTAGACGGGACTACAAGAGATGAAACCATTACAAGAGATGTTGTCGAATTAGAAGAAACCTACGCAAAATCCACTGTGATTGAAAAAACAGATAAAAAGTTTGGTCTTATTAATTTACCGGCCTTCTATTTTGATATGGAAAATTATAAAGAGCGCAACTCTGCCAGCGATGTAAAACTTGAAATTGAACGTCTTAAAAAAGAAGGTGTAGAAGGATTAGTATTGGATCTTCGTAACAATGGTGGGGGTTCTTTAAGAACCGCTGTGGATATTGCAGGCTTGTTTATTAAAGAAGGACCTGTAGTACAGGTGTCTTCTAGTAGTGGAAAAGAAGTGCTGGAAGATAAAGATGATAGCATTTTATGGGATGGTCCCCTTGTAATTCTGGTAAACGAATTATCTGCTTCTGCTTCTGAAATTTTAGCAGCCGCCATGCAAGATTACAAGCGCGCCATTATAATTGGTAGCGAGCAATCCTACGGAAAAGGAACTGTACAAAATTTAGTAGATCTTAACCAATGGTTGCGTAAAAGTGATATGGGAGATATGGGAGCGCTTAAAATGACTACCCAAAAATTCTACCGTGTAAATGGTGGGTCTACGCAGTTAGAAGGCGTGAAGAGCGATGTTGTGATGCCAGACCGTTTTAGCTATATAGATGTTGGTGAGCGTGATTATGATAACCCGTTGCCTTACGACAAAATAGATCCAGCTACATACGACATATGGGATGGTTCTGTAAGCTTTGATGAAGTCATTTCAAAAAGTAAAGCTAGAATGGCAAAAAGCGAACAATTAGCATTAATTGATGAAAATGCACATTGGATTAAAAAACGTCGTGACGAACTTGATGTAACTTTAAATTTTGACGAATATTACGCCGAAATTGAAAAACGCAAAGCCGAAACCAAAAAGTTTGACGCCATTGATGAATATGATAATAAACTGAACTACACATCACTTCCAGATGAAGTTGCTTTAATGAAACAAGACACAACCTTACGAGAAAAACGTAAGAGATGGCATAAAAGTTTAGCAAAAGATATTTATGTGGAAGAAGCTATTAATGTTTTGGAAGACTTGAAAGGAACTAATATAAAGGCTAAAAAAGTAGCTAATATTAAAAACTAAAAACAGATTTGGTTTCTTAGTGAAGCCGAAGTAAATAATTTAAAACCTGCCTAACAGTTAAAAGTTGGGCAGGTTTTTTTGTAGTTTTATCCAGTGAAAAATCAGTCTACTTCGCTTACTAAAATTGCGCTCCAAAAGTTTAAGAAAAACTTTTGGGGTATGTTTAGTTTGTCGTTTTTAGTACTGTGCACGCTCGTAGCAGTTTTTGCTTACGCCATTGCCCCAGACAATTCGCAGAATGCCAACCAGATGCATCTGTCCATACATTCCAAAGTGCCGGGATTTACTGTAAAAATGCTTACAATCCCTTCGGCAGTGGAAGATGGTAATGGGTTTGCTTCTTTTTTCTTCGGAAAGAAAACAACGGCTTCCGAAATTCCTATTTCAGCATTTGAAACTACACCTAATGGAATTTTAATCACCGAATATTCTGGAGACGGCACCAACGGACTTCAGAAAGAATACAAAACGTCCCTTTTTCCAAAAGTGAAATCTCCAGAAGCTATTGCAAAAAAGTATGTTTCAGAAAAAAAGTTTCTTCTAGGAACCGATAAATACGGACGCGATCTTTTGAGCAGAATGTTAGTGGGTATTCGTATTTCACTGGCCATTGGCTTTGTAGCGGTGTTTATATCATTGGTTATTGGTGTTGCCCTAGGAGCGATTGCGGGCTATTTTGGTGGCAAAGTAGATGCTGCTATTATGTGGCTCATAAATGTTACCTGGTCTATCCCTACATTGCTTTTAGTGATTGCAATTACCTTAGCGTTAGGAAAAGGATTCTGGCAGGTTTTTATTGCCGTGGGACTCACCATGTGGGTGGAAGTAGCGCGTGTGGTAAGAGGGCAGGTGATGGGAGTAAAACAAATGCAATATGTAACCGCAGCGAGAGCATTGGGATATACCGATTTCAGGATAATTTTTAAACATATTTTGCCTAATGCTATGGCGCCAGTGATTATTATTTCGGCAGCCAACTTTGCCGGGGCCATTTTAATTGAAAGTGGTTTGAGTTTTTTAGGAATAGGAGCACAGCCGCCCACACCAAGTTGGGGAGGAATTATTAAAGACCATTATAGTTATATTATTTTAGGAAAACCTTTCTTAGCAATTATTCCTGGGCTGGCTATTATGAGTTTGGTAACTGCCTTTATGCTAATTGGGAATGCGTTGAGAGATGCGCTGGATGTAAAAGCTTAAATTGAATTTTAAATGAACCGAAAATACCTATACCCACTCCTTATTATTGTTGTTACAGCTGCACTTTATTATGGCGAAAAGTACGTGGACAAGAAGAATGAAGACTATCCTAAAACCAGCAGTACTAATAACAGTTATTCAGAATTTGACGATCGGTTTTTACCTACGTCAACAACAGGCGTGCTAGTTTCACACCAGTATTTCACCTTGTCTTATTCTGAAGATCACGAACAAGCAGAGTGGGTAGCCTATGAACTGAAGAAAAGCCAAATAAAAAACAGCGATTTTAAACGCCCCTATTTTGTCATGGATAGAAGTGTAGCGTCAGGCTCGGCAGATTGGCGTAGCTATAAAAATTCTGGATATGATAGAGGACATTTAGTTCCCGCAGCAGACCGTGAGTTTGACTATGACGCATATCACGAAACTTTTTTAACTAGTAATATAAGCCCTCAGAATAATGAGTTTAATGGTGGTGTTTGGAACAAACTCGAACAAAAGACCCGCTCTTGGGCAAAAAAATATGACGGTGTATTTGTAATTACAGGCGGTGTTTTGGAGGATGGATTATCTACCATTGGCGATGATCGCGTTTCAGTACCCAAAGAGTTTTATAAAATAATTTTCGACAAACGGAAAGATGGTAATAAAGTAATTGCCTTCCTAATTCCGAATGCCCCTACAGATAAATCTTTTTACGATTATACAGTTTCCGTAGACGAGATAGAAGCCAAAACCGGAATAGATTTCTTTTCACAATTTTCTAAAACTGTTCAGGAGAACCTAGAAAGTGGAGTGGATAGGAAGGGATGGTGACTTCGGTACAATTTATTTTATACTTTTCTGCTTACAATAAAATCACTCAACTACCTTTGGTGCAGCTTTTAATTAAATTTCGGCTAAAATTCACTTATCTGAGATGAATAATGTTGTTAAAAACACCCATGGATGTAAGGTTCCTGAGTGATTTTAATTTATAACGCTGTGACAAATTAAAATAGTATCGAAGGGCCGCCTTCGCACGTATTTTTTTGTGCTTTCAGCTTACAAAAAAAAACTGGCTCGCCACCCCAGAAATAGTTAGGTGTACTAATAGTTTCCACCATCTAATCTAACAAAAATAAAGAGTAACGGTTACTGCCGCCTTCGCACGTATTTTTTTTGTGCTTTCAGCTTACAAAAAAATTACTGGCTCGCCACCTCAGAAATAGTTAGGTGTACTAATAGTTTCCACCATCTAATCTAACAAAAATAAAGAGTAACAGTTACTGCCGCCTTCGCACGTATTTTTTTTGTGCTTTCAGCTTACAAAAAAAACTGGCTCGCCACCCCAGAAATAGTTAGGTGTACTAATAGTTTCCACCATCTAATCTAACAAAAATAAAGAGTAACGGTTACTGCCGCCTTCGCACGTATTTTTTTTGTGCTTTCAGCTTACAAAAAAATTACTGGCTCGCCACCCCAGAAATAGTTAGGTGTAATAATAGTTTCCACCATCTAATCTAACAAAAATAAAGAGTAAGATAGTAAAGCCCCATAATCCGGAGCCTCCGTAACTAAAGAAGGGTAGTGGGATTCCAACGGTTGGGAACAACCCTGTTACCATTCCTACATTTACAAAAAAGTGTAAAAATAGTATGGCTGCCACACTATAGCCATACACCCTGCTAAAAGTGTTTTTCTGTCGTTCGGCTAAGTATAAGATGCGTATGATAAGCGCAATAAATAGAAAAACTACTATAATACTTCCAATAAAGCCCCATTCTTCACCCACGGTACTAAAAATATAATCTGTGTGCTGTTCGGGAACAAAGTTTCCTTTTGTTTGGGTACCTTCTGTCCATCCTTTTCCTGTCCAACCTCCACTGCCTATAGCAATTTCGCTTTGGTTGGTGTTGTAGCCAATCCCTTTAGCATCTACTTCTTTGCCTAATACAATATTGAAACGGTCACGATGGCGTTGTTCAAATACATTGTTGAAAATATAATTTACGGAAAAAGCAAAACCAATACATGCTGCTGCGATAATGAAATAGCGGGCAATAGGAGGTCGTTTTCGTTTCCGTTTTAAGTTGTACAAAAATATGAGTACTCCAAGTATAATCACAGCTAATGAAACCCATGCCACGCCAAATGCAAGTGTTGAAACAAACAATGCGGCAGCAAAAAAACCGAGCAGCAAATACACAAAATGTAGTCCTTCGCGATACAGCGGAAATATAAATGCAGCATACACTAAAGCACTTCCGGGGTCGGGTTGCGGAATAATAAACAAAGCAGGAAGCGCTATGATAAGGAAAGCCCGTATCTGGTGTTTAAATTCACCCATATTGGTTTGCATATCGCTACAGTATTTAGCAAGTGCAAGTGCGGTAGCAGCCTTTGCAAATTCTGAAGGTTGTAAACTGGCTGGCCCAAAAACATACCAAGAGGTAGCTCCGGAAATCTCCTTACCAAACACATAAAGGCCTAACAAGGAAATAAGAGAAATAATATAAATAACACCCGAAAACCGTTCGTAAAATTTAGAATCTATGGCAAGTATAAAAATAATGAGCAGGAGACTTAGACCAATCCAAAGTAATTGTTTAGTATAGATCTGGTTGAAGTCGAAAAACGTATTGGCACTTTCATCCAAGCTCGCCGAATAAATATTAATCCAACCAATTGCAACCAAGGAAAAAAACAAAAAGATAGTAAGCCAATCAAACTTCAAAAAAACTTTACTCTGGGACATAAAAAGACTACTTGTTGCTTTGCGCTATGAGAATACTTATAATTCTAGATCTTTCAAAAATTTACCGCTTATTTTTTTTCCATCATTAATTGGGAACGGTTTGCCAGAAAGGGGTTTTGCGTACTCTTCCATTAAACTTCCTTCAAGAACATATTTTTCGAGATCGGTTCTGGTAATTTCCCCTTTGAGATACTTCTCTATCATTAAACTGGCAATTTTGCCTGCATATCTACTTCCCCAATATCCATTTTCAACAAAAACAGCAATCGCGATTTTCGGGTTGTCTTTTGGTGCAAAGGCAATGAATGTGGAGTGATCTGTAAGTTGAACACTTTTGCCCTGAATTCTTGTATAGTTTTCGGCAGTCCCTGTTTTTCCGCAGATTTCGATACCTTCAACACGCAAACTTGCAGCGGTTCCTTTGTTATATACATCAAACATTCCCTGTACTACAGGTTCAAAATGTTGTGGGCCTATGGTGGTGTTAATTCGTTTTGTGTATTCTTGCGGAATTGTATCCACCCCTTTAATGTTTTTAATAATGTGGGGGCGATACCAATAGCCTCTGTTTGCAATGGCAGCTGTAAAATTCGCCATTTGCATGGGTGTTAAATTTACTTCCCCCTGCCCAATGGCATTTGAGATAGTAGCTGTTGCATACCATTTGTACTTTGGATAATTATACCATTTATTGTAAAAATCGGAGGTAGGGATAAGTCCTTTTTTACCACTAGGCAAATCATATCCCATATATTGCCCCAAACCAAAACTGGTGAGGTGTTTTTTCCAAGTATCAATACCTTCTTGGGGAGTAGGATATTTTTCAATGATCCGTCGGTACGCGGTACAAAAATAGGCGTTGCAGGATTGTGCGATGCCTTCTACCATTGCTAAGGGGCTGGGATGACTATGGCATCCTAATTTTTGCCCTCTACCGTATACATAACCATTGTTGCAATAAATACGTTCAGTAGTGTTCATTACGCCTTCCTCCATTGCTATGAGTCCCGTGAGCGTTTTAAAAGGAGAGCCTGGGGAGTATTCTCCAGACAAACCTCTGTCAAATAATGGCTTTGCAATAGTGTCGTACCAAAGTTTTGTGTATTCTTTTGAGCGTTCCCTGCCCACTAGTAACCCTGGGTCGAAATTGGGTGCTGTTACCAGTGCTAAAATTTCACCAGTAGAGGGGTCTAAGGCTACAATACCCCCGCGTTTGTTTTGGAATAATTCCTCGCCATATTGTTGAAGTCTTGCATCTATGGTTAATTCAATGTCTCTACCTCTTTTAGGAATTGTATCAAACGCGCCATCTTTATAGGAGCCAATTTCGCGATTAAACCTGTCTTTTTGTATATATTTAACTCCCTTAACACCCCGTAAGGCATCTTCATAAGACTCTTCTACTCCTTGTTTTCCTATTAATTCCCCCATAATATAGTCTGGGTTGTTTTTAATAATACGTTCGTCTACTTCGCGAATAAATCCTAGAACATTGGCAGAATGACTTACCTGGTATTCTCGTAAGGATCTTTGCTGAATGTAAAATCCTTCAAACTTGTACATTTTTTCTGACAACGAAGCATATTCAGCTTTCGTTAATTGCGCGATAAATGGTTGGGCTATTCGAGGAGAATATACCCAGGCTTTGTCCAGCTTCTCTCTAAAAGTTTGTTTTGAAATTTTCAGCAAACGACAAAACTCTAAAGTGTCCAAAGGTCTTACTTCGCGCGGAATAACCATTACATCATAGGATGGCTGATTTGAAACCAATAGCTCGCCATTACGATCATAGATGTATCCTCGTTGCGGATAATCGTACTCTATTTTAATAGCATTGTTTTCTGAAAGTTGCTCATAAGACGTATTATATACTTGCAAATAGAATAACCTTCCGGCGAATACAACGCCAGTGATCATTACAACTACAAGTAGTAATAGTTTTCGCATATTAAGTACCTAGAAAGGTTTTTTTTGATTCTTTAATTTTTTCTACTGAAAATCAAGGTGATGCATAACAGCAACACAATGGTAAAGATACTTGAAAATAACGTAGATTTTAGTACTAATACTATATGGCTAATGTTAAAAATTTCCAAGGAAAAGAGTATTAAATGATGTAAGACCACCGCTGCTGAGATATAGGTAATTCGTGCGCCAAAATCAGCCTTGCTCAACTTAATGGTGTTAAACTCATAACTTACACCAAATGAAAATTTTAGAAGTAGTGGGCGTACATAGGCAATAAATACACAAGCCGCGGCATGAACACCACCAGAATCGCTAAAAATATCAACGGAAAGCCCTAGTAAAAATCCCAGAAAAATTAGTAATCCTTTGTTTCCTGTAAACGGAAAAACTAGAATGAATAATAGATAAGGATATGGATTCACATACCCCAAAAAATTGATGTGATTAAAAAGAAGGATTTGAACCACAATTAACAGGAAAAACCGTCCAATATTTACCAAAAGATCACTGTTCTGCATTTTCTGGTGTTTCTTGGTTAGTAGATTTTTGTGTGTCTAAAATGGGTGCGTCCAGGTTTTCTATTTGTTTAATAGCTTCTTTTTCATTGTTTTCTATAATGTATACATGGTGTAAACTCGTCATATCATTAAACAAAGAAATAGTTACATCGTAATAGTCCTGATTGTTTGAAAGGTGAAATTCTTTTATAGTACCCACTAAAATCCCTCTTGGGAAAATGGTAGATTTTCCATCGGTAACAATAGTGTCGCCTACAACTACTGGAGCCTGTCTGGGGATGTCGACTAGTTTTGCTTCATTTGGGTTTTTGGTTTCAGGATCCCAGACTAAAGATCCAAAATGAAACGAATTTTTAAGTTTAGCATTTATCTTACTGTTGGTGTTTAAAATAGATTGAACAGAAGCATATTTCTTTGAAACTTTATTAATTATGCCCACGATACCTTTAGAAGAAATTACACCCATATCTGTTTCAATAACATCTGCGGCTCTTTTTCGAAGCGTGAGGTAATTCTTTGTTTTGGAATATGAATTATTTATAACCTTGGCTGGATAGTAGGTGTAGGGCGTTGCTAGAACAGTACTGTCCAGAGCTTCAAAAATAATAGTGTCCTGCGTAGACTGTAATAGCGTTCGTAATCGCATGTTTTCGTCTGCCAGGGCATCATTCTGTTCTCTTAAACTGAAATAGTTGGTTACATCACTTTTCCAGCCATAAATAGTTCCGCTAAAAAAATTGGCAGAGGTTACGTATTTATTTTTATGATAAGAATGGCTGTTAATCGTTAGTCCCAACGAAACAAGGAAGAGTAATAGGAACAACAGGAAGTTTTTATTCCGTATAAAGAAATAGATAATCTGTTGCACACGCTGGGGATTTATTTAATGAGCACGCTCTTGTACTTTGCTAAATTTTTAAGGCAGATACCGGTACCACGTACTACAGCACGTAAGGGGTCCTCTGCAATATAAACAGGCAAATCTGTTTTTTGTGACAAACGTTTGTCTAAACCGCGTAACATAGATCCACCTCCGGCAAGATAAATTCCTGTATTGTAAATATCTGCGGCCAATTCTGGTGGCGTTTGCGATAAAGTTTCCATTACAGCATCTTCAATACGTAAAATAGATTTGTCCAAAGCTTTTGCAATTTCGCGGTAACTAATTTGCACTTGTTTTGGTTTTCCTGTAAGTAAATCACGACCTTGAACGTTCATTTCTTCTGGTGGAAGCTCTAAGTCTTCGGTCGCAGCACCAATTTGAATTTTTATCTTTTCAGCAGTACGCTCACCCACATACAAATTATGTTGCGTTCGCATATAGTATACAATATCATTTGTAAAAACGTCTCCTGCAATCTTAACAGATTTGTCACAAACAATACCTCCCAGGGCAATTACGGCAATTTCTGTCGTTCCACCTCCAATATCAACCACCATGTTACCTTTGGGTTGCATAATGTCTACGCCAATACCAATAGCGGCTGCCATAGGTTCGTGAATTAGGTATACTTCTTTGCCGTTTACACGTTCGGCACTTTCTCTTACGGCACGCATTTCTACTTCGGTGATACCACTGGGAATACAAATAACCATACGTAAAGAAGGGGTAAGCCATTTCTTTTTGAGCGCTGGAATGTCTTTGATGAACATGTTAATCATCTTTTCACTAGCGTCAAAGTCTGCTATTACTCCGTCTTTAAGCGGTCTAATTGTTTTTATATTTTCATGGGTTTTTCCTTGCATCATAGCAGCTTCACGCCCTACGGCAATAATTTTTCCCGTAGTACGATCACGTGCTACAATTGACGGCGCATCTACCACAACTTTGTCATTGTGGATGATAAGGGTATTTGCGGTACCAAGGTCAATAGCTATTTCTTCGGTGAGGAAATCAAAAAATCCCATAAGTAATTAGGTCGGTATAAAAATTAATCTTTCAAGTAAGCATTACTAACAAATGTAACAAAATTAGTGTTTAAAGTGTCGGGTTCCAGTAAATACCATAGACATTTCGTTATTATTACAATAATCTATGCTCAACTGGTCTTTAATAGACCCTCCCGGCTGGATTACAGCCTTTATTCCTGCGTTATCTGCAATCTCTACACAGTCTGGAAACGGAAAGAATGCATCGCTCGCCATCACAGCGCCTTTAAGGTCAAAATTAAAACCTTTAGCTTTTTCTATAGCTTGGCGAAGGGCATCTACTCGGCTTGTTTGGCCTGTTCCGCTTGCACATAATTGTTTGTTTTTTGCTAAAACAATCGTGTTACTCTTAGTGTGTTTGCAAATTTTGGAAGCAAACATCAAGTCTTCTAACTCTCTACTATCTGGTTTATTGTTGGTGGCGTTTGTTAATTCTGAAATAGTATCGGTTTTGTGATCTTTATCCTGAACTAAAACCCCGTTTAAACACGTTCTCACAGTGCTTTCAGGGAGCGTGGCATCTTTTTGAGTTAATAAAATCCGATTCTTTTTGCCTTTTAAAATTCCTTCAGCTTCTTTAGAGAATGAAGGAGCAATTACTACCTCACAAAATAACTTATGAATCTCATCTGCTGTTGGCGCATCAATTTCAGTATTACAGATTAAAATCCCTCCAAAAGCCGAAACCGAATCCCCTGCCAGAGCATCGGTATACGCTTCTAAAACGGTGTTGCGTTGTGCAATTCCACAAGCATTGTTGTGCTTTAAAATAGCAAAGGTTGGGGATTCGCCTTTAAATTCGTTCATTAAGTTTACGGCAGCATCTACATCCAGCAAGTTGTTATAACTTAATTCTTTCCCGTGAAGTTTGTCGAACATGGCTTCAAAATCGCCAAAGAAAAATCCTTTCTGGTGTGGGTTTTCACCGTAACGCAATGCCTTTCCATTAGTTTCGCTAATTTTCAACGAAGCAATAGCGTGGTCGCTGTTAAAATAGTTGAAAATGGCACTGTCATAATGTGATGATACGTTGAAAGCTTTTGCGGCAAAGCGTTTTCTATCTGCCATTGAAACTTCGCCATTCGTTGAAGAAATTACGTTCAAGAAATCTTCATAATCTTCCATGGAAGAAACACAGATGGTATCTTTAAAATTTTTTGCCGCGGCACGAATTAAAGAAATACCTCCAATATCAATTTTTTCAATACTATCTTCTTCAGTAGCACCTGAAGCAACAGTTTTTTCGAACGGATACAAATCTACAATTACAACGTCCAACTGCGGAATATTGTATTGTCCCATTTCTCTCACATCGCTTTCGTTGTCTTGACGGTTCAAGATACCGCCAAATACTTTTGGATGCAACGTTTTTACACGTCCGCCTAAAATAGACGGATAATCCGTCACATCTTCAACAGGAATCACATTCACTCCCATATCATTAATAAATTTCTGGGTGCCTCCAGTGGAGTAGAGCATCACCCCTAATTCGTCTAATTTTTTAATGATGGGCCCCAACCCGTCTTTATGAAATACTGAAATTAATGCAGAAGAAATCTTTTTGGTATCGCTCATAACCTGTGGTGCTGAAGTCTGTTTTTAAAAATTATAACTGCTACGGCCTTTGGCTTTGCAGAATTTAAGGTGCAAAAATACATATTATGCACCATTTTTTGTAACGAATGTTAACAGAAAGCGTCCTACTTTTCATAACTTTATCAAAAGGACGGGATCCGTTAAACAGCCAAACATGCTAATTTATCTACGAGTACTTAAAGAAAGCTTCAATTTTGCGGTGAGCGCGCTTAGAAACAATAAGTTGCGCACTTTTTTGTCGCTAGTAGGCGTGACCATTGGAATCTTCTCTATAATTGCCGTTTTGGCTGCGGTAGATTCACTTAAAAAAGAGATTGATGGCAGCTTAAGCTCACTTGACAACAGTACTATTTATTTAGGAAGGTTTTCTTTTGGTCCTAGCGAAGTTCCACGTTGGAAAAGCGAACAATTCCCAGATGTAACCTACGAAGAATATCAATATATAAAACGAAATGTGCCTAATGTAAAAGCGGTTTCCTACACCTTAAATGTCCCTCAGGAAATTATGAAATATGAAAGGGCCACAGTGAGCAATGTTCAAATAGGTGCAGTAACGTATGAATATTATGAACTAGAAGCCCTTGATATTGCCGAAGGCCGTTTTTTTAATGAAACGGAGAGTAATAGTGGATCCAATGTTGTTGTAGTGGGTGATGAAATTGCAAATGTATTATTTGGTTCTGCCCAACAAGCTATTGGAAAACAAGCGCGGCTGTACGGGAGAAAATTTACGATTATTGGAGTGCTTAAAAAGGAGGGGTCTTCGTTGTTTGGAGGCTCTAGAGATACCGCAGGGTATTTACCGGTAAATGCGGTGCGAAAAATATTTGGTAGCAGCAATAGAAGCTTGGTCCCTTTTATTGTTCTTAAACCCGAAAAAGGAGTAGAAAGTGATGCGTTTATTGCGTCGTTATCTCAAAAATTAAGGATGTCCCGAGGCTTAAAACCCGATGAAATAAATAATTTTTTTGTAAACCAATTAAAAGGCTTTACCGATTTAATTGATAACATTACTGGCCAGATGAATATTATTGGTTTAATTATTAGCGGCTTCTCACTACTCGTTGGAGGTTTTGGAATTGCCAATATTATGTTTGTGAGTGTCAAGGAACGCACAAACCTTATTGGAATTCAGAAATCGTTGGGGGCCAAAAACAGATTCATTTTATTTCAATTTTTATTTGAAGCCGTTATTCTAGCAGTAATTGGTGGTTTGGTTGGGATATTTTTCGTTTTTATCGCCTCATTGATAGCTTCTACCTTAACTGAAGATTTTGAGTTTGTACTTTCGTTAAAGAATATGCTGTATGGTTCTGGGGTCTCTATTTTGATTGGATTAATCTCAGGAATTCTCCCAGCAATTTCGGCCTCAAAATTAGATCCTGTAGAGGCAATTAGAACAGGGATGTAACCACAAAAGAGGCAAAATTATAAAAACAAAATTCCAAATTCCAAAGGTCTTTACGTAAGCTTTTAGGATTTGGAATTTTATTTTTTTTGGAATGTATCCTCGTTAGAGGATTTCTGCTACTTTCTTATTTACCCATTCCAAAAATCGTTCATCTTCTTCAGAAAAAGGGTCTGGGATGTGAGAATCTATATCAATTTGTCCAATATTTTTCCCGTCTTTAAATAGGGGGACAACAATTTCAGCTTTTACATAGATGCTACAAGCAATATAGTTGTCTTGTGCTTTAACATCTGCCACTACAAAATTCTCATTGCTTACAGCTACTTGTCCGCAAATTCCTTTGCCAAAGGGAATAACGGTATGATCTGTTGGTTCTCCGGCAAATGCTTTTAAATGAAGTGTTTTAGCTTCGTGATTGGCAAAATAAAACCCAACCCAATCGTAATAGCCAATAGTGTTTTGTAGTACTTCGCAAACTTGTGTAAGGCGATTCGCTACCGTTTCTTCTTCGTTATGCAAAATGGCAGCGACGCGTGGTTGTAAATTTTTGAAAGGCATAATATCATTAATTTAGAACAAATGTATTTCAAAACCTTCGTTTTTAGGAAATCTAAATGCTGTATTTTTGTTAAAACCGAATGAAAAAACTTTTCAGTACATATAAAAGTGTTGTTGTGTTCTTGCTCCTTTTTTTAGGGAGTTATGTGTTGCTTAGTCTTCTCTACGGATTTTATCTAGAGCTCTCAAAAAATGGAAGGTATGCACCAGATTTTATCACCAATCTCGTGGCGAAACAAAGTACTGCTGTGATAGAAGGATTTGGGTATTTTGCTCAAGTAATTCCACATCCCACTCAGCCATCAATGAAATTATTTGTAGAAGGCAGGTTTTTAGCTAGGATTGTAGAAGGCTGTAATGCGTTAAGTATTATAATTTTATTTGTTTCATTTATTATCGCATTTGCACAACGTTGGAAGAAAACAGTCTTGTATATTTTTTCCGGGGTGCTATTAATTTATGCGGTAAATATCCTGCGTATTGCCATGTTAGCTATGGCTTTGTACAAATATCCAGAACATCAACATACGTTACATAGCGTTGTGTTTCCTGGGATTATCTACGGAATGGTATTTCTATTATGGCTGGTCTGGGTGCGAATGTTAACTCCTAAATCTCCTCCAGAATGAGCAAGAGTTTAAAAATAGTTTTGGTTTTTCTGGGGCTAGTATTGTTGGTGCTCGTTCGGTTATTTGAAGAAAGTTTATTTTACGATCCATTACTCAAATTTTTCAAAACCGACCATACTACGCAACCACTACCAGATTTTGAAATGGGGAAGCTTCTAGGGCATACGCTACTGCGCTACCTCATAAATGGAGTGATTTCGATCGGGATACTTTGGGTGATTTTTCAAAAAAAAGGAGTGGTGACGTTTTCAGTTTTCCTCTACGGAACTTTGGTAATACTACTCATCACAGTGTTTTTTATCTTAGTAAACACTTCCGAAGCCGGACCACATCTCCTCTTATTTTATGTGAGACGTTTTTTAATTCAACCATTATTTTTATTACTCTTGGTGCCTGCTTTTTATATGCAACGCCTTACTACTAATTTATAAACATCTATTATTCCAAAATTTGTACCTTTGTACTTCAAAATAAATATGATGAAACTGAACTATTTTATACCTGCATTACTTTTATTATTCGCTTTTACCTCTTGTAAGAACGACGCCAAAAAAGACACTCCCGAAACCGTGGAAGTTACTTCTGGCGATGCCGTAACACAACCCGACACAAAAAAACCAACCATTGGTGAAGTTGCTTTTAACGATCCTAATATGGCTGTGGTTTTTCGTGAATATATAGGTTTAAAAGACGCATTAGTAGGAACCAATGCGGCACAAGCAGGAGCTTCGGCATCGAGATTGATGACAGCATTTGCCAATATTGGCGTAGAAGATGCTGCTTTGAAAGCTGCCCAGAGTATAGTAGAGGCATCAAATATAGAAGAACAACGTACCGCTTTTGTACCTTTAACTTCAGCCGTTGAAACAATGCTGGAAGGAGAAATTGCTTCTGGAACTGTGTATAAACAATTCTGCCCCATGGCATTTAATAACACTGGCGCTTCTTGGTTGAGTGGTAGTAGCGATATTCAAAATCCATATTTTGGGGATAAGATGTTACGTTGCGGGCGTATTGAAGCCAAAATAGAATAGAACTCCTGGTTTTGCCTAAATGAAAAAAATAATTTCCATATTAATGTGTGTTCTGCTTATGGCAAGCACGAGTGGCGTTGCGTACGCTCAGCATTTTTGTGGAGATTCTGAAATGATGGCAACCGTAACATTAGGCGAAGAAAAGCTCTCCTGCGACATGTTAGATGTAGCAGAGGATACCTGTGCCGATGAAAAGACCGAAGGACATAGCTGTTGCGATGATCTATACACTACAATAACTACAGACGATAACTTTAACGCCTCGCAAGATACATTTCAATTGCCTGCTAATTTTGTAGCAGCATTTGTTCCAGTATTTGTCCTTCGAATTGAGACTACGACACTACGTAAGTCAATAGCGTTTTCAGAATATAACCCACCTCCCCTCATAAAGAACATCTCCGTTTTTTATGAAACTTTCCTTATTTGATTCCCTTTTTTCGCTATGCGAATTTAAAAGACTCCTAGACCTATTCGTGGAGACAGTTGTTGTAGTTAACAACGAATCAAAAATTTCAATATATATTAGAAAAAAACAATAATGAGGAAACTTATATACCTTCTGTTATTAGTTCCGATAGTGACACTTTCGCAAGAAAAAGTGGAGGGAATAGTACTGGAAATCATAGATAATAAAGAAGTCCCATTGGGCGGTGCCAATGTATTTTGGCTGGGTTCAAAAGTTGGCGATGTAACAGATTTTGATGGACTGTTTGAAGTTCCTTTCGAAGAAGGGCGTTCCCGGTTAGTGATAAGTTATATTGGATACAAGCCAGATACATTAATTGTCACGGCACCCAGAAAAATAAGGCAGGTTTTAAGCTCAAAGGGAGCGTTGGATGAAATTACGGTTACCTCCAGAAAAAAAGCAACATCTCGTTCGTTTTTAAGTAGTCAAAATACCATAAATGTAAGTAGTGCAGAATTGCTGAAAGCAGCCTGCTGTAATCTATCGGAGAGTTTTGAAACCAATCCTTCCATTGATGTGAATTTTGCAGACGCCGTCACAGGAGTTCGCCAAATACGAATGTTAGGATTAACAAGTCCTTATACACTCATTACCATTGAAAATATTCCTGCTATAAGAGGTGCTAGACAGGCCTATGGGTTAAGTTATATACCTGGAACCTGGGTAGAGAGTATCCAGATTACCAAAGGTGCAGGAAGTGTGGTGAATGGTTTTGAAAGCATAGCGGGCCAAATAAATGCCGAATTTGTAAAACCACAAACCGACGACGATGTGTTTGTAAACGCTTATGGGGCTATTAACGGCCGTACCGAACTCAATACTCACCTCAATACAAAAGTGAGTGACAAGTGGGATACAGGCCTCTATCTCCACGGAAATTATCGTGGCGTAAAGAACGATAAAAATGAAGATGGCTTTTTGGATACGCCGCTGGCCAAACAGATAAACGTAATGAACCGCTGGCAATATACCGATGCCGAAAAAGGATTTGTGAGCTTTTTCAATTTGCGATACATGAAAGACGATAAGCAAGTTGGGCAAACGGCATTTAACCCTGATACAGATCGTGGTACCACCAATGCTTGGGGAGGAGAAATAGACACACAGCATTTTGGTTTTACAGGAAAATTAGGGTATGTTTTTCCAGAAATTCCGTACCAGAGTATGGGATTGCAGATAGCGTATAGCAATCACGATCAAAAATCTTATTTTGGTTTAAGACCCTATGATATTAAGCACGAAAGTTTCTATGCCAATGCGCTTTTAAGCTCTATTATAAGTGACTCTCGCCATAAATTTAAAACCGGACTCAATGCTACGTACGAAGATTATGACGAAGCCGTAGAGGGTATCGATTATGACAGAACCGAAAATTCCTTTGGCGCTTTCTTTGAATATGCCTACGATGATCTTGAAAACTTTACAATGACAGCAGGTTTGCGTGTAGATAAACATAATCTACTAGGTACGTTTGTAACCCCAAGAATTCATGCACGCTACACGCCCTGGGATAAAGCAGCCCTACGCGCTTCGGTAGGACGCGGAAAAAGAAGCGCTAATATTTTTGTTGAAAATCAGTCATTATTCTCTACCAATCGCAGCATTTCAATTTTAAATACTGGGGGAGAAATTTATGGTTTAGATCCTGAAATAGCCTGGAACTATGGTATTTCATTTTTACAAGGTTTTGATGTATTTGAACGCAGGGCAGATGTATCACTGGATTTTTACAGAACCGATTTTCAAAATCAAGTGGTGGTAGACTGGGAAGATTCAAAAAGAATTCGATTTTATAATTTGCAAGGCGAAAGTTTTGCCAATAGTTTTCAGGTAGAATTTAGCTATAACCTTGCAGAACGTCTTGATGTGCGTACAGCTTATAAATTTTACGAAGTAAAAACAGATTATTTAAGTGGCAACCTGGAAAAACCTTTGACGCCAAGCCATAGAATTTTTGCAAATGTTGCTTACGAAACACAAGTAAACAAACAAACAGGAGGTCATTGGAAATTCGATCTTACTTATAATTGGCTGGGTAAACAGCGGTATGCTTCTACTATCTCCAATCCTGTAGATTTTAGACGTACGGAGTTTTCACCTTTGTTAGGAACTTTTAACGCACAGGTAACTAAAATTTTTAGTAGTACGTTTGAAATATATGCAGGGGCAGAAAATTTTACCGATGAAACCCAGGACAACCCAATTGTGGATCCTCAAAACCCATTTGGTTCAAATTTTGATACTACTTTTGTGTACGGTCCTATCTTTGGTAGTAATTATTATCTTGGACTTAGATATAGAATTTAATAACTTTAAATATTAATTAATCTTCTGAATACGCTTCCGAAGAAAATCTTAAAAACAGACATATGAAAAATTACATCATCATCTTTTTAGTAGCAATAATAGGTGTAACGGCAACAGCACAAGATAAAAATGCAAGAGCCACACTTGAAGTAGACGGTATTTGCGGTATGTGTAAAAAACGTATTGAGACGGCAGCAATAAAAACCAAAGGAGTTAAATCTGCTGTTTGGAATGTAGAAACTAAAGAGTGTAGCCTTATTTTTGACGAAAACAAAACAGACGTAGCCACAATCAGTCAAAGCATTGCAAATGTTGGGCATGACACCAAAGAAATAAAGGCCACAGAGGAAGCTTATAATAGTGTACATGCTTGCTGCTTATATCGGGATGAAAAAGTGCAAAAAGATCATGACAATAACTAATTGTATTGCACTAGCTCGCCATTAGAAATTGTTTAAAAAGTAATTGACAGATGTAAATTTGTTGCTTTTTAAACAGTTTTTTTTGCCGTACTATTTCTGAAATATGTTAAAATAGAATTCATTTTCAACTTAAAATATTTTATAATTTTTTAGTTAATTTTTAGCTAACAAAAAATCTTGAAACACATTCCGTTGTACATTTATAGTGTTCTTAGAAATAAGAATATGGGTTGAAAGCACTCCTTAAAAGTTAAGAAGAATGTTTAACTCAGTAACTTTAAATTTTAAAAGTTATGAAAGATCAAAAGTCAAACAAGTCTCCTAAGGCACAGCCAAAATCGGCTCCTAAGAAGACTGCTCAGACTACTTCAAAGAAGAAGTAATCATGAGTCTGAAGTTTTTGAAATAAAACTTCCACAAAGGCTTCGTACTTAGGGTGCTAAGCTTAAACAAACAGAAACAAAAAGAAAACCGCCTTTACATAAGGCGGTTTTTGTATTTTAGAGCTATGATATTAAAACCTGTTACTTTATTATATATAATAACGGTTGCCGTTTTGGTGGGCGCTATTGTATGGGAATATTATATGCAACAATGGTTGGCAGCCCAGCCCAATGATGGTATAGATGTAATTCGCACAGATCTTTTTGTGATTTGGCCTTTGGTGCTTACGTTGATTGCTCTTTCGCTGTTCAGGTTGATTAAGGGTAAGAAATAGCTTTTGTAATCCCTAGATACCGTAAACTTTCTACCTCTAAATTCTTCGTAAAAGAAAAGACCCCTACAAAAAGCAGAGGTCTTAACATTGGTCAAAAACCAAACTCAATTATTGTATATGGCGACACGCCATTACATCATTCCGGGCATTCCGCCTCCCATTGGGGGCATACCAGAACTTTCTTCTTTAATATCTATCAAAGCACATTCGGTAGTCAGGATCATTCCGGCAACTGAAGCTGCATTTTCGAGCGCAATACGGGTAACTTTTTTCGGGTCAATAATTCCCGCTTTCAGCATATCTACGTATTTTTCAGTTTTTGCATCAAAACCTTCGTTCTTTTTACCTTCTCTAACTTTATTAACTACAACCGATCCTTCACCACCAGCGTTTTCTACAATAGTGCGCAATGGAGCTTCAATAGCTTTTGAAACAATTTGGATTCCCGTTGCTTCGTCCATAGTGTCTGTAGTGAGTTTCGACAATACTTTCTGAGAACGAATAAACGCTACACCACCACCAGCTACAATACCTTCTTCCACAGCCGCACGGGTTGCATTAAGGGCGTCGTCTACACGGTCTTTCTTTTCTTTCATTTCAACTTCAGAAGCTGCACCTACATACAGTACTGCTACTCCTCCAGCCAACTTGGCCAAACGCTCCTGTAATTTTTCTTTGTCGTAGTCGCTCGTTGTAGTTTCAATTTGAGATTTTATTTGTCCAACACGTGTTTGGATGTCGCTCTTTTTACCAGCACCATTCACAATAGTTGTGTTGTCTTTATCAATCGTTACTGTTTCTGCAGTACCTAACATTTCTAGGGTTGCATTTTCTAAAGTGAAACCTCTTTCTTCAGAGATTACGGTTCCTCCAGTTAAAATTGCGATATCTTCCAACATTGCTTTTCTACGGTCTCCGAATCCAGGTGCTTTTACAGCTGCAATTTTTAAGGAACCACGAAGTTTATTTACTACCAGAGTAGCTAATGCTTCGCCGTCTAAGTCTTCAGCAATAATCAACAACGATTTTCCTTGTTGTGCTACGGGTTCTAAAATTGGCATTAAGTCTTTCATCGAAGAAATTTTCTTGTCGCATAACAAGATCATTGGGTTCTCCAATTCGGTTTGCATTTTTTCGCTGTCGGTTACAAAGTATGGAGAAAGGTATCCACGGTCAAACTGCATTCCTTCCACAACGTCTACGTATGTTTCAGTTCCTTTAGCTTCTTCTACGGTGATAACACCTTCTTTTCCTACTTTTCCGAAAGCCTTAGCAATCAGTTTACCAATAGTTTCATCATTATTTGCTGAAATAGAAGCCACCTGCTGAATCATTTCGGAAGAATTGCCCACTTTGGTCGCTTGCTTCTCAAGGTCCTTTACGATAGCTTCAACTGCTTTGTCAATACCGCGTTTTAAATCCATAGGATTTGCTCCTGCGGCAACGTTCTTTAAACCTTCTTTTACGATGGCTTGTGCCAACACGGTTGCAGTAGTAGTACCGTCACCTGCCAAATCATTGGTTCTAGACGCTACTTCTTTTACCATTTGTGCGCCCATATTTTCAAGGGCGTCTTCCAATTCAATTTCTTTTGCCACGGTAACCCCATCTTTGGTTACTTGTGGTGCGCCAAAACTTTTACTTATAATTACGTTACGTCCTTTGGGTCCTAACGTTACTTTTACTGCGTTTGCTAAAGCGTCTACGCCGCGTTTGATTGCGTCACGTGCTTCAACGTCAAATTTTATATCTTTTGCCATGTCAAAATTTTAATTTTGTCATTCCCACGAAGGTGAGAATCTTATTACTGTTAATTTATTTTAATTTTCGAAGAGATTGTCCCCTCTGTCAGCCGCGGCTGACATCTCCCCGAAAGGGAGAATATAGTTTAATGTATTTCAAATTAAGTTTTATATACTGAAATTTGAATTAATTCTTATTGTACCCCGAGCGGAGTCGAGGGGTTAAACAATCGCGAGTATGTCTTCTTCTCGCATAATAAGGTAGTCGCTACCTTCAAGTTTTAGCTCACTACCAGCGTATTTTCCGTAGAGAACAGTGTCGCCTACTTTTACGGTCATGTCGTAGTCTTTTTTACCTTTACCTACGGCTACTACTTTGCCTTGTTGTGGTTTTTCTTTAGCGCTATCTGGTATGTACAATCCAGATGCTGTTTTTGTTTCTGCCGCTTGGGGCTCAACAACTACTCGGTCTGAAAGGGGTTGGATTTTTAATGCCATATATTATTTTTTTTATTTCCGCACTTCAACTATGCTCAGCATAAATTTCGACGGGAATCTCGTTAAACTAAAAATTATTTTGTCTGTTACCCAATAGGCAGAAAGTATGCCAAGGGTTGTTTACTGCCAATTTGAAATAATTGTAAACAAAAAATGCCAGCTTGTCATAAGCTGGCATTTTATAAAATATGTTTTCGCGAATTACTCTCCGTCTGGATCTGTATTCGTTGAAGCATCAGGATTTGTAGTAGTCTCTGGTACTACATTTTCAACATCTTCTTGAAAGGTGCTGTTGGTTCCTGTGTTGTTCATAATGGGAATATTACTGGCTAGAATTAAAACCAATAAAACGATGGCCAAGGTCCAGGTACTTTTGTCCAAAAAGTCGGTTGTTTTTTTAACACCACCCATTTGGGCACCGCCACCACCGCCACCAAAGGAAGATGATAATCCGCCTCCTTTTGGGTTTTGTACCATAATAACTACCACCAATAAAAAGGAGATAAAAATAATCAAGACTAAAAATATTGTAAACGTGCTCATGTTGCTTCTTTTGTATTCAGTTTTTTAATTGCTCGAATTTGATCTGCAAAGAAACCACTTTTTTCGGGATTTTTCAAAATTAATATTTCATACGCTTTAATAGCTTTTTTATAATTTTTTTGCTGCAGGTAAACTTTCGCCAAGGTCTCTGTCATCAAGGAGTTAGGCGTTTGGGTATATTGTTTGGCAAGATCTGGTTGCTTGGTTTGTGATATAGAGACTTCCAGTTTTGGCTTTTCTTGAATGAATTTCTCAATCAATTCAAACTTTTCTTCGGCAGATGGTGTGTTGGTTAGTTCTTCAATTTCGGAGGGTATGTTGTCTGTTTTGGCTTCAGTTCGTTTAATGGGTTTTGCCTGCGTTAGTTGTAACCATTCGCTAAAAGAGTGGGTGTCGTCTTTTTTAAACGGAAGTGGCGCATCTACTGCTACTATTTTTTCTTCGGAACTAGTTGCTGAAGTTTCAACATTGCTTTCTATTTCAGTTTCTATCTCATTTTTATTTGAAATTTCTACTAACGATTGCACTTTACGCTCAAACAACCTTGGGTTTAAAATCGCCTCGGCTTTTTGTAATTCAGCTTTCATTTGTTTGTCCAACTCCAGTGCGGTTTGTTCTGAAAGATCTTCCATTACAACCTCAAGTTCGTTTACCGAAGCATCGTGCTGCAAAATTAATTCTGAAATTTTATCCTGGACAAATATTTTGGAAGTTATATACTGAAATAGGATATCACGATCTGCTGTATGTGCAGCCGTTACTTTTAAAGTGTCGTTGTATAAAAAACTGTCGTTATTTTTAAGTCCTTTTAATTGCAAGGCACGTGCACTCTGAAAGTAGGGGTATTTTTGAACCACGGTAGTAATCTCCGCCAGCTGTTGGTTAGTTAGCTGTTGCGGATTTGCCAATAGATATGTAAAAGTTTCTGTATTCAAAATTACCAGTTAGCAAGTGATTTATTAAATATATCCTGAGTGATGCGCTCGTAAATTACGTCTATAGCACTATCCAGTGCCGCACCTGTAAGTTGGAGTTGCCCGGCATAATCAAAGTAGAAAGAAAAACGCTGTTCAAAATCTTTTTCTTCTTTTTTAGTATTAAAAAACCGAACATTCACACTTATGGTCAATCGGTTTTGGGCGGCGGTACTGTTTGATTGAGCGGTAATTGGGGCAATGTAGTACTCGGTAATTTCTCCTTCGTAAATAAGATCACCGTTATTATTTACTAAATCCAAACTTGTTTGGTTGATGAGGATATCTTGTAATTTTAATGTAAAATCCCGCCCAATTCCAGGCTCCACAATAGGCGCGTTATTCTGAAAAAAGTTTACCTGAAATGTTTTGGTGGTACTGTAATCTATGTCTGCTCCAGTGAAAGAGTAAAATTTGCAGCCTTGAACCATAGGGACTAAGGCGAGTACTAGTGCTATTTTAAAAATATACTTCATGTAAGGCGAATATACTTATAAATTATATTGTTTAATTTTTCTATACAACGTCCGTTCGCTTATGCCTAATTCGTCTGCGGCATCTTTGCGTTTGCCCTTGTATTTTTCTAATGATTTTTTAATGAGCTCCAGTTCTTTTTCCTGTAGAGACAGGCTTTCTTCTTCTTGAATCTCTTCAG
This sequence comes from Rasiella sp. SM2506, assembly GCF_050859505.1. Taxonomy (GTDB): domain Bacteria; phylum Bacteroidota; class Bacteroidia; order Flavobacteriales; family Flavobacteriaceae; genus Marinirhabdus. The sequence goes on along the minus strand of NZ_CP193934.1, from coordinate 343,163 downwards.
CAAAATCGTATTTATTTTCTCTTGCTTCTGAAGCTTTTTCAGCAATATTCAACACTTCAACATTGCTTGGTTCGTCATATTCTTCCTCCACAATGGCTGCTAGTTCTTCTTGATGATTATGCTTTTCAGAATATATTTTATTTATAAGACCTTCATTTTCTTCCTTTACTTTAGAAGCGTTTCCAGATTTCATCAATTCCAACGTTAATTTTTTAAGATCGTTTACATCTCGTTGCATATCAAATAACACTTTGTACAAAATATCGCGTTCGCTACTAAAATCGCTTTCATTTTTCTTCGGATTGATAACTGCTGGTAAATTACTTCCCATATCGGGAAGGTACTGATGCAATTTCTCTTTGCTAATAGTTCTTTCTTGTTCTAATACTGAAATCTGTTCAGCAACATTTCGTAATTGACGAATATTTCCGCTCCAGCGATAATTTAATAAAGTTTGTACAGCATTATCTTCTAAACGAAGCGTGGGCATTTTATATTTCTGAGCAAAATCTGCCGCAAATTTTCTGAATAATAAATGGATATCCTCAGAACGTTCTCTTAATGGAGGAAGATTAATATCTACGGTACTAAGTCTGTAATATAAGTCTTCTCTAAATTTACCTTTGTTAATAGCTTCGGTTATTTTTACGTTGGTAGCCGCTACGATACGCACATCGGTTTTTTGAATTTTAGAGGAACCAACTTTTAAAAACTCACCATTTTCCAATACACGCAACAAACGTACCTGGGTAGGCAAGGGGAGTTCACCTACTTCATCCAGGAAAATAGTTCCGCCATCGGCCACTTCAAAATAACCATTCCGGGTGGCTGTAGCTCCTGTAAACGACCCTTTTTCGTGTCCAAACAGTTCGCTGTCTATAGTGCCTTCTGGAATAGCGCCACAGTTTACTGCGATGTATTTTCCGTGTTTCCGATGCGAAAGCGAGTGAATAATCTTCGGGATACTTTCTTTTCCCACACCACTTTCACCAGTTACTAATACCGAAATATCGGTAGGAGCAACTTGTATGGCTTTTTCTACGGCACGATTTAGTTTTGGATCATTCCCGATAATCCCGAACCGTTGTTTTGTTGCTTGTACGCTTTCCATAATTGTGTAAATTCCACCCGTCGGCTACGCTCAGGGCACGATTTTTTAATCTATTGCTTCTTGGTTACTGAGCGGAGTAGAAGTGCCAATTAACGTTGCACTCGTACAATCGTGAATTTTCACCTTCACAAAATCGCCAATTTTATAATTTCCTTTTGGGAATACAACGCCTATGCTTTGTTCGTTGCGACCACTCCATTGGTCTGGATTTTTCTTAGATTCCTTTTCTATTAATACTTCAGTTGTTTTGCCAACGAATTGTTGTGTTCTGTATGCAGCGTGGGTTCTTTGTGCGTCTACAATTTCGGTCAATCTTCTCTTTTTTGTGGCTTCAGGGATGTTGTCTTCAAACTTTCTGGCGGCCATGGTTCCAGGTCTTTCAGAATATTTGTACATATACCCGAAGGTAAATTTTATGTCCTCCATTAACTGTAGCGTATCTTGATGATCTTGCTCTGTTTCGCCAGGGAAGCCTACAATAATATCTTGTGAGATGCTGCAATTAGGCAAAATTTCCCACATTCTTTTTACCAAAGCGCGGTACTCGTCTGCGGTGTGCTGGCGATTCATTTCTTTCAGTATTCGATCGCTACCACTCTGGAAGGGCAAATGCACGTGGTTACAAATATTTCTGTATTTCGCCATGACGTGAAAAACATCTTCCGTCATATCCTGCGGATTGCTGGTAGAAAACCGAACACGCATTCCTGGCTGTGCTTCGGCAACCATAGCTAGCAATTGCGAAAAGGAAGTCGCCGTAGCTTTCTCCATCTCCGAAGCATTTTTAAAATCTTTTTTGAGTCCGCCACCGTACCACACATAGCTATCTACATTTTGTCCTAGTAAGGTGATTTCTTTGTAGCCTTTTAAAGCCAATTCGTTTATTTCTCCTAAAATACTCTGAGGATCCCGACTACGTTCACGCCCTCGTGTGAAGGGAACCACGCAAAATGTACACATATTATCGCAGCCACGAGTAATGCTTACTAAGGCATTAATTCCGTTAGTGTTTAGGCGAACAGGAGCAATATCTCCGTACGTTTCATCTTTGGAGAGGATTACATTTACTGCGTCGTTTCCTGCTTCTACTTCGGCAAGAAGGTTAGGAAGGTCTTTGTAGGCATCTGGGCCTACCACCATATCTACTATTTTTTCTTCGTCTAGAAATTTTTCCTTTAAACGTTCTGCCATACACCCCAGTACGCCCACTTTCATTTTTGGATTGTGGTCGCGTTTTACGGCATTGTATTTTTCAAGACGTTTGCGTACGGTTTGTTCTGCCTTATCTCGAATAGAGCAGGTATTCACCAAAACCAGATCTGCCTCTTCTAGGTTTTGAGTGGTGTTAAAACCTTGGTCATTGAGTATAGACGCCACAATTTCGCTATCGCTAAAATTCATAGCACAGCCGTAGCTTTCAATAAAAAGTTTTTTGGTGTTCTCTTTTTTGTTTTCTAAAACAAGCGAATCTCCTTGTTTTGTTTCGTCTATGGTTTTGTCTTGCATGTATTTTCTGAAATCTAACTAGTGCTCCTTCAAACAAAGCCTACCAAAAAAAGTAGGCGGGTGCAAAGATATGGATAAATCTATAGTTGTGCCAAAATGGCAGATTTCTTTTTTCTATCTTTAACATCCAAACTAACAACAAGCAACCTATGGAACACCCAATTTTTAATCGAATTGAAAATGCCCAGAAGCCAGATTTTGGAGATGTCTTGACAAAAACGTTCGACTCTGTTAAAGATCTTTGGCAACCTGCGCTGTACCATGGTCTCCTTAATATGTTATTTATGATTTCTTTTTTAATTTTGGTTTATATTCCGCTGGCTCCTATGTATATTGGGATTTTTAAAAATATGGGCGATCCGTATTACCAACCAGATATAAATTATTCGCTTTCTTTTTGGATAGGATATATGGTGGGCGTGTTGGTAATTGCACTCATTGTTCAGCTATTTAGCTTTTCTTTGGTGGCTCATTTTTATAAAGTAATCCGGTTAAAAGACGAAGGCTCCACAGAAAGTCCAGGCGGTTATTTTTCATATTTAAAAGGGAATGTAGGCAAAATCTTAGGACTAAATCTCGCTGGGATGGGAATTGCAATTGCGGCAGCTTTGCTGTGTTATTTGCCTCTTTTTTACGTGATGGTTCCACTGCAATTATTCGTAGTTCTATTTGTCTTTAATCAAGATCTTTCTGTTTCTCAGATTATTAAAGCTGCTTTTAAGTTAGGGCATAAGTTTTGGCTTATCATTTTCGGGATTATTTTAATTAGCAATATGATTGCACAATTGGGATTAGTGTTTTGCTTTATTGGAGTTTTTGTAACACAACTTTTTGTACACATACCTATATATAATATCTATAAAAATACGGTAGGTTTTTCAGCTGAAATTTCCGAATAGAAGACTTTCATTTCTGGTTAGGATTAAAAAATCATCATAGAAATTTCTTGGGTTATCGTGTAGATTTAAGAGAAGATTCAGCAGTATTCCTGTGCTTTCTATGTTAACAGAAGCTTAATTTTTACAGTTAAAATTTCGTTATAAAAAAATTCACATACTTTTGTAATCCAAAAAATAGATTTCCTTCTTCTAGGAAATGAACAAGAAAAGAGAACAGATGGCAAAGAATTTAGTGATTGTGGAGTCCCCGGCAAAAGCGAAAACCATAGAAAAATTCCTCGGAAAAGATTTTAAGGTTGCTTCCAGTTTTGGACATATAGCAGATTTACCTTCAAAAGAGTTGGGGGTAGATGTGGACGGAGATTTTACACCTAAATATATAGTCTCTCCAGATAAAAAAACCCTGGTAAAGGAATTGAAAGGTCTTGCCAAAAAAGCCGAAATGGTCTGGCTGGCAAGTGATGAGGATCGAGAAGGAGAAGCTATTGCATGGCACCTGGCCGAAGAGCTGGATCTTAAGGATGAGAATACAAAGCGAATTGTATTCCACGAAATTACCAAGACCGCAATTTTAAAAGCCATTGAAAATCCGCGTAAGATAGATTATAATTTAGTAAATGCACAACAAGCCAGACGTGTGCTGGACAGGTTGGTAGGGTATGAGTTGTCTCCGGTACTTTGGAGAAAAGTAAAGGGCGGACTTTCAGCCGGACGCGTACAAAGTGTTGCTGTGCGATTAATTGTGGAGCGCGAACGTGAGATTGAAGGTTTTACTCCAGTAGGTTCGTACAGGATTGATGCAGAATTTATAACTGCAGAAGGAAGTTCTTTTAAGGCAAAACTTCCGAAGAATTTTGATACAGAAGCCGAAGCAAGAGCGTTCCTAGAAAAAAATGTAGGAGCCAATTATAAAATAGCAGACCTTACCAAAAAACCTGCAAAGAAATCGCCTGCTGCACCATTTACCACATCTACTTTGCAACAAGAGGCCTCTCGTAAATTGTATTTTTCAGTAGGAAAAACAATGACCATTGCCCAGCGTTTGTACGAAGCCGGTCTCATTACCTATATGAGAACCGATAGTGTAAACTTGAGTAACGATGCAAAGAGTGCTGCTGAAAAAGAAATAGCAAGTTACTATGGCGATGAATATTGCCAGCCGCGTAACTATAAAGGAAAGTCCAAAGGAGCACAAGAGGCTCACGAGGCCATTCGCCCAACCGATATGAGTAACCACGGTATTGAAGGTGACCGCGACCAGGCAAGATTGTACGATCTTATTTGGAAACGTACCCTTGCTAGTCAGATGGCCGATGCGCAATTGGAACGTACCAACGTGAAGATTGATGTGCTGGGTGATAAAAACGTGAAAGCGCAATTCACTGCCAACGGTGAAATGATAAAATTTGACGGTTTCTTAAAAGTATATCTGGAAGGAACCGATTCTGAAGAAGATGAACAAGATGGAATGTTGCCTAATTTAACCAAAGGAGACAACCTAAATAGTACTTATATTACCGCAACCGAGCGCTTTACAAGAGCTCCCTACCGTTATACAGAAGCATCTTTAGTAAAACAATTAGAAGAATTAGGTATTGGTCGTCCGTCTACCTATGCGCCAACGATTTCTACTATCATCAACCGTAATTATGTTGAGAAGGGTACTATTGAAGGTGTGGAGCGCAAATATCTTCAGCTTACGTTAGAGAACGACAACTTAAAAGACAATACACTAACCGAAACTGTGGGAAGTGATAAAGGAAAATTAGTGCCTACAGATATTGGAATGATTGTAAATGATTTCCTGGTGGAGCACTTCGGAAATATCCTTGAATTTAATTTTACGGCCAAGGTAGAAGAGAATTTTGATGACATTGCTGAAGGGAAAGAAGACTGGAAGAAAATGATGAAAAACTTCTATGCAGAATTTCACCCTCGTGTGGAAGATGTGCAGGAAAATGCGGAGCGTGAGAGCGGGGAACGAATTTTAGGAGACGATCCAGAAAGTGGACGTCCTGTATTAGTGCGTTTAGGTAAATACGGTCCCATGGCTCAAATTGGAGCGCCGGACGATGAAGAAAAGAAATTTGCCAGCTTACGTCCAGACCAGCAATTACATATGGTAACTTTTGAAGAAGTGATGGATTTATTTAAGCTTCCAAAAACATTGGGAGTGTATGAAGGAGAAGAAGTAGAAGTGAACAATGGTAGGTATGGTCCGTATGTGCGTTTTGGCAAAACGTTTATCTCCTTACCAAAAGGGATGGATCCACTAGAAGTGGAAATGCCGTACGCAAAAGAATTGATTGAGGAGAAGAAAAAAGCCGATGCACCTATATATATGTATGACGATTTACCCGTACAAAAAGGTACTGGTAGGTTTGGTCCTTTTATAAAGTGGAATAACATGTTTATTAACGTTAATAAGAAGTATGATTTCGACAATCTTACCGATGAAGATATTGTTCAGCTAATTGAAGATAAGAAGCAAAAAGAAATAGATAAGCTTATTAATGAATGGCCTGAAGAAGGAATTCGATTGGAGAAAGCGCGTTGGGGTCGTTTTAATTTAATTAAAGGAAAAACAAAAATAGAGTTGCCAAAAACTACCAAAGCAGATACAATTAGCTTGGAAGACGCTCAGGAGTTATTTGCGAAAAAAGCTCCTAAGAAAAAAGCTACAAAGAAAAAAGCTCCAAAGAAAACAACTACCGCAAAGAAGAAAACTTCAGCAAAAAAATAAAGTTTATAAACCGTTGGGCATATTGAGCACCTAAAACGCTAGGCATTAAAATGATTGAATTTCTTTCCCCTGTTTCAAAAAAAGTAGTAGCTCATAAAGAAGTCCTGCCAGAAGGTACTTTAGGTAAACAAATTGAGGTACACCGTAAAAATGGAGACCTGCCCAACTTAAAGGGGGTGGGATTCGCTATTTTAGGTGTTTTGGAAAACCGAAAAGATGTTGATTATATAGGTGAAGAAATAAAACTGGACGCTTTCAGGAAGTCTTTCTATTCGCTTTACCCGGGCAATTGGAGAAAAAAAATTGTAGATCTGGGCGATATACCTAATGGAGCTACCCCGGAAGACACCTACTTTGCTTTTAAAACTGTAATTGCTGCACTACTCCAAAAAAAGATCATCCCTTTAATTTTAGGTGGCAGCCAGGATGTCTTGTATGCTCAATATAGAGCCTATGATACTATAGGTAAAATGGTAAATATGGTGAATGTAGACGCTCACTTCGATTTAGGAGATGCCGAAAAACCTATTACAAATAAATCGTATGTAGGTAGGATTATTGTAGACGAACCCTATAACCTTTTTAATTACAGTGTTGTGGGATACCAGTCTTTTTTCAACCCGCCGGGAGAAATAGAGCTTATGAATAAACTCTATTTTGATGCCTACCGTTTAGGGGAGATTATGGCAGATGTCTCTGTAGTAGAGCCTATCTTGCGCGATGCAGATATTGTAAGTGTAGACAGTACGGCAATAAAAGGCTCAGAATTAAGTTATAAAAACAGTGCAAGTCCTAATGGTTTCGATAGTAGAGAAATATGTGCTATAGCCAGATATGCAGGTATAAGCAACAGAGTGAGCTCTTTTGGCGTTTATGAGCTTAAAAATTTTGAAGCCGCAAAAAGCGGGGCTATGTTAATTGCGCAGGTGTTTTGGTACTTCGTCGAAGGTGTTAATTTTAGAGTTTCAGATGAAGATTTTACCGACGAAAGGTACTATTCTATCTATAAAGTGCCTATTGAAGATGAAGTATTGGTCTTTAAAAAGAGCCATAAGACAGGTAGATGGTGGATAGAAATACCTTTTATTTCAGAAGTAGATACTAAACTAAAAAAGCATACGTTATTACCTTGCACATACAGTGAATACGTGGGTGCAACAAATCAGGAGATACCTGAAAGGTGGATAAAAGCCCGCCGAAAAAACGAAGTATAATTTAAACCTAGTAATTTAGATTTAAGGGTTTTTTAAGAAATTTGTTGCTTTTCTTAATTTTTATAGATAGGTTTACCCTCTTAAATCAAACGAATTTAACCTAATTACCTATGAAGAAGATTCTTGCATTAAGTGCAGTGATAGCCTTTTTGTTTAGTTGTAACTCTGGAGACAGAGGTGAACTTGTTGGCGCAAAAGGAAAAAAATGGTACCCAGAAAAACCTTACGGAATGACTTTAGTTCCTGGTGGTTCCTTTATTATGGGTAAGTCTGACGATGACTTCGTAGCGGTAAATGATGCTCCTACAAAGACAGTTACGGTTCGCTCTTTCTACATGGACGAAACCGAAGTTACCAATGCAGAATACAGACAATTTGTAGAATGGGTACGCGACTCGACTGTGCGTCTTAAATTGGCTATTATCGCCGATGAGATGGGAGCAACACCGGGTGATGGTAGTGTTGGTGAATTTGCATTCGTTGATCAAGAAAACGAAGAAATGACACCATACGATCAGTATATGTATGATAACTACTACGGAATGGGTGATGATTTCTACGCAGGTAGAAAAATAAACAGTGATGTAGATCTTATTTGGGACACTGCAGAATATCCAGACGAATACTATTCAGAAGTGATGGATTCTATGTATATCCCTGCTGAAGAGGCTTATAACGGTCAACGTACTATTGATGTGGATAAATTGAAATTTCAATATACGTATATGGATATCCAGGCAGCTGCACGTGCAGATGGAAAACGTAGAAAAGATTTTATTAAAAAAGAAGAAGTTATGATCTATCCAGATACAACTGTTTGGATTAAAGATTTCAACTATTCTTATAATGAGCCTATGCATAATGACTATTTCTGGCACCAGGCCTATGGGGATTATCCTGTAGTAGGTGTGACCTGGAAGCAGGCAAAAGCATTTTGTGCGTGGAGAACATTGTATAAAAATTCATACCAAAAATCTAAAAAACGTCAGCATGTAAATTCTTTCCGCCTTCCTGGTGAAGCAGAGTGGGAATATGCTGCTCGTGGTGGTCTAGAATCTGCTACCTATCCTTGGGGTGGTCCTTATGCTAAGAATGACCGAGGTTGTTTTATGGCAAACTTTAAGCCATTGCGTGGAGATTATGCAGCAGATCAAGCATTATACACTGTGGAAGCAGACGCGTATGAGCCTAATGATTACAACCTGTACAATATGGCAGGAAATGTTTCAGAATGGGTAGCTTCAAGCTATGACGCTGCTTCTTATGAGTATACTTCAACTATGAATCCTAACGTAAACGACGAAGAAAACATGCGTAAAGTTGTTCGTGGTGGATCATGGAAAGATGTTGCTTACTTCTTACAAGTAAGTAGCCGTGATTTCGAATATGCAGACTCTGCTAGAAGTTACATTGGCTTCCGTACCGTGCAAGACTACATGGGTACAGATATTACTGTAAATAAAGACTTTGGTGACGCAAGATAACCCCTTGCGTTTCCTTTCCTTTTATATTGAATCTAAACTTACTTAATTAACTTAACTAAAAAACTATTTCATTATGGCACAGTCAAAATCATCTAAAAAATTATTTAACATGGCCTACGGGCTTGGAGCTTCTATTGTAATTTTAGGAGCATTATTTAAAATCCTTCACTGGGAGTTAGATCTTGGTATTTTTGTCCTTGATGGAGGAACATTACTGGCTGTAGGTCTTATTACCGAAGCAATTATCTTTGCAATTTCTGCCTTTGAACCAGTAGATGATGATTTAGATTGGTCTTTAGTATACCCAGAATTGGCTGGAGGAATGACGTCTGCAAAGAAGGCAAAACAACCAGAAGATGCTCAAGGGTTATTGTCTCAAAAATTAGACGAAATGCTTAAAGATGCTCGTATCGATTCAGAATTAATGAATAGCCTTAGTACAAGTATCCGTTCTTTTGAAGGTGCTGCAAAAGGTATGGCGCCAACTGCTGAAGCCATGAGTTCAACTAAAAAATATAGTGAAGAAATGGCATTAGCTGCTGCACAAATGGATTCATTAAATAGCTTATATAAAGTGCAAATTGAGTCTACTAGTCGTCAGACTGAAGCAAACGAAAGAGTAGCAGAAAATGCTGAACAATTAAAATCACAGATGGAACACCTTACTACAAACCTTTCTTCATTGAATGGTGTGTACGGAGGAATGTTATCAGCAATGAATAGAAACTAAGATTGTTTTTCAACCTATTATAAACTTTTAAAAAGAAAAAATATGGCCGGAGGACAATCCCCCAGACAAAAGATGATTAACCTAATGTATTTGGTTTTCATCGCAATGCTCGCACTTAACATGTCAAAAGAAGTATTATCTGCTTTTGGTTTGTTAAACAATAAAATTGAGAAAGCAAATACAGAAACTTCGGCACGTAACTCTGCCTTTATGGAAGGGTTAAATACGAAGGCCTCAGATGAGCCAGCTCAGTATGCAGCGGTGTATGCAAAAGCTCAAGAAATTGAAACAGTTTCAAACGACTTAGATGTTTATATCACTTCGTTAAAGAGTGCTGCAATTAAAGACTTGGAAGATCCAACCGATTATGAGGTAATGGATAAGCCAGATCACTTTAACAACTTGTTTTTTACAGGTGATAAGTATAAGGCAGAAGGACAGGAGTTTATTGATAAAATGAACAAATACCGTGTAAATATGGTAGCTGTCTTATCCGATACAGCAGTAGCTAAAAGAGTAATTGGTGTAGAAGATTTAAAGCAATCTATTGAAAATAACTTTTCAACCTCTCCAGAAACAAATCGTGATGGTAAGGAAATAGAATGGTTAAATTATAATTATGAAGGATTTCCTTTAATTGCTTCTATGACTAAGTTAACTCAGTTACAGGCAGATGTAAAAACTGCAAAAAGTGAAGTGCTTTCAAAAATGCTTTCTGGACAACAGGCAGCAGCACTTTCTTTTAGTAATTATTCTACTATTATGGATGTAGAGAAATCTGCATACTATTCTGGTGAAACGTTTAACGGAGCAATCTTGTTAGGACGTACAGATGCTAGCACAGTGCCTCAAGAAGTAAATCTTACCTTAGATGGTAGACCTCTTACTACAGATCAGTATTCTGTTCAAGGTGGTAGAGTTGTGCTTAATGTTGGAGCTGGTAGCCCTGGAGATCATAAAATTGAAGGAATGTTGGTATACGGTGAAGGTGGAGAGAAAGTAGAAGTGCCGGTAAAAACTGGATTCGCTACTATTTCTAAGCCAAACTCTGCCGTAATTGCTGCAGACAAAATGAATGTTGTATATCGTGGGGTTGTAAACCCAATGACTATTTCTATCCCTGGTATTCCAGATAATAAAGTATCTGCATCGGGAGCTGGTCTTTCTAAAGCTTCAGGTAGTAAATATAATATGACACCGGGAACTGGTAGAGAAGTAACAATTACAGCCAGTGGTACGTTGCCAGATGGTCAAAAAATTAGTACAAACTCATTGTTCCGTATTAAAGATATTCCACGTCCAGTTGGAGCTATTAGAGGCGAAACTGGAGATGGTGGTACCGTACGTATGCAGCGCCAAGGGCTTGAGATTTCAAGTGTGAGTGCTAAGTTGGACGACTTCGATTTTGATTTAAATCTTCAGGTAACTGGATTTAGCTTCAAAGTATCTGGACAACCAACCATTGTTGTGAGTGGTACCAAATTGAATGGCGCAGCACAAGCAGCCTTGCGTAGAGCAAAGCGTGGTGATGTAGTTCAGATCATCGATATTAATGCAAAAATTGCTGGTAATTCAGGATATAAATTGAAAAAGATTTCTCCTGTAATTATCGAATTGACAAACTAGAATTAAAAACTGATTTATGACTTTTAAAAATGTTGTTTTACCTGTTTTTGGTCTGTTATTATGTGCAACTACAGCTTCGGCTCAGTTAAACGTACTCAACGCAAAAACACCGGATGATATAGGCAAGAAGACAGAAGCACAGATTGCTTATGATAATGACGAGCCGTTACCTTATGGGTATACAGACGAGCGTGATATCCTGTGGTCAAAAACCACTTGGGAAATTATCGACCTTGATGAGCGTGTAAACTTTCCGTTATACTATCCTATAGACACCAACAACATTGGTAGCGAAAGACGTTCTTTGTATGATGTTTTAGTAAAAAATATCAAGAACGGGAACATTGAAGATGTATATGCAGATTCTTATTTTACTGAAAAGCGAACTTTAGGAGACTTAAGTGCTTCTTTAATGTACAGCGATACTACAGATTATGGTATCGAGCAGTACAATGCTGAAGGTGTTGTAGATGAGCAGTTCATCCGTAAGTTTGCCTTAGATGCAGGAGATATTGAAGAATGGAGAATTCGCGGTATCTGGTATCTGGACAAACGTCAAGGTGAGTTAAAGTATCGCTTGTTAGGTCTTTGCCCAGTAGCGAACGAAGCGCGATCTAAAGCATTTCCAGATGACAATATGGATAGTAAAGTAGAATTGTTTTGGGTATGGTTCCCGGGAGCGAGAGAAGCCTTGCACAAGTCAAAAGCTTTTAACCGTAAAAACACTTCGCAGCCTATTACGTATGATCATTTGTTAAACTCCAGACGTTTTAACGCTATGATCTACAAAGAAGACAACGTTCAGGGTGATCGTGGTGTACGTGATTATATTAACGATAATGCGTTAATGCAATTGCTAGAAGCCGAACGCATCAAGGACCAAATCAGAAATATGGAAATAGACCTTTGGAACTACTAGTAGTTGTAAAGTGAACTTAAAAAACCTCCTAAGAATTTTCTTAGGAGGTTTTTTTATGAACAATTTTAGTTCAAAATCCTAAGCTATGCTCCTTCCCTTTTAAGGGAAGGTGGTTCAGCTTTGCTGAATCGGAAGGGCTGTTCCTAGCGGAGCGCTCTCGAAAAATTTAGGATGTATAACGCCTTTTTTTGTTTTATATAATATTCTGTACACTGAGCATGTCGAAGTGTTTTTCGAAATGGTCTTCGGCGACCAGCCCGAAAGATTCATTCTGGCGGTGCTTAGACTGGCATACTAAAATTATTCAATTACATTTTTAAAACCTAATTTTACACCTTAATGAAACAAGTAGAATACATCATTGTAGGATTAGGTATCGCAGGCATCTGTTTTGCTGAAACGCTATTGCAACAAGGCAAAACCTTTGTAGTGGTAGAAGACGGTGAAAATGGCGCTACAACTGCATCTGGAGGCGTCCTGAACCCAACAGTATTAAAGCGATTCACTGCAGCCTGGAATGCATCTCAATTTTTTGAAAAAGCACTACCATTTTATAAAAGTATTTCTGAAAGGTTAGATCAAAAAATTATCAATCCAGTCAACATCCATAGAATTTTCTATAACATTGAAGAGCAAAATGATTGGGTAGTAGCTAGCGATAAACTAGAATTATCTGATTTCCTTTCTTCTGAAATTCAAAAAAATAAAAATATTTCAGTACACGCCCCATTAGGATTAGGAAGTGTAAAAGGAGCTGCCTTATTGGATCCTTCTAAACTTATTGAGTTCTACCGAAAGTATCTTCAGCAAAATGAATTATTGGTATCTGAAAGCTTCAATTATAGCTGTTTACAAGTAACAGAAACTTCAGTCACCTATAAAAATTATGTTGCTAAGCAAGTTGTGTTTGCACAAGGAGCAAGTGTAAAAGATAATCCGTTTTTTAACGTATCGGTATCGCCAGAAGGCTCCAAAGTATTTGTGGGTAACAAAGGCGAGTACGTCATCTTTAAAGCGCCTGCGCTTCAGTTAAAAGAAGTTTTAAAAGGCCCAATGATGCTAATTCCTTTAGGTAACGATCTGTACAAAGTGGGAGCCAGTTACGGTCGTGACGACTATTCGCCAGGTATAACAAGTCGGGCAAAAGAAGAAATAGTAGCCAAGCTCCAAAAAATGATTTCATGCGATTTTGAAGTTGTAGACCAGGTTTCAGGAATTAGACCTACCGTAAAAGATAGAAAACCACTACTAGGCAGTTTCCCAGAAAATCCAACCCTCTATTTTTTAAGCGGACTAGGAACAAGAGGATTATCAATGGCACCTTTGCTAAGTGAGTGGTTGTATGATTTTGTTGAGAAGGATAATGAGTTGCCGAAGGAAGTAGTGATTACTAGGTTTAAGTAGTCATTTCGATGCCCCCAGTCATTTCGACGATAGGAGAAATCACGCAAGCAACTCACGTTCGAGTGAGAAAGTTTCATTGCAAATCGTTTTCAGCAAGTTGTGTGGCCTTTCGCTGCGCTTCGAGGTGACTAAACCTTCCCTTCATCAAACTTAAAAAACATATTAATCCAAATATTTCTGGAAATCCGTAAAATAAAAGGTAGCAATGCGACCAATGCTCCAGTAATCACAAAAAAAGTATGTAGCCTGTTTAAGCCAATAAAGAAATAGGCAATAATAAAAGCGGCAACAGCAACGGCAACCCCAACCGCATAGCTCACATACATAGCTCCGTAGAAAAAGGAAGGCTCAATTTTAAATTTGGTGTTGCAATGTAGACAGCGTTCGTGCATCTCTAAAGTTTCAGAAAACTTATATGCGTTATGGGTTTTGTACATTTCGCCAGTATGACAAACAGGACATGTGCCTGTGAAAATACTGTACATCTTACTTCCTTTTAAGCCCATAGATTTATGATTGAATTTACATTTTTTTTGCAGTACAAATTTAAGCATCTTTGCACCGAAATTTTATCACCCGTTATCAATATAATTTATGCTTAATATTCACAACTTATCGGTTTCATTTCAAGGGGAATATCTCTTTGAAGGCATTACCTTCATGCTATCTCCCGGCAACCGCGTGGGATTAGTTGGAAAGAATGGCGCTGGAAAATCTACCTTACTTAAAATTATCTCTGGCGAACAAGAATATGACGAAGGTGCCATTGCAACAGATAAGGAGATTTCCATAGGTTTTTTAAAGCAGGATATAGATTTTACGAAAGGCAGAACCGTTTTAGAAGAATCTTACGAAGCATTTACTGAAATTAAAAAACTAGAAAAACAGCTAGAAGAAATAAATACCCAGCTTGCTACCCGTACCGATTATGAGAGTGAAAGCTACAATCAGCTAATGATTGATCTTAACGATATACAACACCAATACGAAATACACGGTGGCTATAACTATCAAGGTGAAACCGAACGAATTTTACAAGGTCTTGGATTTTTAAGAGAGGATTTTGGTAAAGTGACCGAAACTTTTTCCGGAGGTTGGCGTATGCGTATTGAATTGGCAAAACTATTACTTCAAAACAACGATATTTTACTGCTCGATGAACCTACCAACCACTTAGATATTGAATCTATTTTATGGTTGGAAGATTTCTTAAAAAACTATGCCGGTGCTGTAGTGGTGGTTTCTCACGATAAAATGTTTTTGGACAATGTGACGAATCGTACTATTGAAATTTCTCTTGGAAAAATATATGATTATCCAAAACCGTATACTAAATATCTAGTGCTTCGGAAAGAATTGCGCGAGCAACAATTGGCATCACAGAAAAATCAGCAAAAGCAAATTGAACAAACCGAAAAACTAATTGAAAAGTTTCGTGCCAAAGCCAGTAAGGCAACTATGGCGCAATCGCTTATTAAAAAGTTGGATAAAATTGACAGAATTGAAGTTGATGAAGACGACAATGCTGTGATGAATCTTAGGTTTCCCATTTCTGTAGTGCCGGGAAAAGTTGTTATAACTACCGAAAAAGCTTCAAAAAGCTATGGCGATAAAAAAGTATTAAACAATGTCGATTTGTTAATTGAACGTGATTCTAAAACAGCCTTTGTTGGACAAAACGGACAAGGGAAATCTACCTTGGCAAAAATGATTGTGGGGGATATTCCTTTTGATGGAAAAATTGATTTGGGGCACAATGTGCAAATTGGTTATTTCGCGCAAAACCAAGCAGATTACCTTGATGGTTCTAAGACGGTAGAGGATACTATGATTGATGCTGCCGACGAAAAATCTAGACCACGTGTTCGGGATATATTGGGGTCTTTCCTTTTTAGAGGAGAAGAAGTCGATAAATACGTACGTGTACTTTCTGGAGGGGAGCGTAACCGCCTCGCACTGGCAAAACTATTATTACAACCTTTTAATGTGTTGGTAATGGATGAGCCTACCAACCACTTGGACATAAAGTCTAAAAACGTTTTAAAAGAAGCGTTACATAATTTTAAGGGAACACTCATCTTAGTATCTCACGACCGGGATTTTCTCCAGGGATTAACCAACAAGGTGTACGAATTTAAAGATCATAAATTAAAAGAATACCTTGGCGATATAGACTATTTTTTAGATCAGCGTAATCTTGAAAATATGCGCGAAGCTGAAAAGAAAACGAAGGTAGTTTCCGAAGAAAAGAAAAATACTACCACTGGCAAACAAAGTTATGAAGATCAGAAAAAGCTGAAGTCTCTTCAGAATAAACTCAGCAAAACTGAAGCTCAGATAAACAAATTGGAACGAGAAATTAAAGAGATCGATGTGGAGTTGCAGGTAAATTATGACGAAACCATCGCCAGGCCGGACTTTTTTGACAAATACCAGGCAAAAAAGGATAAACTCAGTAAATTGATGGAGGATTGGGGAAATGTGACAGAATCGTTAGAAGCATTGCAACTTTAAGATACTTTTAACGCCAAAGGAGATGGCTCGCAGTATTTTTGTTTTTTTTAACCAACTTACGACCTGTTAATGCGAAAACTTATACTATACGGCCTTGGAGTAGCAATTCTTGTTATAGCTTTTTTTGGTTCTAAATATCTCATAGATAATAACACCAAAGAAAAGCCAGAAATTGCCAAAATTATAAAAACGGTTTTTGCTGAACCTGTCACAAATAGTACAGTACCTATTGTAATCCCAGCAAATGGAACACTCCAAGCCAAAAATCGCTTTGAGTTGTACTCTGAAGTACAAGGTGTTTTTCAAGGAAGTGCCAACGATTTTAAAGCAGGGCAACCCTATTCAAAAGGCCAGGCTCTTATAAGGATTAATGCAGCAGAATATTATGCTTCGGTACAAGCCTCTAAAAGTGAGTTTTATAATTTAGTGACTTCCTTAATGCCGGATTTTCGGTTAGATTATCCAGATTCATTTTCCAAATGGCAAACTTATTTAGATAATTTTGATGTTAATAAGTCGGTACCAGCCTTGCCTGAAATTACGTCAGATAAAGTAAAGTATTTTGTTACAGGTCGTGGTGTATATGCTGCATATTACAATTTAAAGAACCTCGAACAGCGTTTAGGGAAATACAATATCTACGCTCCTTACAGTGGTATTTTAACCGAAGCTTTGGTGACTAAAGGAACGCTAATTCGTCAAGGACAAAAATTGGGTGAATATATTGACACTTCGGTATTTGAGTTGGAATTGGCTATTGGTAAAACATTTAGTGATTTACTGAAACTAGGGGAAAAAGTAGAGCTTTCAGTTCCGCAGAGCTCTAAAACCTACACAGGAACAGTGAGCCGTGTCAATGGTCGTATAGATCCAGATACTCAAACCATAAAGGTTTTTGTAGAGGTGAAAGGTGATGATTTAAAAGAAGGAATGTACCTAGAGGCGCAATTGGAAGCTCGCGAACAAACGAATGCTATCAAGATTTCAAGAAAATTATTAGTAGACGAGTCCGAAATTTTTATTGTTAGGGATAGTATTCTTGATCTTATAAAAGTAGAACCCGTCTATTTTTCTCCCAAAGAGGTTGTAGTTCAAGGTGTACCCGACGGAACAGTTGTTTTATTAAAATCGATTCCTGGGGCATATGCAGGTATGTTGGTAAAAGTAAATCGAGATAGTGCTCCGGCGAGTAACGAAACTGAAACAACCGAATAGCATGAGAAAAGTTATAAGTTATTTTATAAAGTACGGGGTAGCGGTAAATGTTTTGCTCCTTGCTTTTATAATTTTTGGTGTCTTCGGATTGTTGCAATTAAAATCTTCCTTTTTTCCATTACAAGAAGCCGAAATTATAAGTATTAGTGTTGCCTATCCCGGTGCTGCTCCTCAAGAGATTGAAGAGGGGATAGTCCTTAAAATTGAAGATAATTTAAAAGGGTTAATAGGTGTAGAACGTGTTACCTCTACTTCCCGGGAAAGTGGAGGAAGTATTACAGTTGAAATTGAGAGTGACGAAGATATAGACGCCATGCTTGCCGAGGTAAAGAACGCAGTAGATCGTGTTCCGAACTTTCCCACAGGAATGGAACCTCTGGTGGTTGCTAAGCAAGAACGTATTAGGCAAACCATAGACTTTGCCATAAGTGGCGATAATATTGAATTGAGTTCACTAAAACAAATTGGTAGGCAAATTGAAAACGATTTGCGTGCCATGGAGGGAATTTCCCAAATAACAGTATCTGGGTACCCCGAAGAAGAAATTGAAATTGCTGTTCGTGAAAACGATTTGTTAGCCTATAACTTAAGCTTTACTGAAGTAGCCGCTGCAGTTTCTCAGGCAAATATTTTAACCACAGGAGGAAATATTAAGACAGATGCCGAAGATTATTTAATTCGCGCAAATAACAGATCGTACTACGGGGATGAGTTAAATAATTTGGTTGTTCGTGCCAATCCTAATGGTACCGTTGTAAGATTACAAGATGTGGCTACCGTCCAGGACAGGTTTTCTGAAACGCCCAACGCGTCTTATTTTAATGGGAATGTAGCTGTAAACGTTGAAATAACAAATACCAACAGTGAAGATCTTCTTTCTACAGCAGCGCAGGTAAATGAATATGTAGACGAATTCAATCAAAAATATACTGGTGTAAAGATCGATGTGGTGAGCGATTCTTCCATTCGTTTAAAAGATAGAACGAGGCTACTTCGTGACAATGGAATTGCGGGTATTATTTTAGTTTTATTATTCCTGTCAATTTTCCTAAATACCCGATTGGCTTTCTGGGTTGCGGTTGGTTTGCCCATTTCGTTTTTGGGGATGTTTATTTTTGCAGCTCAATTTGATGTAACCATCAATGTGCTATCCCTTTTCGGGATGATCATTGTAATTGGTATTTTAGTAGATGATGGTATTGTTATTTCAGAAAACATTTACCAGCATTACGAGAAAGGCAAAACACCCATTCAGGCGGCTATTGATGGGACTATGGAGGTACTGCCCCCTGTAATTTCGGCTATTATAACAACAGTATTAGCTTTCTCCACCTTCCTTTTTCTCGATGGGCGGATAGGTGATTTTTTTAGTGAAGTTTCGGTTATTGTAATTTTAACCTTAGTAGTTTCCTTAATTGAAGCACTTATTATTCTTCCCGCGCATATTGCACATTCAAAAGCTTTGAAACGGGAGACCAAAGAAGAGCGAGCTAATAAAAAAGGCATAGCAAAAGCATTTCAAAAATTGCGTATCGTTAATGACTATGGTGATCGTTTTATGCGGTATTTACGTGATAATTTGTACAGTCCCGTGTTGCGTTTTGCCCTCAATCAACGCTTTGTGACATTTGCCATTCTTCTAGGGCTTATGATTATAACCGTAGGTTCTTTTCAAGGTGGAATTATTCGTGGAGCCTTCTTCCCAAGTATTGCGAGCGATCGTGTGAGTATAGATTTGCTGATGCCCGAAGGGACCAATCCAAAAATTACCGACAGTATTATAACTGCAGTAGAGACCGCTGCTTGGAAAGTAAACGAACGTTTTACTGAAAGGCAAACAGGCAATTTACAGGTAGTAGAAAACATTATTAAGCGGGTAGGCCCCGGAAACAACAAGGCATCGTTAAATGTGAATTTATTGCCAGGAGAAGAACGCGATTTCGGCTCACCCGAGATCACCAATGCTATCCGTGAAGAAGTGGGCCAGGTATACGGGGTAGAACGCCTTACGTTTGGATCTGGAGGTAACTTTGGGGGAAATCCGGTTTCAGTATCATTGCTAGGTAATAATACCGAAGAGTTAAAAGCGGCCAAGGATGAACTTAAACTTAGCCTCGAAAATAACTCACTCCTAACAGACGTGGCAGATACAGACCCCGAAGGAATTAAAGAAATTAATATTGAACTTAATGAAACCGCCTATGCATTAGGATTGAACTTGCTTGAAGTAATGAGCCAGGTACGAGCTGGATTTTTTGGGTTACAAGCACAACGGTTTCAACGTGGGCAGGACGAAATACGAGTTTGGGTGCGTTACGACCGTATAAACCGTGAGTCTATTAACGATTTGGACGATATGCGCATTATCACTCCAGGCGGACAGCGAGTTCCATTTGGCGAAATTGCTACCTATACTATTAAAAGAGGAGACGAAAGTATAAGTCACCTTAACGGTCTTCGGGAAATACAAGTAAATGCAGATATGGCCGACCCTAAAGGGAGTCCTACTGAAATTCTTGCAGACATTCAGGCTAATGTGATGCCAGAGATTTTATCTAAGTATCCAACAATTTCAGTGCAGTATGAAGGGCAAAATAGGGAAGCCAATAAGTTGACAAATTCGGCTAAAACGGCAGTGCCTATTATACTTTTCTTGATTTATGTGGTGATTGCATTTACCTTCCGTAGTTATAGCCAGCCCTTTTTGTTAATGTTGATGATACCTTTCAGCTTTATTGCTGTGGCTTGGGGGCATTGGATTCATGACTTCCCCATTAATATACTTTCTATGTTGGGGATTATAGCCTTGATTGGTATTATGGTGAATGATGGCTTGGTGCTTATTGGTAAATTTAATAGTTATTTACGGGAAGGCATGAAATTTGACGAAGCTTTATACGAAGCGGGTCGTTCAAGATTTAGAGCTATTTTTCTTACTTCTTTAACAACAATCGCAGGAATTGCTCCGCTGCTGTTAGAAAAGAGTAGACAAGCACAATTCCTAAAGCCTATGGCAATCTCCATTGCCTACGGTATAGGAATTGCGACGCTCCTCACATTAATTATTTTGCCGTTGTTACTTTCATTAACCAATAGCACTAAAACAGGAGCTAAGTGGTTGTATACGGGTAATAAAGTGCCTAAGGAAGATGTAGAACGTGCTATAAAAGAACAAAAAGAAGAAGAAGAACATGCGGCTTAAATTAACAGTAGTACTACTAGGTCTTATTGGTTTTGGAAGTGTTTCGGCTCAAGAAATGCTTACGAAACAGGAAGCTATTAAAGAAACGCTACAGAATAACTTCGGTATTGAAATAGCCAATAACGATCTTGAAATTGCAGACAATAATCAGGGTATTTTAAACTCAGGGTTTTTACCTTCTTTAACGGGGTTGGCTGGCGCAAATTACAATTTAGAAGACCAGGAAGTCACCTTTAACGACGGTACTACAAACGTTGTGGATGGTGCAGAGACTACACAATACAATGCGTCTATTAACCTAAACTACACCTTGTTTGATGGTTTAGGGAGATGGTACAATTATAAAACTTTAAAGGAAAATTATGCTCTTGGCGAATTACAAGCAAGACAAACCATTGAAACTACAATTTTGCAACTCTTTTCTGTGTATTACGAAGTAGCACGAATTACTGAAAATATTGAAGTGTTAAAACAAACTTTTGAAAATACAAAAACACGTTTAACCCGGGCAGAATATAGTTTTGATTACGGGCAGGTAAACAAACTAGAAGTGCTAAATGCTGAAGTAGATATTGTAACAGACAGTATAAATTTACTGAATGCCCGCCAACAACTCCGAAACACCAAACGTGATTTAACAGTGGTCCTTAATACCGAATTAGAGCGAAATTTTGAAGTAGATACCACAGTAGCTTTTATGGGCGAATTGCAAGTGGAGCAATTTATTATTAAGTCCGACACCAATAATGTGCGTTTGCTTCAGGCAAGAAAAAATATTAACATCACAGATTATAATTACAAAGCTAGTAAATCGGTTTTCCTACCTTCCATAGGGCTCACAGGATCGTATGGTTGGAATAAGGGAGATTTCCCTTCAACTAGTTTCGCAAGTTCCCGTACAACAACAGGATTTGGAGCCGGATTAAGCTTAACGTGGGATTTGTTTGATGGCGGAAGTGGTATCACTAATGTAAAGAATTTACGAATTCAAAAGGACTCCCAACAGCTTATTTTAAAGCAAATAGAGAACGAAGTAAAACGAGATGTAGCCAATGCAAATGATGCCTACCAAAACAGATTAGAAGTGTACAGTTTACAGGAACAGAATGTAATAACGGCTACCAATAACTACGACCGGTCACAGGAACGTTATAAACTGGGACAGATTACATCGGTAGAGCTTAGGCAGGCGCAGATAAATCTTTTAAACGCCAGGACTAATAAAAATTTAGCAAAATATGAAGCCAAGTTGGCCGAGTTGGAGTTGCTTCAATTAACAGGACAACTCTTAAATGTAGATTTTTAGTCCCCCTCCGAACTTTTGTGCTCCGCCACGCGGATTCAAAAATTCGACTCCCCCGAAGGGGGAGTGTTAGGTTTTTTCTATTTTTACTTAATACTTAATACTTAATACTTAATACTTAGTACCAATTCATGTTCGAACATCACTTTCAATGTCCCTATTGCTGGGAAGAAATCTCTATGTTACTGGATCCTTCGGTATCCCAAACCTATGTGGAAGATTGTGAGGTTTGTTGTAACCCCATTACTGTTTCTGTAGTTTTTTCAGACGGAGCGTTACAATCTTTCTCTGCTGAAGATTTGGGTCAATAAAATTATTGTATCTTTAGTAGTTAATTGACTACCAATGAATTCAAGTTTTAGTTTTTCTGATGATACCGTAGGATATTTTATAGAAGGAGTGGTGGACGAAAATAGCGTAAACCAACTTCATATACGTATACTGGAAAAGCTAAATAAATATGGCAAGATAAATTTGTATTTGGAAGACAACGGTATTGAAAACTTCACTATACCTGCCATCATTAATCAAATTCTATTTAAAATAGAACATGCAGACAAACTTAGGAAAATTGCATTGGTAACCAATAGGAAGTGGATTCAAGGCTGTGGAGCGGTAGAAAATTTATTTCTTACCACAACTATTAAAAGTTTTGATACAGAAAAACGCATGGAAGCCATGTCCT
This sequence comes from Rasiella sp. SM2506, assembly GCF_050859505.1. Taxonomy (GTDB): domain Bacteria; phylum Bacteroidota; class Bacteroidia; order Flavobacteriales; family Flavobacteriaceae; genus Marinirhabdus. The sequence goes on along the minus strand of NZ_CP193934.1, from coordinate 320,608 downwards.
GGATCGCAGAACGTTGAGCTATTATAGTAAACAATCTTTTAACGCAGCCGAAACATTTAGCCATATATAATTAAAAAAAGATTTGGTGCGGTCTGGTGTGACTGTAGCGCTACCTTCATTAAATTGACTTTCATTGTCTCCACTATCTTTTTTAACAAAAATATTAATAATACCAGATAGTAGTTTGTTTTTTTTGGTACCATTCTTTTTAAGTAAGTTCACCTTGAAATTTTTGTAATCTATACGCATGTCAATTTTGGATTGCGCACTATTGCCATAGACAGAGAAATAGGTTTTTTCGGTTTCACCTTCTAGTTCCACTAAAAGATTTGGTTTCGTGAACGTATTCATTTTATCGGCAGACAGAAGACCTAAATCTGCTTTAAAAGTAAAATTGTCTTGAGAGTTATTTACATCAAAACTCCAATCCACATGCAAGGGAGCAGCTTTCATAAACTGTGTGTCTACTGAAATTTTTGTATTATCTCCTTCAGGATATGTATTGCTAATATTGCTTAGGGATGCATTAAAGTTGTCAAAATAAATAGTGCCTGGCGGTTGCTCTTGCTTCACCTTTTCTTGATACACTATAGTGCTATTTTTAACCAGAACCGAATCTATAGTAAGATCTATGGGCAACTCGCGCAGCATTTTACTGTACAAAGGTTTAATGGTGGGGTCGTTTGCAACTAATTTGTTTCGGTAAATGGTTGCGTCTGCTTCGGTAAGCGCTATAAGACTGGTTTTGGCGAAGAATTTTCGATTGTTGAAACCAAACTCTATGGCATTAACTTCTATTTCTTTTAAGGTAACATTAAAATGATCTCGTTCTTGTTTCAGCATTTTGGCGTGCTCAACCTTTGAAAATTTAGTGCTTAGATGCAAGTTTTCTATTTTGGCTTTTTCGTTTTTTAATTTGAAATGAGCCACTGTAAGATTCTCATACGGACTTACTTTTAGAAAAACGGAATCAGCTTCAGCCTCGTAATTAAGAAAGGTTACAGGCAACCTTTTACTTAGGGTCGTATTGTCTACCGTGATGTCGTCAACCTCTATCGTAACATTCTCTACATACAATAGGATGTCATCTTCATCTGTATCAAAAAAAGTAACGGTAGCATTGTCTATACTAAGTTCGTCAACAATCAGCGGTTTGTTTAAGGTTAGAAATGCCTTACTTTTTGTTGAATCATTTGAGGTAATGAGCTTATTTTTATAGTATTTAATTTTGGGCGACTTTATTTTAATATCTTCAATATGTATTTCTTTAGAAAACAAATAGTCCCAATAGCTTACGTCTTCAACAACTACCTTATTTGCGGTAAGATAGGTATGGGTCGTGTCATTAGATTTATTTTGAAGTTGTACTGAAACATCGGTATAGGTGAGTGTACCATTTAGTAAATGCAAAGAAACATCCTCAAATGTGGCGAGAATATTTTGTGGTAATTGCTCTTTTGTAAAGCGAGCAATTTTGTTTTTTATAATGATGTTGCTGGCAATGAGACCTCCAAGCAGCAGTAAAGCGATTCCTAAAATAATTAAAATAGTGTTTCGTAGTTTTTTTGACATAGCTAAAAGTAATCATATCGCTTAATTTGCTGAAATTTTTGTGATGTAATGTTAAAAATATAGGTTGATTTAACTTGCGGGATTGTAAAAGCTTTGTATCTTTGCAGTCCAATAATTCTGCTAGTCCTATGAACTAGTGCTTATTTGAAGAGTTGGAGCATACATCGCGGGATAGAGCAGTAGGTAGCTCGTCGGGCTCATAACCCGAAGGTCACTGGTTCGAGTCCAGTTCCCGCTACTAAATCAAAACTCCCCTAGCTTTTAGGGGAGTTTTTTTATGGAAGAATTTGTAGTTTATATTTTATGGTCTCATACCTATCGTAAAAGGTATATAGGTTATACCAGTAATTTAATTTCTCGTTTTCACTCTCATAACAGCTTAGGAAAAAGGGGTTGGACAATTAGATATCGTCCTTGGAACGTTGTGTTTGTTGCGTTTTTCAAAAATAAAAAGGAGGCATTGTTATTCGAGAAGTTTTTGAAATCGGGTGTTGGCAGAGAATGCATTGCAAATACTATAAATTTTGAATAACTGTTAGGCTCATATCCGCCACGACGGACACTTGCTCGAGTCTCAGCCGCGGCTGACTATTAAACAGAAAACCATAACTTAAATGTTATAGCTTTGTTTATAACTATACTTTTCTTTGTGATTCTTTGCAGATATAGATAGCTATCAAAGAAATAGAAAATGAAATTATAATCAAACTCCCCTTATGTTATGCATATTTTGGCTCAATAAAAACGCAAGCAATGACTTTTTAATTCCGTTGATATTTCTTTATTTTCCTTCGTTTGGTTTCTTTGTTGACTAAAAGTTTAATTTTTAAATTATTAATCATCCTCATTAAAAAAGTCATGAATTTTTATAATATCACCCCGGCCAATTTGAACTAGGTTTGATGTTTCCTTCAGGTATATGCCCAGTGAGCGCTCGTTATATATCAATTTCATCATATCGTTGTAGTCACGAACGGCATACATATCCCCATCCAATCGGTAAAAAGGGATGGTGTAGTCAAAGCTTTCTTTAATTCCTTTATTTACAATTTTTCCCGTTTTTAAATTCTGTTTAATTTTACTATCTTCTCTTTCGTTTGAGGCAGTTTTTACATAGGCTACCATCATATTCATCCATTCATCTGCATCTATCATGTGCCATCGTACGCGGCTTAAGTCAACTCCCATTTCGTTTGCCCATCCGTAACTTGTGAATCCGAATAGCACATGTTTTTTGCCATCTAGTTCTGGTTTATCTCGAAGTTGAAATTCCTGTATTTTATAGGTAATTACAGTAACAGAAGACATGTCTTTTGCTTTTTTCCCATCAAAATCTAATGTTTTAAGGGAAAAACTCGACATTTCTGGCCTGTTGTTGAGTAACCATTCTGTCGCTTCTAACTCGGCCTGCTCTTTCATTTGATCAATAGCAATAATAGCACTTCCAATTGCTGCTAATCCTACTGCAGCACCAAGTAAACCGTCATCTTGCGCTTGCAATTTTGGAATAAGTAAAATTGAAAGTAGAACAATGAGTATTGTTTTTTTCATGTGGGAGTTGATTTTAGTTATCCAAACCTACAAATCGTTTTTTGGTATTCTTTACGGTAACCCGTAACCTGCAAAAAAAAAGACACCTGTTACAGTGTCTTTTCTATGCTCCCCAATATGAAAGCCGTTTGGCTAAAAAACATGACAAGATTAATTTTATTTTATGGAAGTTTATTACGGGTATCCGTATACAGACTATATCAACCCCAAATCCTTTACAATACTCACTAAATGAATCGCATTGTTGGCCTTGAATTGAATACGTAGTCTGTTTAATCGTTTTTCAATGGTACTCAAGCTGCTAGGGGAAATATTACTTTGTTTAAAATTGGCACTGATTTCTTCTTGCGATTTCCCAAGAGATAATAAGCGCATCAATTCTATATCGAAATCATCAATTTCTAAACGCTCTTTTTGGTTTAGGAGTTGGCTTAACTGTGGTGAAAGGTATATACTATCTTTTGCAATAGTAGTGATAGCTTTCCTTAATTCAGTGAGACCATTTCTTCCTTTGCTCACATACCCATCAACTTTTAAATCGTTGAGGAGCCTTTTAATGAGTTGGGTGCGATCTTCCACAGAATACACGAGTATTTTAAGTTCGGGATGTTCTTTTTTTAGAATGGCTACCAACTCTTCTCCTGAATTGAAATTTTGCTGGCGGTGATCCGGCACGAAGGACAGGTCTGTGATCAATAATTCTATGGGTGCTTTGTGCAGTGTGGCGCTCTTTATTTTCAGATAGGCATCATCGCAATACTGTACTTGGATGATTTCTTTAACGTCCATTCCCTTAAGAATACTAAACACCCCAGAATTAATACTGCCTAAATCGTCCGAGACCAACACTTTTGTAAACATATTATAGACTTATTTTAGCTGTGAATCCTTTGTTACTAGTGGAGTCAAATATAATAGTTCCGTTTACAGACCGAATACGGTTTTCCGTATTTAGGAGTCCGTTGCCTCTTTTTAATTCACTTCCAATCCCATTGTCGGTATAGATGAAATCCAGTTTTTTACCCGATTGATTCGCAGAGATTACGACTACTGTTGCCTTGCTGTGCTTTCGCATATTGGTCATTAATTCCTGCAGTACTCTATAGAGTGTTATTTTTTTTAATTCGCTTATAGAATCCCAGTTTATATTAGCTAGGTTTTTGGTGATTACATTTACATGGTCACTTTGATAATTCAGTAACAACCCCCGTATTACACTGCCAAAATCTTCATCCATTTGAATGAGGCTAGATTCTTTTGAAATATCTCTGGTTTTTTGATATACAGACTCCAAATCATCTAGTAGCGCCTCACCCTTGTTTTGGGAGGTCTGAATTTTAGCCATAATTTTATAGAGATCGTTAGCTACTTCATCGTGGACTTTTTTTGAAATTCGTGATTCTGTCTGGTATAACTGCTCAATTTTCTCTTTTTTATGGCGAAATTTTAATACGAAATACAAACCTATCGTAAGTAAACCGATGCAAAGCCCAAGCAATTGAAAGATACTTTTTTGTTGACGTTCTTTTTCTTCAGCAATTTCTGCGGCTTGAGTACGCTCTTTCTCTTTTGTAAAATCATATTCTATACTTGCAAATTTTTTGTCTTGTTGTAATGTTGCACTAGAAGTGCTATCGATTATTCGCACGTATTCTAAGATATCTTGATTATCGCTTAACCCTAAATAGTGCGCAAGTGCTTCTTTTTTATAAGCCACACTAACCTGATTCGCGGCTTCTTTTCCTAAGGTCGCATAGAAGCGAGCAGAGGCAGAATCATTTACTTTTTTATAATACTCACTAAGGTGCTTAAAACTGACAAATAATTCGCTATTATCCATAGCTTCCTTTCTAAGTTCCAAGGCTTCTAGCATATTGGTAAGTCCTTGGGCATATCCTGCTTTAGCCTGTGTATTTCCTAAGTTATCCAAGGCTCTAGCTGCTTTAATTTTATTTTTTTGACCAGCGCTTTTTACGTAAACCCATTCTAATATTGAAATAGCCTTTTCATATTGTTCAAGTTCTTTATATGAATTAGCCATATTATTAAGCAAAGTAATACTGTCTCCCAATTGGTTGGTTTTTTTTAAGGCGATTGTATATGTTTTGACTGCTTTGCGTGGTTGGTCTGTGATATTGTAAATCATACCTAGATGATTGTACATACCTATTTCGGCATCTGCAGCTATTTTAATCTCGTTAGAGGTTTCATCTAAAAGCGCTAGAGCATCTATAGCTGAATTCTCGCTGGCATAGATGCGACCCATCTCAAATTCGGACATGGCAAGCATTCGTAGTGCATAAATGGCGCGTAAAGTATCCTGTTTTGAAAGTAGTTCTTCTTTCTGTCTCTTAAAATAAGCATACCCTTTAGGTAAATCTTCAGGTGTTTTTGGATTAATAATTTTATTATAATAATAGGTGGTACTGTCTACGGTCTGTTGTGGAATTATGGGTTGAGGTCTTGCCATAACTAGGATACAGCCCAAAAGCCATGAAAAAAAGAGGAATGAAAATTTGATTTTTTTCATTCCTCTAAAGTAAGAACTTAATCTTAGATATTAATCACCGCCGTTAGGTGGCGGTGGAGGCGGCGGCGGCGGAGGAGGAATGTGCCCATTTCCATCGCAACACGCTACTTCATTAGCGGCATTAATTTTACTTTCTGGTGTACACGAAAATATGAGTGCACCTAGCATACAAGAAAGTATGATATATGATACCTTTTTCATTTGATTTGAATTTAAAATTAAACATAAGTATGGCCCTCCGAGACTTCGCTCAGTTTTAGAGAATAGGCCAGAAGCCATACATTAAAGGGAAGAGCAAGCTCTTCGGTTGAGAAGTTTGGAGCGCAGAAGTACCGTGTGTCAGCTTACTTCTCAAAAGGTCCTATCACATTACTTTGCGACTCCAATATATATTGTTGAAATAATCGTAAACCCTATTACGCTTGGGCGATCAACAATACAAGAGCAAATAAAAGAAGTTAGGTCGGAAATGACCTGAGAAGTAGTTGGAAAGAATTTGGAAAGCTATTGGGAAGGAAAACCACAATAGATTTCCAATTAGAATTTGTAATTTTCAACGACCAAAAATTTAGATCCACATGCGAGAACAGTTGCTTACAGATGCATTCAATAAAGCAAAAAAGAATAGTACATCAAGCTCCGCTTTAGGATTGGCAACTCATATCTATGATGCACTGGAATTAAAATGCAAACAGCCAACGTCCGCAGATGCGATTCGGGGTTATTACAGGAAATGGGAAAACAAAGAATCTTTTAATATTTCAAATACTGCGAAAGATCACTTAGCGCTATATCTTGATTTTGAAGATTATAAAAGCTATTTAGAGAGTAAGAATACCAAAACGATTAATACTAAAAGATATCAATATGCTTTATTGGTTCTTTTCCTAGTAGTGGCTTTTTTCATCTATGATGCAACCCGAAAAAAATGCATGATCTGGGACGAAACTAAATTTGTAAAGATTCATTGTGAAGAAACCAACGCCAAACCGATTGATCCAGTTTTACTTACAAAATTTAAGAAGGTGGAGGCGGAGTGTCGTGAGGATTTTTTCTTTGATAGAGACGGTAGTCCGAAAATATGGTATTACAAACAAGGAAAAAAGAATCTGGAATTATTCACACATCCAGGCATACACCCTAATAATGGTAAAACGTTAAATGCTATTACAGGGTATATGATTACAGAACATATTTGTACTTCATTGTTGTAAAGCTAATACGTTTATGAAACTAAAACCGCTAACGTTAACCGTGGTGGTTTTTTTTGGTTTTAAATACACTCGTTCTTTCACCCATTCTACGAACAGACTCCTGCTACATTCCAACCAGGAGTGATAATATGTATGCCTACTTTTGGATATACTCAGTATCCTCCCTGAAGGGTATTCTTCTCTTAAAACGGCCTGAACGTACCAATGGATTCAAGACGGTTAGGTTCATCAAAAAATATGGGTAAACATCAATTTTGAACAGCTCTTTACATTTTCGTTTATGTATACAACAGATCATGTATTTGATTTAACAGCCTTTTAACTTCGTTTAGTTCGGTTGTTTCAGAACTAATTATATATTTGCATCAAATTAAACTGTAAATGAATACTCCTTTTTTCATAACAGGGGATTAAAAATCAAGAAATGAAAGAAAAAATATGCAAAGAAAAAATGGCCTTAGTTGAAAAACTAGGTGTGCATTTGGAAAATAGAGAACAATTAGCGCCAGTTGCAGCCCGTATTTTATCTTACATAATTCTTACAGGCAAACAGGGAACCACTTTTGAAAGTATGGTTAAAATTCTTTGTGCCAGCAAGAGTACTGTTTCCACTCATCTTAATCATTTACAAGACTTAGAGAAAATTGTGTATTTCACCAAAACAGGTGATCGCAAAAAATATTTTGTTATTAATAAAGATATGGTTGTTCAACACATTGATAACATGATTAGCCATTGGCAAAAAGAACGTGAAATCCACCTTGAAATTAAAAAGTATAAAGAAATCCAAAACCTTCAAAAAATTGAAAATGAAGAAGAAAAATTCGATTTAAATTTTCATGATGATTATATAAAATTTATAGATGGAGCATCTGCCTCCATAGACGTACTAAGAACAAAATTAACTGATGATCAGTTCGATCTTTAAACTAAGAAAAATGAGATATAAAAAAATAGTAATGGCGTTAGGAGTAAGTGTTTTTTTAGTTGCTGCCAGTTGTGGTACTAAAGAAGAAAATACTGCAGCTGCACAGCAGGCTCCACCCGCAGCTTTTCCGGTTACACAAATACAAAACAAAACGGTAACTGGATATGAAGAATACCCAACAAATTTAGAAGGAGTGATAAATAGTGATGTAAGGGCAAAGGTTTCTGGATATATTCAAGAAGTGTTAGTAGACGAAGGTCAGAAAGTACGTAAAGGGCAAGTGTTATTTAAATTAGAAACACAGTCTTTAAATCAAGACGCTGGTGCGGCAAAAGCACGTGTTAATGTAGCACAAGTAGAGGTAGATAAATTAATTCCGTTAGTAGAAAAAAATATTATTAGTCCTGTACAATTAGAAACTGCTAAGGCTAATTTGGCACAAGCAAAAGCTGCTTATAGTGGTGTTTCGGCTACCATCAGCTATGGAACGATTAAAAGTCCGGTAGATGGGTATGTGGGTACTATTAAATATAGGGAAGGTTCATTGGTTAGTCCTAGTGATCCTAATCCACTAACTACAGTAAGTGATATTAGTGAAGTATTTGCGTTTTTTAGTTTAAACGAAAAGCAATATTTAGACTTTTTACAAAATGCTGAGGGGAATACCTTAGAAGAAAAGTTAGCTAATTTTTCTGAGGTGAGCTTAGTGTTGGCTAATGGAAGTACGTATGCTGAAAAAGGAAAAATACAAACAAGTTCTGGACAGATTAATCAGAATACCGGAACTGTAAGTTTGCGCGCTATATTTAAGAATCCCAACCAGTTATTAACCAATGGTAATAGTGGTACAATACAAATTCCAACCGTATATGAAAATGCTGTTATTATTCCTCAGGGAGCAACTTTTGAGCAACAGGGAAATGTTATGTTGTATACGTTAGGGGAGAATAATACAGTTTCAACTTCCATTATAAAAGTGAAATCAACCGTAGACAATTTATATGTTGTAGCATCTGGAGTAGATGAAAAAGATACAATTGTAGTGTCTGGTGTTGGTAAATTAAAAAATGGAATGACAATCACACCTCAAGAAACCTCTTTTGATGAAGCTATTAAACCAATAGCTACGTTATTTAAAAACTAATCACCAGAAAAAAAATTCCATGTTAAAAACATTTATTGAAAGACCCGTTCTTTCAACAGTAATCTCTATTATCATAGTGATACTAGGTGTCATTAGTATTACTAGTTTACCCATAGAAGAATACCCGGATATTGCACCACCCACCATTAAAGTGGTAGCATCCTACCCAGGAGCCAATGCAGAAACTGTATTAGAAAGTGTAATTGTTCCTATTGAAGAGCAAATTAACGGGGTAGAGGGAATGACGTATATTACTTCTACAGCATCTAATACCGGAACAGCAGAAATCACCGTTTATTTTGATCAGGAAATGGATGCAGATATTGCGGCCGTTAACGTTCAAAACCGTGTGTCGAGAGCAAATTCTTTATTACCTCAAGAGGTGCTTCAAACAGGTGTAACTACGCAAAAGCAGGAAACTAGTGCTTTAATGTTTATATCTATGTATTCTGAAAGTGAAGATTATGACGCTACATTTATACAGAATTACTTAAAAATTAATGTAATTCCCTCCATGCAACGTATTAGTGGTGTGGGAGATGTTAGCGTATTCTCCCAACAAGATTATGCAATGCGTATTTGGTTGAAACCAGAAAAACTAGCTGCTTATGGTTTAATACCTTCAGACATAACGGCAGCACTGCAGGAGCAAAACTTAGAAGCAGCTGCTGGATCTTTAGGTCAGAATAATGGAGAAGCATTCTCTTATACCTTAACATACAGTGGTCGTTTTAAAGAAGAAAAACAGTATGCAGATATTGTAATTAAAGCATTAGGTAATGGAGAATTTCTTCGTTTAAACGATGTCGCTACTATAGAGTTAGATGCACAGTCTTATGCAGCTAATGCTATGAGTAAAGGTAATCCAGCCGTATTTATGGGTATTTTCCAAACAAAAGGATCTAATGCACAAGAAATCATTGAAAATATTAAAACAACCTTAGAATCGGTTAAAAAAGACCTTCCAGAGGGGTTAGATATTTTTGTCCCTTATGATACAAGTTTGTTTTTAAATGCATCCATAGAAAAAGTAATTAGTACGTTGCTAGAAGCCTTTGTATTGGTATTCTTAGTGGTGTTTCTTTTCTTACAGGATTTACGTTCCACACTAATTCCGGCAATTGCAGTTCCGGTTTCTATAATTGGGACCTTCTTTTTCCTGAATGTTTTTGGATACTCTATTAACCTTCTAACGCTATTCGCATTAGTACTCGCCATAGGAATTGTGGTAGATGATGCTATTGTGGTTGTAGAAGCAGTTCATGCCAAATTGGATGAAGGTGAAAAGAATCCTAAAAATGCTACGATAACAGCCATGAACGAAATATCTGGAGCTATTATTTCCATTACTTTGGTTATGGCAGCTGTATTTATTCCAGTGACTTTTATATCTGGACCAACAGGGGTGTTTTATGAGCAATTTGGTGTTACCTTAATTATCGCCATTCTCATTTCCGCAGTAAACGCATTAACCTTAAGTCCTGCATTGTGTGCTTTATTATTAAAACCACACAAAGAAGATGAAGAGTTAAAAGGGAAAGGGCCGTTAAAGCGTTTTTACAAACTGTTTAACCGCGGATTTAATGCTACTGTAGAACGTTATGGGAAATCACTTCAATTTTTATACAAAAGGAAATGGGTGCCTGCTTTACTATTAGTGTTAGCTATTGTTGGAATTTTTTGGGCATCAAATACAACCCCTACAGGTTTTGTGCCTAATGAAGACAGAGGGATTATTTTTGCAAATATAGAGTTGCCAGCAGGGGCTTCTTTAGACAGAACAGATGCTGTCTCAAGAGATTTATATGATAAAATAAATGGTATTGACGGTATTGTTGCTGTAAACTTTATTAAAGGTAGAAGTTTAATTAGTGGGTCTGGTAGTAATTATGGCTTCGGAATTATAAAACTATCGGATTGGGATGAACGGAAAGACGAATCACTTTCGGTACAGGCCATAACAGGGAAACTATTTGGTGTTGTCTCAACCATACCTGAAGCAAACATTATCTTCTTCTCACCGCCAAGTATTCGAGGTTTTGGTAACTCGGCAGGTTTTGAGGTAAATCTGTTAGATAAGTTTGGTGGGGAATTTACAGACTTAGATAAAGCAAATAAAGAATTTGCGATGGCATTAATGAGTCATCCAGAAATTAAATATGCGCAATCTTCCTTCAACACAAATTATCCACAATATGAAATGGAAATTAATGTGCCTTTAGCAAAAGAAAAAGGAGTGCCTATTAACAGTATTTTCTCAACCTTGCAAGGATATATTGGAGGGGTGTATGCATCTGATTTTTCAAAATTTGGAAAACAGTTTAGAGTATACATTCAATCGTTACCAGATGATAGAGCAGATGTAAATGCTTTAAATAGTATGTATGTAAGAACAGATTCTGGCGAAATGTCACCCATTACACAATTTGTGAATTTGAAACGTGTATATGGTCCTCAATCGGTAACACGTTTTAACTTATTTAATTCCACAACGATAACAGGAGCCACAAACGATGGCTATAGTACCGGAGATGCTATTCGGGTAATTGAAGAGGAGGTTGCAAAACTGCCAAGTAACTACACCATTGCTTATTCTGGTTTAACACGAGAAGAAGTGAGTGCAGGGAACCAAACCGCCTTTATTTTTGGATTGAGTATTCTGTTTGTATACTTTTTATTGAGTGCACAATACGAGAGCTATTTATTGCCATTTGCAGTAGTGTTGTCACTACCGTTTGGAGTGTTTGGTGCGTATATAAGTACGAAGCTTTTAGGATTAGAAAATAACATCTATTTTCAAATTGCTTTAATTATGCTTATTGGATTGCTTGCTAAAAATGCCATTTTAATTGTAGAATTTGCACTCCAGAGACGAAGGAATGGTGAGCCCATTGTTACGGCAGCGATTCATGGAGCAAAGTCACGTTTACGTCCTATTTTAATGACCTCGTTCGCCTTTATTTTAGGATTAATGCCTTTAGTATTAGCAAATGGAGTAGGGTCTGAAGGTAACAACTCTATTGGTACAGGTGCCGTAGGGGGAATGCTTATTGGAACTATTCTGGGGGTGTTTATAATTCCTATCCTATTTATATTATTTCAGTGGTTACAAGAAAAAGTTTCTAGTAAACCAGCAGTTCAAACTATTGAAGATCAAGAATAATGAAATCAATTTTAAAACATAGAAATTTTAGTAAAGCAGTTTTATTGCTGGTGGTTACGTTAACATTACAAAGTTGTTTTGTAGCAAAAGAGTATGTTAGGCCAGATTTAGACATAAAAACCGAAGCGCTTTACAGAACCGAAAACCTTCCGGCAGATAGTATTTCTATTGCCGATGTATCCTGGAAAACATTATTTACAGACCAACAGCTTCAGCAGTATATAGAAGAAGGGTTACAAAATAATATGGATGTTCGTATTGCAATTCAGCAAATGATAGCTGCGCAAGCCTATGCAAAACAAGGAAAAGCAGGATACCTGCCAACTTTAAGCGTAGGTCCTAATTTTACACATCAAGAATTTTCACAAAACAGTCAGTTTGGTTCTCTGTTTAGTGGAAGTTTGGATACGTATGACATTACTGCAGATTTATCATGGGAAGCCGATATCTGGGGAAAAATACGTAGTACTAAGAGAGCAACGCAGGCAGCATATTTACAAAGTGTTGCAGGACACCAAGCAGTAAAAACGCAGTTAATTTCAAGTATTGCAAATACGTATTACACCTTGCTGGCTCTAGATGAACAACTGCAAGTGACCAGAAAAACTATAGAGAGTAGAGAAAGTAGTGTAGAAACCATTAAAGCATTAAAAGATGCAGGCCAGGTTACGCAGGTTGCAGTAGACCAGAACATAGCGCAATATAATAATGCAAGAGCTCTAGAAGTAGATATTGAGACAGCCATTTTTAAAGCAGAAAATACACTGAGTGTGCTGTTAGGCAAAGCGCCGCAGGATTTTGAAAGAAGTAGCTTGGATCTTCAGAAAATTGAGCAGGATCTAAAACTTGGTGTGCCGGCAACTTTGTTACGTAACAGACCAGATGTTATGGCAGCAGAGTATGGTTTAATACAATCTTTTGAACTTACGAATGTGGCTAGAAGTAACTTGTATCCATCATTGACCTTAACGGCTTCTGGAGGGCTTCAAAGTTTAGAACTGGATAAACTGCTAAATGCAAATTCTTTGTTCGCTACAATTATTGGAAGTTTAACACAACCGCTTTTAAATAGAAGACAGCTAAAAACACAAAAAGAAGTTGCGATAGCACAACAAGAGGAATCTTTACTTCAGTTTAAAAAGACCTTGCTTATAGCTGGTAATGAAGTGTCTAACGCATTGTTTTCTTATGATGCTGAAACTAAAAAATTAGAATTCAGAAAAAATGAAGTGGAAGCATTGCGAACTGCCGAAGAAAACTCCGAAGAATTACTTAAAAATGGGTATGCAAACTACTTAGATTTATTAACAGCAAGGCAGAGCGCATTAAATGCAGAGCTTAGTAGTATAGATAGTAAACTACAGCAATTAGTAGCGATCGTAGATTTATACGAAGCTCTTGGGGGTGGATGGAGATAGAATAACCGGAGATGATTACAAAATCGAAACTTTTAGAATGCTCCATCGTTAACTTTACAACCTTTGGTAGTAAACGATTCACACTTGATGAATTGGCCCAAAAACTGGCTATTTCAAAAAAGACAATTTACAAATATTTTAAAAATAAAGAAGACTTAGTCACTCAAAGCCTGTCTTTTTTGCTGGATAAATACCTTTTAGAAGTTGAAGCCATTGTAACTAATTCCCGTGAAGATCCCATTGTAAAAGTTATTCTTATTTATAAAAAAGGGTTTGAATACCTAAAGCATTTCAAACCCTCCTTTTTATTCGGGATTAAGAAATATTATCCGAAAGCCGACAAGGTCTTTACTAATTTTTCAAACCAGTTAGTTTACAGTACGATTTTATCGTTATTGAAAGAAGCTAAAAGTAAAGGTTTGATTAAAGATGAGGTCTCGCTTAATCTGGTTTGCGAACTCTACTTTTTGCGCATTGACCATATTGCATTTAAAAATGATAATCTATTCAATGTATATTCCAATGAGATTCTGGTTCGGTATTTAATTGTTTACAATTTAAAAGGAATCACTACTCGTACGTATTCAAATTCTTATTTTGAATAGGAATCTATTTAAAGTAAAATAAACTGAAGCTTTTCAAATTGCTCTCTACATAGAAATTAGAGGCACTATTCTGCTGTAATGATTTATTTGTAGGTTATAAGAATATCGGCTACATTTTTTAAGTTGGATGCTACAATTTCTGTTTGAGGTGCCAACGGAAATACTTGTTGTCCGGGTCTGCTAATAAATGCCGCACGCCAACCTGCCCACAATGCGCCTGCAACATCCCAACCGTGAGCTGCGATAAGCATACACGCTTCAGGTTTTACATCCATTTTGCTTGCAGCCCAGGCATACGTTTCTGAAAAGGGCTTAAACTTACCAACAGCTTCAACACTCAATCGTTCATCGAAATATTGGGTTAAACCAGCATTTTCAAATTGCTCTCTCACGCCTTCATTTGAAGAATTAGTGAATGATACTAAGGTATACCCATCCTTTTTTAATTGCGTTAAAGCGGCTTTTACTTCAGGATGCGCTGGAAGGTTCCGTATTGTATTTATAACCGTGTTCCGTGCCTCATCCTCATGAATGAAAATTCCATTATTTGCTGCTACCATTTGTAATGTAGCAGCACCAATATTGCCAAAATGCTCATACTGCCCACTGGCAGTAGTCACCAAAGAATAGTGTAGCATAGTGGTAAACCATAGAGAGATGACTTCTTCTTTTCCGTTTAAAATTTTACTCACTTGCTTTTTCAATGGAGTGAGGTCTAAAAGTGTTTCATTTACATCAAAGAATAAAACCTTAGGGCGCGTTTTCTCTATAAACTTTTCTTTGCTTTTTTGCGTACTTCCTGAAATTGTAGTGGGCGCTACATTTTTAGTTGTTTCCATAATTTCAATGATTTAAATAAAATTTCTTTTGGTATTTTTCTGTACTGATAGGATAGTGCTATTCCGCAATGAATTCTGATAAGACTTGCTTAAAAGTATCGACAGGTTGTGCACCTGTTACAGCACTTTTTTTGTTAAACACAATAGTTGGAACTGAATTTACACCTAAATTTTTCCAATATTCTTGTTTGTTTCTTGTCGCGCTACGTGCTTCTTCAGTGTCCAATCTTGCTAATCCTTCTTCAGCATTTAAACCAACGTCCAGTAGCGCTTGTTTTAAAATATCGCTATCTGAAACATCCTTCCGTTCACTAAAAAATGCAGTTGTTAAACGCATTTTTAAGTTGGTTTGCTTGTTGAATTCTTTAGCATAGTCTAATAAAATGTGAGCTTTGAAGGTGTTTACTATTCTCATATCTTCAAAATAATCGAACGTAAAACCAACTTCTTCACCAATAGCTGTCATTCGCTGTTGCGATTCTTCTTGCTGTTCTGGGGTAGAACCATATTTTTCGGTAATGTGCTCTGTTATATTTTGACCTTCCTTGGGCATATTGGGGTTTAGCTCGAAAGGATGCCATTCAATTTCTACCTGGTCTTCAATTCCTAGTTCTGAAATGGCTTTTTCCAGACGTTTGTATCCAATGGTACACCAAGGACATACCACATCTGATACAATATCAATTTTAAGTTTATCCATCATAATCTCCGTGTTTAGTTATAAATGAGTTGGCTATTTATTTTTCGAAATCTTCTTTTGTGAAGCTGTTATTAAATTTTATATCAGACCAATTTACTAGTATCCAAGGGGCATCAGTTTCATCGGCATTCCATGTAGACTTTTTATATTTTCGTTTTGTGGGTAGTAAGAATCCGTCTATAGTTTCATATTCAAGTTTCATCAAATTAGGGGTGTCAATTATATTAAAATCAGCTACAGTAAAAAGAAATTGGTCAACTAACGCTGTCTTTTTATTAATATATAATTGATAGGTATCTGTGGCCTTATTTTCATTTGAATCGAAAGTTACTTTCACGATATCATAGTCATTACCTTTTATTATTTCTTCTCCTATATATTCGTATTTTAAACCAGTATCCAATAATTTTTGCATCATGGTGAACCAATAAAAATTAGTGGGTCTATTAAACTGAACTTTTTTTATGAAGTCTTCATCTGTTAAGATTGCTTCATTGTGCTTTAGCCAGAATTCCGTTCCGTTATATCCTTGCTCTATGAGTCCTTGGAGTTGTGGTAAAGTTCTTTCGTGTTGTGTATAGGCGCCATATGATAATTCATCTTTAAAAAGATACTTCTCAGTGGCGACATCCGTTTTGCCATCTGGTGTTTGATAGGTATAGGTATACGTAACATCATTCTTTTCAAGAAGTTTATCATAGGTGCCTACCTTTTGTGCCATAGTATGCACTAATTCGTGACCTTTATTTTGAAAGTTCGGAGCGGTCTCTTTTTGCGAATTTACTTTATCATTATTGCCGCAAGACATTAGTAGGATGCTTAGTATCCCAGCTGCTATGTTAATTTTCATGTAGTTTTTTGTATTTCGTTGGTTTTTATATGGTATTCATAATTTAATAAAATTCCTGCGATACTCTTTACGTTTAGCCCCAAAATTGATCTTATTTTTTACTGAAATACTCATAGTTCCAATTTTTTGATCGCTACGTATTTGATAATAAGCCTTCCGGATAAACGGAAGGCTTATGTTGACTATTAAATCTGTGGTTTTGAGGATTACGAAACCTCATTTTCTTTAGTCCAAGCAAATTTCTGGAAACCTTCATCAACGGGCGTGTTGGCTATATGGTTTACATAATTACTAATTGTTTTTTGAGACAGTCCTAAAATAATTTCTAACAGTTGTCTCTCACCATATCCAGCAGCATAAAAAGTAGTTAAATTTTCTGGAGTTACGTGTCCACGATTACGAACTATTGTTAAAGTCATCGTGCGTAACGCTTCCAGTTTTGGGTTGGCAAGCGATGTTTCATTACGCAATGCTTCTGTAATGGCATCATCAACTTTCATCATTTTTGCTATCCCTGTATGTGCAGGCACACAATAATGACATTCGTGTTCAACGTTTATTGTTTGCCATACCACTGTTAATTCTTCATTGTTGAATGAAGAGTTTACAAATAACTCGTGTAGTGTTTGGTATGCTTCTAGGGCTCCCGGAGCTCCCGCTAAAACACCGTGTAGACCTGGAATCATGCCATACGCTTTTTGTGATTTTTCTAATAATTGTTTGCTTTCCTCTGGTGCAGTTTCGATGTTGTGAACTTTTAATGTTGTCATAGGTTACGTTTTAAATTTATTTGAATATTAATTTTATCTAAACAATCGTTTAGATTCGTGTGAAAAAAAGGGTTATAGGTTTTTAAATGTCATCTCAATATAGTCTTCAATTTCTTTTTGCGTATTAACTCTTGATGCTGCAGCCAAACCGTGCTTAGCCAATACCAAATAATTTGCCTGTTTGCATATTGTTTCTTCGTCTTTGGTAGCATCCATTTTCAATTTTTCAATGAAAATATTTTTAAGATCCCCCATGAATGTATTCATCTGGTCTTTAATTAAAAGGTCTTCACTTTCTGAGAATTCATTATAGGTATTGGTTATCAGACACCCTTTATGATTACCTGCTTGATGACTTACGTATATCGAATCATAAAAAAATTGTTTAATGTCTTCAACTCCATTTGAAGCTTCAATAAATTTTTCAAAGATGGCCCGTATTTTAGATTTATAGCATTTTAAGCTTTCAAGAAAAACACCATTTTTACTTCCAAAACTTGAATAAATAGAGAATTTATTAATGCCCATTTCTTTTTCAAGCATTTGCATGGAAGTATTTTCATAGCCATTTTGCCAAAAGATATTCATAGCTTTTTCAATAACTTCTTCTTCAATATATTCTTTTTTTCGTGCCATGATTTTTAAATACAGCACAAAACTAACCAGTTGGTTAGTAATAAAAAAAGATTTAACATAAAAATAATAAATTCAAAAATTGAAATGAAATGAAGGGTGATACAAAAGCCGGTAGGATGCCTAAAATTTAACTAAATGGCTAAAGATGGCGTTATTAAGGAGTCTCTCGATAGCTCTGTTAAAATAGCTAATTACGCTTAAAAAGAGATACGATAGAATTTAAAAACTTTTTCTTTAATCTTTTAGGAGATTTTGGGTTGGTTGCTTTTAGGGTAGTAGACGCAATTGGTTTGTCTTCTGAGGTAACTGCTATATCGTAAACAACCGCTTCTAAAGTGTAAGTAGTTAATTCTTTCTTATCATACTCCAGGTTATCCACACTGGTACTTCCCAACTTTAACGGTTCCAGAGAATTCATGTAATTGCGTAAGGACTTAGCGACCATGGTATCTACTGAAATCGATTTCTGTGAAGCCAATAACACCTTATTGATGTTCTTTCCTTTACACTCTAAAACAAACTGATTGATCTCTTCTTGTGAGTGATTATCTTTATAGGCAATTTCAGGAAATACCTCATGCATTTTAAGCGGTGTAATTCCTTCCTTCACGAGTGCTATAGCCATCATATCTTCAAACTCTTTTTGAAGAGTACGATCTTCTGTACTTGCATACACTAAAATGCTGTCGAATTTCTGATTTTGAAAATTTTCAGATACCCATTGAGATGGAATTACTTTGGAAGTGGAGCAACTTGTAAAAATAAATAATACCAGCAGCAGCCAGATAGTAGTTTTCATATATTGTTTTGCGTCTGAATGCAAGTTAAGGAAATTAAAGAGAAGTTACATTCTTAATTTTTGTTATCGACAAACCGAATTATACCATGGGGTTGCTAGGAAAATTAAAAGATAAACTTCCCATAGTGAAATCAAGAGTGGATATCAAAAACAGATACACCGCATATATACGGTGCCACGTGTCTGTAAGTTGTATTCGTCAAGAATCCTTCGATAGACCATCAAAAATCATCTAAGCCTGATAGATGTCTTAAGGTCTGCCTTTCAATCTAACTTCAATCTTCTTCTTTTTTTCAGTAAGACGCTTCATTAAATCCATTAATTCTGGGTCTTGTGTTTCTTTATAAACTTCATTAATGCCTAAGATAAGTCGTTTTGCTTCCCGAGAAGCAGAAACTCTATCACTAGTCGTCATATTGCTCATC
The DNA here is from genome assembly GCF_050859505.1 of Rasiella sp. SM2506. Lineage (GTDB taxonomy): Bacteria > Bacteroidota > Bacteroidia > Flavobacteriales > Flavobacteriaceae > Marinirhabdus. The sequence goes on along the minus strand of NZ_CP193934.1, from coordinate 301,464 downwards.
GTTGCATTTTCAAAATCTTTAGCTTCTTCTAATATTTTCATTATTGATATTTTTAGCAATTTAGTGAAAAATTGAAGTAAGAACTAACCTACGGAGGATAGCAGTGGTAGAAAGACCAAAAATTAGTAAAATATTATATTTACAATGGCTCATTTTCTTCCTTTTAATGGTGTAAAGCTATTAAAGGAGTATTTCGTAAAGGGCCTAAATTGGTTACTTGAGAGTGGGTAATACCACAGATTCTCCAAAAATCCGGTTTTCTGTCCATCAAACAAATAATATAATCTGAATGATCATTGGCGAAATCTTTCAAATCACGAATAGTTTCTATATATTCTATAGTAATTTGACTTTTGAAATATCCTTCAATTTCAAAACGTACACGTTTCTGATTCTCTTTCTGAGTTGTGGACATAGAATCTTTCCCGGAAAGTGTCACTATCTTAATAGTTCCTTTCGCGATCTTAACCAACTCATACCAATTTCGAAGTTCGGCGGTAGGAAGTTCCTCTTCAAAATTTGAAACCAATACAAATTCGGGGTTTTTATGAAGTTTTGCCGAAAACGGTATCACCATCACGGGGCATCCCCTTATGTTTTCTATGATACGTTTCGTATTTTTACTATACTTTTCAGTAGTATCATTGCTGTCTTCTTTTCCTGGCAGCACGACTAAGTCAATTTCAATTTCTTTAATCGTTTTTTTAATCCCTTCAACCAAATCTGTACACTCAGATAGTGCATTAAAATAATGTTTCTTATCTAGATTAGTATAAGTATATTTTTGAATGAGATTTCCAAGATTTTTTTCAGAATCTTGTTTTGGTTTTTCAAACCAATATTTATCTGCCTGAAGTAAGTGTATAGCATTGAGGCCTTCAGTATTATAAGAATAAGTGTTTAAAAAATAAAAATCACATTGTTCTCGCTTAAAAAAATTGATAGCATAATCAATAGCATCATAACTATTGAATTTAAAGTCGATAGGAATTAAAATCTTTTTCATAGTTATATGTTTTATCTGCGTTGATACCTGGATAATTTTTGATATATCCCTTTTTTTAGTTGCGTAAATTCCTGAATAAATGTAGCATGAACATCGCGTTTTTTTTCGTGCTCTTTGGCCCGTGTTACATTGTATTCTTTTTTCCCGTATTCATATTCTTTAGTAAGTTCTTGTTCATATTTGCATAGCATTCCCATTACTAACGTATTCTTTCTTCGCAATCCCTGCAGGTTCATTTCAAGACTATGGTCTTTTAAGAGTTGTTTTTCAATTACTTTTAAAGAACCTATTTCAGTATTAATAGTAGACAGTGTATCTATCCATTGACTCAATTCAATTAGATCTTTTTTGATGCAAAGTCTTCTATGCACATCTGTCTTGTATGATAATTCAGTTTCCAAGAAATGCTATGCTTGTGAGGGTGCATTCAGTAAGGTAAATTTGCCTTGGACGGTCTTAAAAAATTCATCTTTTAACCTTCTGTATTTGTCCAGATGGTAGAGATAGCTTTTTCTGTAGCTTTCATGTTCAGCAATGTAAGCCATGTCACATTGCGTATCCTCACACTCTATAATATCTCTACGTGAACTCATATATTTATGAAGGGCTTGTAACAAATTTTCATTTTCAACCTCTTTCTTATTAAATTTTTGAAGCACATTTTCATCATCCAATCTGTGACTTAAATCTTCATCGCAGAGGCCAATTAAATTGTTAAGCTCTTTTTTGATATACTTTAGGTGATTCACCCAATTTTCCAATTCAATAGTATTTATCTTATGTGTTACATCAACATCAGAATCGTGATTATATATTTCTTTCTGTAAGGTCCCCATAGTTCATTTTTTTAAATAGGTATTTCAATTTTTTTTTGCTTTTCATCTTGCGTTACTGTTACAATATTAATTTGCTGTTTACCCGAAGGAAAATCCCATTCAATGGTATCGCCTTCAGAATAGCCAAAAAGAGCTGCTCCCATAGGGGTTAATATTGAAACCTTATCTTTTTTAGCATCTTTCTCTGATGGAATTACTAATTGAATAGTCTTCTCCCAGCCATTCTTAGAGTACACCGTAATTTTGCTGTTAAAACGAATTACATCTTCAGGTATATCGGCTTCATCCACTATTTGTGCATTCTTAAGCTCCTCGCTGAATCTTTGTAATGATTTTTGTGTTTCAAAATCTTCTGCATATCCAGAGATATTGAGTATGCGTTTTAAATACACATACTCTTTCTTTTCTAATATTAAACTACCGTACTTCATTGTAATGCATTTTTAAGGTGTATATAATTAAGGGAAAATACCACGTTGGATATACGCTTTCTCAATTCGCTTAATGGCAATACAGAAAGCTGCTGTTCTTAAGTCCATAGCTTCACTTTCAGAAAAAGCATACACTTTGTTAAAGGATTCTTTCATCTTTTTTTCCAGTTTTATCATCACTTCATCCAGTTGCCATAGTTCGCCATTTCTGTTCTGTAGCCATTCAAAATAACTGCCTATTACACCGCCAGAATTACATAAAATGTCTGGTATGATAGTAATGCCACGATCTAATAAAATTTTCTCACCATCCACATTGGTAGGGCCATTGGCACCTTCGGCAATAAGACGTGCTTTTATTTTTGGAGCATTTTCCTTGGTTATTTGATTCCCTAATGCAGCAGGAATACAGATATCACATTCAGAGGTGAAAAACCGTTCATTGTCAAGATCGAACGCTCCTGGGAATCCTGAGACACTTCCATTATTTATTTTTGTGTAGTTTAATAAATCTTCAACTTTAATTCCGTTGATGTTTCTTATACTACCGAAGGCATCTTGAACCGCTACTAGCTTTGCACCTTCGTTTTCAAGAAAATATGCTGCCCAATAGCCCACGTTGCCGAACCCTTGAACAATAAATTTCTTTCCTTCTAAGTTTTCATTGTTGCGCTCTGCCCAAAATTTTATCGTTAAAAACACCCCATACCCAGTAGCACGGTCTCGCCCTTCAAGACCACCACTACCATCTGGTTTTCCAGTAACTACGTGCTGGTTTGCCGTACGTTCTGCCGGTGGGCGTGTGCTCATATACGTGTCTGCCATCCATGCCATTGTCTGGCTGTTTGTATTTACATCTGGTGCAGGAATATCGTGTTCTGGACCTATGTTATCGGCTAGTGCAAATGTGAATCTACGTGTAATACGCTCTAATTCTCCTTGAGAGTATATTGAAGGATCTAGCTGGATGCCTCCTTTACCACCTCCATACGGAAGTCCGGCAAGTGATGTTTTCCAGGTCATCCACATGGCCAATGCTCTTGCAGCATCTATGTCTACAGTAGGATGGTAACGTAAGCCCCCTTTGTAAGGTCCTAATGCGTTATTGTGCTGTACTCTGTAGCCCGTGAAAATTTCTACGTCTCCGTTATCCATTTTTACAGGAAAGTGTACAACAATCTCATTGTTTGTAATACTTAATATTTTTCTGATGTTGGGATGAAGTTCGATGAGATCTGCAGCACTGTTAAATTGCTCCATCACGTTGTCCATCATGCCTTTAACAGGCATCTTTTTATTTTTTTTATCTATTGTTGCTGTTGTCATAAGTAAGACCGCTAAGCGAATTTTTTTATAAATTATTTAAAAAGACGATTTGTAATACTTCTTTCCTGATATTTTTCTGAAATATATTTACTTTTCGCATTTTTACTTCTTGGCTTTTTGTGAGCCATAGCATTTAAAATTGAACTGAAACTCATAGTACTATTCTTAAAATGGATTGTTAATTAAACCTCTATTTCTTAAATGTCGCCTGTTTGCAAACCTATAAGGGCTCGTAGAAACTTTATTGAACCTTAATTTAGTTTGCTCTTCTTTTTTCTCTGTAAGAATCGTTGTTAAATCGTTAAAAATCATCGTTATTTTTCTTTTTTTAATGGTATGCTACTGCCATTTCTGGCTGCTTTTTTTTATTATTTACTGAAGGTAGATCGGCTTTTATTTTAACTGCTCCTTCTTCGTATTCACTACAAGACCATACCTGGTTTTTTTGAGTAGTAAGTACACATATATCTTTATGGACACATATGGGACATATATTGAATGTATTTGATGTCATAGTACATAGGTATTGTTTTATATACCAAAGGGCAATCTATATGCCAGTAGCTATGCCGTATATGAACAGAACTATAAAAACCCTTACAGGATAAGGGTTTGGGGGACTCGATAAAATGAGAAGGAGGAATGAGAACTGGTATAAAATTACCCGATTGGGATAAATTGTACCGATTCCACATATATTTAATTAGAGAGTTTTTGCCGAATCGTCTTACGATCAATTCCTAAAATTTCGGCAGCTTTTGTTTTGTTATTATTGGTAGCGTTTAGAACTTTTTGAATATATTTTTTCTCTATTTGTTTAAGCGGAAGTAGTTCATCTTCCGGAAAATCTATCTTAAATTTTAAAGAATCGGATAGATGCTCTACGTCAATTATTTTATCACACATAATCACCGCTCGCTGAATTATATTTTCCAGTTCACGAATGTTTCCCGGCCAATCATACCGTTGTAAAATGGCAGATGCCTCTGGACTTATTTTTATAAAACGGTCTTTGTATTCTACACCATATTTAAAAAGAAACTTTTCGGTCAATAAGGGAATGTCTTCTTTTCGTTCTCTAAGTGATGGAACGTCAATCTCTACTACCGTAAGACGGTAATAAAGATCTTCTCTAAAGGTTTCTTTTTTAATCATTTCCTTTAAATCACTATTGGTGGCCGCAATAATCCGAACATCAATTTTCTCTGCCTTTTGGGCACCTACTTTTACCACTTCTTTTTCTTGAAGTACACGTAGTAGTCTGGATTGTACTGCAGTAGAAGCATTGCCAATTTCATCGAGGAAAATAGTGCCGCCATTTGCCGCCTGAAAAAATCCATCCCGATTTTTTTCTGCTCCGGTAAAGGCTCCTTTGGTATATCCAAATAATTCGGATTCCAGTAAATTTTCCGGAATACCACCACAATTCACCGTGATAAACGGTGCTCTCGAAAATTTACCCTGATAGTGAATGGCACGCGCTACCAATTCTTTTCCTGTACCACTTTCTCCTTTTATATATATAGTAGCTTTATTGTCCTTAACGCGCTCTATAATTTGTATAACATCATTTATTTTCTCTGAATTACCTATAATATCGCCGTAAACGCTGTCTTTTTTTATTTCCGCTTTTTCTAAAGAGATTTTTGGGTCTACTTTATTTCCTAAAGATTTGTCAATTGCCTGTCCCAGTTCATCTTTAGTAAAAGGCTTGGTTAAATAATCTACCACACCAGATTTAATAGCAACCAGTGAATCCTGAACCGATGGGTAGCCTGTTATCACAAGTTTAGGTAAATTAGGATAATGCTCCGATACAAATTTAATAAGCTCTGTACCGTCAATCTCTGGCATTTTTAAATCTGTAATTAGCAAATCAATCCGTGTGTCACGCAAGATTTGTACTGCTTCTTTAACAGATACGGCTTTGTAGGTGTGGAAATGCCACGATTGTAAGTTGCGCTGCAATAACTCTAGGATATTGATGTCGTCATCTACAATTAATATGTTTTCTTTTTTAAGCTGCATGGTGTCTAAAATTAGTGTGATTTAGGAAGTTTTACCGTAAAAGTGGCGCCTTTATTTTGGTTGTTTTTCGCTGAAATTTCACCTTTGTGGCTAGCTACAATACCGTGAACAACACTTAAGCCCAATCCAGAACCATCTCCTGTAGGTTTTGTAGTAAAGAAGGGTTGAAATACTTTTTCTAGCGCCTCCTCAGAGAGCCCTGTTCCTTCGTCAGAAATTTTTAAAATGATACTCTCTTTAGATTGCAAAGCCTCGATAGTAACGACTCCATTTTTTGGGGAAAAGTAAATCGCATTAATGATTAAGTTAAAAATAATTTGAGTGAGTTGTATGGTATCTGCCTTTAGTAAAAGTTCTTCTTCATCTATTTGAACCTTGTAGGTTACGTTGGATTTTTTAAAGGATGCATCCAACAAGGCAAGTGAATTTTTAATACTGGGCACAAGGTTTACCTGATTCATTTCCTGAGGCATCTCACAAGCAAAAAACATCAACTTTTTTACCACTTCACGTGAAAAAATAGCATTGTTAATAATCTTATCCAGATCTTCTGAAACGCTTTTATGCTGCTCAAATTCCGCTTTTAATAATTCTGCAAAACCAAGGATGTTTGCCAGTGGTGTATTAAGTTCGTGAGCGATACCAGCCGTAAGTTCGCCTAAAATCCCCAGGCGGTCTGCATGTTCCATTTGTCTTTTTAAAGACGTTTCATTTTGTTGGATTTCTATCCGTTCCAAAAGATTACCTATTTTTAATCCAACACTATCAAGCAGTTGCTTTTCTTCTTTTAGAAAAGAACTTTTATCATCATTTAAAGACGCAGTTATTGTGCCGTTTGGTTTGTTGAAAACGTTAATTTCAGAAGTTAGGTGGAGGGGTTCATTAATCGATCCTGTTTCAATGGAACAAATGGAAGTTTTGATGGCAACTTCAGTATGCTTAGGAAATTGAAATGCTTTTTTTAAACTAAAAGCAATCGCTCTTAAAGTTTCCTGTATTTGCCCAATATCTGCACTTACAATAATAGAAGACACCTCATAGAGACACGTGAGTTCTTTGATGCGTTCTTTTAAAGCTTCCTGAGTTGCGCTCATCCTTCTAATTCTTTGGGTGTTTCTGTTTGTTTTGTTTTAAAATTATAAAACCCTCTCCATGTATACTCCTTCAATTGCAAACTTATAAAGGATTATCTACATCCAAAGAAATAGGTTGTCAAACTGGAAAAAGTATAGATGTAAAATTATAAAATTTGAGGAGTGCTAGCAATTATATTATAGTATTATAGATTTTCTTGCCAGACAGCGGTTTGCTAGCATACTAAAACTACATTCAAGTCGGATTTTAAAATAGCTGCCTCCTGTGAAACGCCACTAATTTTAAGAATACTATGTTTGCTTAATATACAGTGTTTTAACTACTGAAAATTTCAGTAGTCATTTGAAACCTCCTTAAAAGAACAGAAGTATCTTTGTAAATACAATATAGATAGCAACTAAGATCGAAATAGCACCACATACCACAACTTTAAGATTCATACGTTTTTTGAAAAGCACCAATTTTTCAAAAGCTGTTCTTGTAGGCATTGCAGTGAGTCTTCCTGTGATTTTAGGAATAGTTATGGATCAAATTAGCATTGGACTGGCATTGTGTTTTGGGGCATTCTGGAGTTCGCCTAGTAATACGCCAGGTAGTTTCTACCACAAGAAAATGGGTATTATATTTTCTGCTATTCTTATTACCGTGGTAAGTTTTATAGGAGGGTATCTAACTATAGACACGTGGTTGTTGTTGCCCATTTTGGGTGCGCTTACATTCGGCATTGCCTATATTTCTATCTATGGCTTTCGGGCTTCGCTTATTAGTTTTTCGGGCTTACTAGCGCTGGTTTTAGGTTTTGCGCATACCCCTTCAGAGTTGGCGCCGTATCAATATTCCTTGCTTATAGGTGTTGGTGGATTATGGTATTTATTTTTGGTAATTATTGCGTACCATTTAAATCCCAAAGCCCAAACAGAAGAATCGCTTTCTGAAACTTTTTCCCTGACCTCCCAATTTTTACACACTCGTGCACAATTAATGGGAAAACAGGCCGAGCGGGAAACCTTAGAACGAAATCTTCACGAGTTACAAACTGCGCTTATTGACCACCATGAGACGTTGCGAGACATTTTGATTGCGTCACGAAAAACCTCTGGAAATTCTAACTATCAAAATAAACAGCTACTTATTTTTATTCAGCTTGTTGAAATGTTAGAAACAGCCATTGCAAATCCTGTTGATTATGAAAAAATGGATACTGTGTTTGAAGGACATCAAGGCTTAAAAAATGATTTTCAAGAAATAATTTTCACTATTTCGAGAGAGCTTGAGCATTTTTCACATTCTGTTAAAGTAAAAGAAAATGAGCGTTTTATGGAACTAACAGCTTTATTTAAGTCTGTTAAAAAAAACATTGAAAAGCTGGATACTACAACAGATTTTGAAAGTTTTGTGATTCTTCAGAATTTATGGGAATACCAAGAAAAACAATTCGAAAAGTTAAAACGCATTCATTGGTTACGAAGCAACCCGAAAATTGATGCGTCAGATTATCTTACAACCAAAACCCTTAAGCGATTTCTTGTCCCACAAGAATACGATTTGAAAATAGGGCTGCAAAACTTCACTTTTAAGTCGGCTATTTTTAAACATTCCTTGCGACTCTCGGCCACAATGATGGTAGGATTCCTTATTGGCGATGTGTTGGAATTTCAAAATCCATATTGGATATTATTAACCATTATTGTAATTATGAGACCTAGTTATGGTCTTACAAAATCGCGTTCCAAAGATAGGATTATAGGTACTTTACTAGGAGCAGTTCTTGCAACCATACTCGTATTATTTATTAAAAATCCATATGTGTTGGGCTCATTAGGAATTGTCTCACTTATTGTTGCTTTTTCGGTAGTTCAGAAAAATTATAAAGTGTCTGCAACATTTGTGACGCTAAGTGTAGTTTTTATTTATGCCATTTTACGTCCGGATATATTGGTGGTGATACAGTACCGTATATTTGATACCCTTATAGGTGCAGCACTTTCGTTTATGGCTATTTTATGGCTTTGGCCAGCTTGGGGATTTTTGGAAATTCGGGAAAATATTAAAACGAGTGTTTCTGCAAATCGTAACTTCTTTGAACGCATTAGTACGGTCTATATTGAGAAAATTCCTGTGTCAACCGCCTATAAAGTGGCACGTAAAACAGCATTTTTAGAGACTTCCAATCTTAATGCAGCTTTCCAAAGAATGGCACAGGAACCTAAGTCCAAACAAAAAAATATGGATGCTATTTATGAGTTGGTTGTGCTCAATCACGCCATGCTTTCCTCTTTGGCATCATTAAGCACCTATTTACAACACCACCAAACCACTCCTGCAAGCCAACAGTTTAAAGATGCAGTAGCAATAATTGACGTTAATTTAACACAGGTTTCTAATGTGTTGGACACGAAAAGCAAAACAAAAGTACCCAATACAAAAGACACGAAAGGAACAGTAAAAAGTAAAAAATTAGCCAATTTTTCGTTTATGGATGTTGAGCCTATGAGGCATCATCCTACACCAGCCAATGAGCCTACCTATCAAGAAGCTCATTTAGTTTGGGAGCAATTAAGGTGGCTGCATTCTATTAGTAAAAAGATACTTGATCTTAGTGATGAGTTACTAGAGAAGACAGAGGTTGACTCAAGGTAATTTCATTGATTTTTATAAAGAAATTTCTACACCTAAAATAGCAAACACTTCGTGTCCTATAGTTTGAGTATATTCTGCTAAACGATATTGTAGGCCTACTTCCAAATTGGTTTTTGGAAGAACTATAAAGCCATACACAGCGGTTGCTCTTTGTTCAAATTCTGGTTTTTGAGTTTTTGCCAATTCGAAGAGGGCTTCTGTTTCTGTTTTGAAGTAGGTTTTTTGATCTGCCTGCAAGGGAAACTTGAAGCCAAGTTCATACCGTATTCTGTATTTTGTGGTAGAAGCGTATACTCGTTGCTCATTGCGTACTCTGTTTTTTACAATGAAATTTGAGTACCGGTTTTCCCACTCCCATTGTTGCATAAAGCGCAATTCGTTTTCTTCGGTTTTATTGAATGTTTCTTCAAAGCGATATTGAATGCCAATCGCTACAGATTGATTTTCCTTGATGGCAAATTCTGAAAAATGGGATATATCTATTTGTTTTACGGTGTAGGTAGTATTGGTATTCCTGTAAATAAAATTTCGGTTTTCAATACCAAAGCTTTGAGTATATCTTTCGGTAACCGCATACTTCAATTCAATTTCTGGTTCAAAAAAAGAAGTGAAATTTCCTTGGGCAATACTTTCAGTATTGCTTACCATTAGTAAAAAGAATAGGGTTGCTATTCGCATAAATGAATTCTTTGTTAAAAAAAAGAAAGAGCTGAAAAAATATCCAACCCTTTCTTCACTACTAATAAAACTAACTTTAAAATCTTAAGTGCGTTCGCTAATAAAAGTGCCATCTTCTGCGATCACTAGCTTTTTGTCTTTGCCAAACCATTTTTCAAGTTCCACTTCATACGTTTTTTTTCCGTTTTCTTCGGTCATTTCTATTTCGTCAATTTTGTATTTTGGGTATTTAGATTGTACGGTAGCGGCAACCGCTGCGGGTACATCAGTTTTTAGAATTTCAAATTCAGTTTTTACAATACTTCCCGTTTTAGAATACCAAACTTCGTGATCCATTTTACCCAGGTCAAACTCAACTTTGTAATTCATTTCTTCCATTTCCCACTCCACGTTGGTGGCATTGGGGTAAGCTTGGGCAAAGTTATTGTTGAGGTTTGCTGGAACTTGATTCGTCTTTACATCTTGTGCACTTACTGCAGCGGTTGCTAATAGTGCGAGTGTTATTGTTTTTAAATTTTTCATACCTATTGTTTTTTATTTTGATTCAAAGAAAAGGGAAGAATCTGTAAGCAATTGGGAATACGATTGTTTTGAAATTTCAAATTTTTCAAAAAAAAAAGGGGCGGGAAAAACCCGACCCTTTTCAATCTAAATAAAAATCAAATAATGAAACTAACTAATTTTCAAATTCTTACGCTACTGCTGCAGAAAATTTTTGTTCCTTTTTTTGTTCTGCTACCACATTCTTTTGGGATAAAACACTTTGCACTCTTTTTTTCCAATCTTCAGCAATAGTGATTTCGTCGGTTAATAGTGTGTCTTCTTCATTGTATAGCTCTATCTGTCTGGTCTCGTTATTATTTTTAGAAACAAATACCAGAGTAATTTTTTCTATCAATTCTTCAAAACCCTTTTCCTTCTTTAAGCGTCTTGTTTTGGTAGAAATTTCACAGGTGGTTACCTTAGAAAGATCGATAGCCTCAGAGATTTCGATATCCTCTGTTTTCTTAAAAAAGTATAGGGCTTTGTGGGTTTCATCTATTCCCAACGCAAAATTATTCTGCTCGATATGGTGAGATAAAACCCCGTTTTTTTGTGCCACGACGGCATTAAGTCCATTGTATAATCTTTTGGACTTCTGTTTTGTATTTTGAATTATTAATAAAGTGGGTACTAAAACTGCAGCAAAAAGTACAACTGCAATAACAATCATTCCTGTTTCCATGATATCGTATTTTTAATGTAATTAAATTGTTTTGGATGTGTAGGATTTCCGATGAAATCTTACGCTAATAGTAGAAAATCAACAATTTATTACCAGTGCGAATGGAAAGGGAAAAGTAGCTGTTTTGTGTAGTATGTACTGAAGGAAGTGTTCTCTGAAAAACTCTTTTTACGGGTTTGTAAAAGATTCAAAGAGTTCTTTGTACTACTATGCCCATTGGGTATAAATAAAAATAGACTGTCGTCTAATGATAGCGGAAGAGATTCACCCTCGGTCTCACCAAGGATTACTTGCTGTGAGCTATCAATAAAATAGGTAATAGTTTTGCCAAAGGAAAGGGCATCAACTTGGTTTTGGGTTGTAGTAGTAGCATTTACTATGTCAAGAACTTTAACAGGTGTTGCATTTACAGACAATGCTGTAAGCAAAATCGCCATCCATAGGCTCACTATTTTCTGTAGCTTTTTCAACGTAGTGTACTAATTTGAATACAAATGTATTATAGAATTCTGGAAAAAATAGGTAATAATTTCATAAAAGTTGAATTTTATTTATTGCTAAAATAAAACAGCCCTCTTGCTACCAGTTTTTCAAAATAGTTTTGTGCAAAATGTATGCCGTAACATTTTTTTGACATATCTGAAAAACGTACTTCTTAAAAAATATTGAAATTCCCATTTCTTTATAGAATTCTATTATATTATTGCTAAAATATGTAAAGTAGATGAAAATACTAATTATTGAAGACGAACCCGAAATGCTGGACAATATGCGCCAGAGTCTGGAGCGTGAGCAATATACTGTTGAAGCAGTTTCAGATTTTAAAACCGCCAGTGGAAAAATTGGTATTTATGAGTACGATTGTATCTTACTGGATATAGGGTTGCCAGATGGTAATGGATTGGATTTGCTTAAACAACTTAAAAATGAAGGAAAGGATGATGGGGTTATTATTGTTTCAGCAAAAGATTCACTGGATGATAGATTGGCAGGGTTAAACCTGGGAGCAGATGATTATTTGCCAAAACCTTTCCATATGGCAGAATTGCACGCTAGAGTAAAAGCGGTAGTACGCAGGCGTCATTTTGAAGGGAGTAAACAAGTGGAAATTGGGAATGTTACCATAAATCCCGAAAACCGAATGGTGCAAATTAATGGTGAAACCATAGACTTTAATAGAAAAGAGTACGATATTTTAATGTATTTAATAACCAATAAAACCAGATTGGTTACCAAAGCTGCGCTAGCCGAACACGTTTGGGGAGACCATATAGATCAATCCGATAGTTTCGACTTTATTTATTCGCAGATAAAAAACCTGAGAAAAAAACTTGAAAAGTCAACCCTAAATGTTGAAGCTGTTTATGGTGTGGGTTACAAGTTGGAAATTGAACAATGAAACTGCTAAATTATACATCCCGACACCTTGCTTTGTTGCTGCTATTGCTCATAACCGTATGGGCCGTTTTGTTTTATTATGCTATGTTGGATGAGATTTATGACAGCTTGGATGACGGACTGGAAAATCAGAAATTTTTAATGGTACAGCGAGCAGCGAGTGACCCAAGTATATTATCACAAGACGATCCTCACTTTGAAAAACACGTCTATAACTTTGCGCCAATTTCTAAAAAAACCTATCAACAATTTAAAGAAAGTTACCGGGATACGCTAATGTATATGCTTAATGAGGAAGATTTTGAGCCGGTACGTATCTATGAAAGCGCAGTGGCTTTCGGGGATGAACATTATAAGCTTAAAATAATAACGTCTATGGTAGAGGAAGACGATCTGGTTACAGATCTTGTTATCTACCTCATAGGCTTGTATGTCTTACTTATTGTTAGTATTCTCATCTTGAATAACTTGCTATTACGAAAGATATGGAAACCTTTTTATGGGCTCATTGGTCAATTGCGAGATTTCAAAATTGAAAAAAGCACACCCGTAACTATTCCAAAAACCAGTATCGAAGAATTCGAATTGCTCAATATTACCGTAGATAAATTAATAAAAAAGTCGACCAATAGCTACGTGGCTCAAAAACACTTTATTGAAAATGCTTCACACGAGCTTCAAACCCCTTTGGCTATAAGTATTAACAAGTTAGAGTTGTTTTTAGAGGAAAATGAATTGGACGAAAAACAGCTACAAGCTATGGCAACCGTGCTGGACAATCTCGATAAGCTAACGCGCCTTAACAAATCCCTGCTACTCCTTTCAAAAATAGAGAACCACGAATTTGAGAATGAAAAACAAGTTGATTTTCCTGAACTAACAAGACAAATTGTTGCAGATTTTGAAGACATGGCTCATCATAAAAAAATGAAAATTACTGTTTCATCCAGTGGCGAATTAAAATACCGGATAAATGAAGATCTCGCTATTATTTTGCTGACCAACCTCATAAAAAATGCGTTGGTACACGGGAAGAAAAAAGAAGAGATAGAGATACATATGCAAGCCAATAGTTGGGAGATTAAAAATTTTGGGAGCTCAGTAGAACTTGATAGAAAATCCCTTTTCACACGGTTTAAAAAATCAAGTGATCGCAAAAAATCTACAGGGTTGGGGCTTGCAATTGCCAAGGCCATTGCAGATAAATATAGTTTGGGATTATACTATCATTTTAAAGGTGTGCACACATTTAAGATAGACTTCCTTAAAAGAAGTTAAATTTTCCCAAAAACATTAAACCGAAGTATGATTCCAAATTGTTTACAGATTTGTATTAGATATTTGCTTTATAATTAAAATGATATAGTATGAAAACTCTCAAAATTTTATCTGTCGGAACGCTCGCAATTCTTGTTGTGTTTGCTGTATACGCTTTTACAATTCAAAAAGACGAATTTAGTACTAGTACTGTTTCCAAAGAATATGCTATTGAAAAAACCTGGGAACTCCCAAAAGATTTAAATGAAATAAGCGGTATTGCTTGGCTTCCAGATGGAACCATTGCCAGTGTACAAGATGAAGACGGGATTATTTATATTTTTGATTTAAAGAAAAATAAGATAGTTGAAGAAATAGAATTTGCTGGCTCTGGAGATTATGAAGGTATTGCGGTACATTATAATACTGCCTACGTTATGCGTAGTGATGGAACCATTTATGAAATTTCTAATTTTAGAACTAAGGAAAAATCGGTTGAGACTTTTGAAACAGATTTTTCAGCTAAAAACAATATGGAAACGATAACACTTCATTCTAAAAATAACAGTTTGGTGATTGCTCCAAAAGATCGGGATACCTCAGACGATTTTAAAGGGTTGTATCAAATCCCTATAGATTCTAAGACAATGAATGCTACTCCAAGTGTAAGAATTAACATGAACGATGGTGCATTTAAGAGCTTCAAAAAGAAAAAAGCTTATAAAACTTTTAGTCCCTCAGACGTTGCTATACATCCCAAAACGGGAGAATATTATGTCTTGGAAGGAAAGAACCCAAAACTTTTAATTTTAGAGGCAGATGGAACTATAAAGAAAGTTCATGAGTTGGATAAGAAGCGTTTTGCGCAACCCGAAGGAATCACATTCAGTCCAGAAGGTATACTGTATATTTCAAACGAATCTGGAGATGGGCCAGCTTCTATTGTTCAGGTAAAATTTAAATAGTGCCGCAACATAAAAAAGAAAAAATTTCAAAAAGCAAACTACCGCTGTATCTCTCTTTACTACTGGTGGGAGGTATGGTTGCTTGTTATTTTTTAATCCCGAGTACTCAACAATTTTTTGATGAAGCGTGGGCGGTTCTTACCAGCGGTGACGAGCAGCGTATTGAACAATGGGTTTCTGGTTTTGGCTGGTTAGGACCTTTTGTCTTGATTTTAGCAATGATTGCACAAATGTTTTTACTGGTAATCCCAACCATTGCGCTTATGGTAGTTTCCATCATAGCCTATGGTCCTATTTGGGGAAGTGTTATTATATTGGTTGCTGTATTTGCAGCTTCTTCTGTGGGATATTTTCTCGGGAGCTACTTCGGACAAACATTGGTGGTGAAGCTACTTGGACAAAAAACGGAAGATACGTTAGAAGCGTTTATAGAAGATTACGGATTCTGGGCTATTGTGATTACTAGATTAAATCCGTTCCTGTCCAACGACGCTATAAGTTTTGTTGGAGGGATAGTAAAAATGGGTTATTGGAAATTTATAGGGGCGACCTTACTTGGAATTCTTCCATTAACCCTATTTATAGCGATTATTGGAAAAAGCACCGAAACATTAAAGACAGGACTGTTTTGGGGCTCCTTGGTAAGCCTTGTTGTATTTGTTGTGTATGTATGGTGGGATAAACGTAAACGCTAATTATAGCTCACGAACACATTCATGGAAAATCTATTTAAGTTTATTCTACTTCTAAAATAGCTTCAAAACCTTCCACAAACTTTAAATCATGAAACCAGTACATAGATGAAATTACATCAAAAGTGATGCTGTTTTCTTCGGTAGCCACTTCTTTTAATTGCCAAATAATATTTTCGGCCTCTTCAAAATCTTCTCCTTGTAATTCTTCTTTATATAACCTGTTTATAAGCGTGTTAGGAGGCATGCCTTGTGTCATAAGTCTCATCAGGTTGGTTTCAGTTTCAGTATTGAAAATTTCTAAATCTGTTTTCTTTTTTGCTGAAATTTTAAGTTGAAATTGCGCAGCGTCCGGATGGGGGAACTTTCCATTGTAGGATTGGTACAATAACTGACCGATGTTAAAAAACTCTTCGTGCATAGAAATTTCAGCATATTCTTCCCACATTTTTTCATCTTGCATCTCATAGGTGAGGTTGTCCTTTTGACCTTCGTTGAGACGCTCCTCGAAAATATAATCCAGTAAAACTTTGGCCGCTTCATTGAGTTCATTATCCGCAAGTGCCATCATAGTCATCTCTTTTAACTCTGAAGGTTTTAGTGCAGAAATATCGCCAAAATCCAAAGCATTTAAAAGATCAATATAGTTTTGGTCATTCCAGGCGTTTGGTAAAATATCGATGGTGTCGAAATCTAAAATTTCAACAGTATAGGTGTTTTTCATAGGTATGTTTCTTATTAGAAGCGCGAAAATTAGTCAATTTGTAATCGGGTGCTCGTTAAAGATTAGTTATAAGTGAAAAATATTTTTATGAAATTAAATCCAAAAACATCTTAAATTGTGCTACTTTAATGATTGTGAACTACAAGCACATAAAATAGTGTTCGAAAAACTACATGGCAAAAAAAGGAAAAGAAAAAAATACGAAAAATAAAGCCAAGCATTCTAAGTTAATGGGTCGCAAAAAGAATAAATTGAAGAGTGAGACAGCGCTTAGGAAAGAACGTTTAAAAGCGATCATTCAAAAAGCTAACAAAGACGATACGGTGTCTTAAATTCCTTTTTTCTTTGCAATGGCGTCTACGCAATTAATTCCGTCGATAGCTGCAGAAATAATCCCACCAGCATAGCCAGCTCCTTCTCCGCAAGGATATAATCCTGCCACATCAATATGTTGTAAGGTTTCAGCATTTCTGGGAATAGAGATAGGAGATGAGGTTCTGCTTTCTGGAGCGTGCAGCACAGCTTCATTTGTGTAATACCCTTTCATTTTTTTTCCAAAGAGTTTAAAAGCTTTACGTAGTCGTTCGGCAATAAGGGGAGGTAAAACCTCATTTAGATCTACCGAAACAATTCCTGGTTGGTAAGAAGTCTTCGGAAAGTTTTCCGAGATACGACCTTCCACAAAATCTATCATGCGCTGCGCTGGCACCGCTTGTGTCTTTCCAGCGGCTTCCCAGCAATCTTTTTCAACTTTTTTCTGAAAATCAAGGCATACAAAAGGATCTTCTACAGCATAACCAGGCAAATCTTCCGGAGCTACGCTTACTACAATTCCAGAATTTGCATAGGGATTATTTCGCTTGCTCGGGCTCCAGCCATTGGTAACTACTTCTTCCTGAGCTGTGGCGCAGGGTGCTATAATACCGCCAGGACACATACAGAAGGAGTAAACGCCCAGGCCATCTACTTGTTCTACCAGGCCGTAAGAGGCAGGAGGTAAATACGGATTGTCTGCATCGCCATGGTATTGGATCCAGTCTATTAATTCTTGTTGATGTTCTACACGCACCCCAATGGCAAAGGGTTTTGCTTCAATTTTAATGGTATGGGTATGAAGCAGATAAAAAATGTCTCGCGCAGAATGGCCTGTGGCTAAAATAACCGTGTCAAAATTATGCCAATGGGTGTGATTAATTTCTAGTGCTGAAATGCTATTATTTTCAATTGTAAGATCGGTGAGTTTACAATTGAAATGGACTTCACCTCCCGCGTCAATAATCGCTTCGCGCATGGTGGTGATAATCTTAGGTAATTTGTTGGTGCCAATATGTGGATGTGCATCTACAAGTATATCTTCATCGGCTCCAAAATGTACAAACCATTCTAGGGCTTTTAATACATTTCCTCTTTTTTTGGAACGTGTGTATAATTTACCATCGCTATACGTTCCTGCACCCCCTTCACCAAAGCAATAGTTGGAATCTGGATTAACCAAATGCTCTTTATTAATTTTCGCAAGATCTCTTCTCCGTTCCCGAACATCTTTTCCTCGTTCAAAAAGTATGGGTTTTAATCCAATTTCTATCGCTCTAAGTGCGGCGTACATTCCAGCAGGTCCAGCGCCAATAATAGCGATGGCTTCTTTGTCTTTTACGGGCTGCGGAATAAATGGTGGGATGTCTTTAATTTCCTCGTTCTGAAGCCAGAATTCTAACTGAAGATTTAGTTTTACAGGGGCCCGACGTGCATCGATAGAACGTTTTCTAATGCGCCAATCTTTAATATCTCTTTTATATAGTTTTGCCTTGGCAAGCCCTAATTCTAAAATATAAGGCAAATCCTCCTGTTGCTTAGGTAAAATTGAAATCTGAACCAGTGTACTCATGCCGTCAAAGATAAATCAAAAAAAGGTTGAAGGTTGTTTTAGAAGAGCCTGCATTATTTTGCATAGTTTTTTGTCTGAAAGCAATCCTCCAGCATTTTATACAACTCGGGATGTTTTCGTTTTAATAATTTAGGACGCTCAAAAAAGTACTCCGAAGCAACGGCAAAAAATTCCTGCTTGTTTGTACCTCCATACGCACGTAAATCTGATTTGTTTTTATGAATAGCCTCCATTTCCTCATGCATTAAATTGAGCCAGGGTAACGTGTAAGAATGTTGTAAAAGACGTTCGGGGAGGCCGTCTGTAACACCGTCGGTTTTATCTATGAGGTGCACAAATTCGTGTATGGCTGTGTTGTGCTTATCGGTTTTGTTGCTGAAACCTTGTCTTAAGGCTGTTTTACTCAATATCATTTGTCCTTCAAACTGCCCTGTACCAACCATGCCAAGAATTCTTCTGTTTTTTGAAACAGTTTCAAACTGTAAATCTTCGTTGAAAACATCGGGGTAAATTAATACGCCGCTTAAATTATTGTAATGCCAATCTTTAAAGCCAAAAACGGGTATTACCGCGCTGGCTGCAACCAGAACATAATCCAATGCATCTAACTTTATTTTTACACCTTCTACATACACTTCATCCAAAAATAATTGCATTCGTTTTCTAAACAGCAATTGATTTTCAGTATCTAATCTGGAATAAAAAGCTACGTGTTTCAGCAAAAGCGCATGCCAGTGGGATTGAGAAATGGGAGACTTTTTCTTCTTGGTTCTTGTAAAAGCAAAAACAGCAAAAGCAACTAACGTTAAAAATAAAAGGGTGGAAAACATAACTTCAAATGTAGGCAATGGCTTTTATTTCCTTGTTTATTTTAGCAGGGATTCCTTCAGTTTTACTATCAAAAAAGAATTAGTTTAAATTAAACTCAGACGATTTTTTAGGTAGTTGTTTCTAGGCTTTTGATAGAAAAGGAAACCCATACGCGCCCAGTTGGGACACCCTAAATTAAAAAAACTAGTTAACAAAAAACCGATGCCTTTATAGTATTTGCGGGTTAGGAGACTTTACCAGACCCAAGGTACAAACCTTATAATTCTGGTATTTGTGTACCTAGGAGAAATATTTTAGTATTGGTACGTGCTGATTTCTAAAAATATATAAAATGTAATAGCTTTATACCGCTTTAAAGTGGTATACCTCTTCATTTTTTTGCATCCAATTAACTATTTTATAACAATAGTTTAACCTCTACTTGAGTTTAAACTATCGATATTTGTAATACAATTTTAGGAATCCCCAAAACCTACTCCATGTTAAAATTTTCAAATACAAAGAAGTCCAAAAAATATGCTAATATAGATATGGACAAATTCAAATTCGATTTTAATCTTTTCGTCCCATCCGAAAAAGAAAATAACAATCCTACAGATAAAAATCCATCCGATATATAGTTAAACAATTGCTATATTTATATCAGTACAAATTGATACGGGGTCGCTTTAGTCATCTAATTTTTCTTGCAATATGGCCAACTTTGTATCTTGGCCGAGATAGCTATAAATATTCATTAGCTTAGTAACCCAATCTTTATTTTGAGGTTGTGATGCTACAATACTCTCTAAATAAGGGAGCACTTCAGTGTAGAGATTATTCCGTTTAACTTTTAGTTCTTCATAATGTTTATCTTCAGCTGTAGATACTCCCAAACTATTCATTTCATCTACAATAACTTTTTCCTGATCCAACAGTAAAATAGATAGGTTTAATTTAGCATTTTCATGATTTGGATTCAAGTCTAATGTTTTTTTATAAAATTCCTTTGCTCTAATAATATCGTTATTTTCCGTACTGGAAACGCCAAAATTATAATATAGGTTAGGATCGTTAGGTGTTTCCTTGATAAGTAAATCCATTATTTTAATATATTGATCCTTAGCATCTAATTGCCTATATAGGTGGAAAGCCTGATTTAATAAAGTTTTGTCGTTAGGTTTCTTAGCTATTGCTTCATCGATTATGGCAACAGCTGCACTTTCGTTATTAAGATGAATAGCTGCGGTTGTTAAGCCACGCAATAATTCAGGTATTTTACTGCTAGTTGTTACTAATTGTGTCCTTTTTTGCGTTCCTTTTTCTACGGCTACATTTCTCGAAGAGGATGAAGTAAAAACCTCATTTATACCCGTAAAAACCTCTCTGGTGCCACTAGAAATCTCTTTAGAATTAGAATTAACATTCGAAGTTGTATAGCGAACCTTAGCGCCAGTATATCCCATATAAAAAAGGCGACTATATGCACTAAAAGCTTCATTATACTCTTTGGCAAGTAAATGACTCTTTGCAGCGTTGAATAAGTTGATGGTATCTTTAGTAGATTGGTAAGCTACATTATAAAGAGTAGCCGCTTCAGAGAAATTTTTATTGCTATATTCACCTGTGGCAGCATTGGCTGATAGGCTTTTAAGTTTTAATTCAATTTCTGTAATTCTATTGAGTAGTGATGAACTTGGATCATAATTACTGGCAAGTTTCAAGGATTTATAAATAGACTCTAATCCTTCCTTATCCAAGTCCTTATCGGCAAGATTCATTTCGGCTTCCACAACGTAGTAGTGTGCACGTGTCTCATTGTCTGCTGCTGCAAAAATTCGTTTTGCCTGTTGCAAATAGGAAGCTGCATCTGATAGGTAGCCAGAATTTACTGCTTTTTCAGCTTTTTTAATCTCTTTTTTTTGTGCCTCAAGCGAGGGGATTGCTAGTAGTAATGCAGCTAGAATAGTAATTTTTTTCATTGGGGTTTGTTTTGTTAGTTTGATTCTAAATTTTACTGTTTCATCACGTAGTTTTGGTATGTATAAAGCTCTTTTACTTCTTCTAATTTCAAGCATATCTGCCAAAATATATTTCTTTTAAGCCTGTTATCATTGTTAAAATCAATTACTAAAAATTGTTTTTAAAACAAAAAGTGACAAGCCATTGAAGGATAGCAATTTAAAAAAAATAATTTATAACTGTAAGATATTTCTTACTATATTTTCTATTTTAACGTATTTCATCGGTAAAATAGTCATTATGTCGATTATTTTGAAGTTTTGTAGGAATAATTGGGATCTCTTATTTTTTAAGGATTTGTAGATTACCTTATGAAGATGAACTTAAAAGACAACATATGAAGCTTGCGTTTGGTGGAAACGTATAGTATTTATTTTAAAAAAGGGACTGGAGAACATTTAGTGTAAATTATACCATAACTAGGTGAAGTGCGCTATATAACCGTCCCCCATTTTACTGCTAAAATTAAATGTGTTTTTTATTAAAAGAACCTATTCGTGTCAAAGTTGAAGAAGTATGATTACTTTAGTCCATCTTTCAATAAAATTCTATGGAATATTTTTTAATTATAACGGCGCTAGTTTTTACGGCAGCTATCTTCGGCTATATTAATGTTCGTTTTTTAAAATTACCCAATACCATTGGTTTAATGGTAATCACTATTGTTTTTACGTTAGCTGTTTTAGGAATCAGTTATTTTGATGACACACTTCTGAATGCGGAAAAACTTATCATTTCAAAAATAGATTTCAAGACAGTTTTATTGGATATCATGCTTAGTTTTTTACTCTTTGCGGGTGCTTTGCATACCAATTTTAAACAGTTAAAAATTCAACGTTGGCCCGTGCTTGTTTTTTCTACTGTGGGAGTTTTGATATCAACTTTTTTAGTGGGTGGCGCTATGTACTATGTGTTACAGTTAATTGGGCTTCCCGTAAATTTTATATATTGCCTTTTGTTTGGTGCTTTAATTTCTCCTACCGATCCTATCGCAGTATTGGGTATTCTGAAAAAAGCTGGCGTGCCTAAAAAATTAGAAACAAAAATCGTAGGAGAATCTCTGTTTAATGATGGCGTAGGCGTTGTAGTATTCTTAACCATCTTCCAAATAGCTATATTAGGAGATGCTGGGACCATTGAGCCATTAGCTATTTTAGCATTATTTGGGCAAGAGGTCATTGGTGGGATTGCTTTGGGGCTTTTGGTTGGGTACATAACCTATCGTCTTATGAAATCGATAGACGATTATGATATAGAAGTTATTATTACACTTGCCGCAGTGATGGTAGGAACTGCCATAGCGCAACAGTTTCATTTGTCTGCCCCATTAGCTATGGTAACAGCCGGATTATTGGTGGGGAATGATACAGTGCGTGCCAGTACCATGTCTCACATTACAGAAACCTACGTAGATAAATTCTGGGAACTTATAGATATTTTATTAAACACCATTCTATTTGTTTTAATAGGTATGGAGATGCTTGTGCTTTCGTTTAATCTAAACTATATAGTTGCTGGCTTAATTGCGATACCGGTTATTTTAGTGTGTCGTTATATTTCGTTGCTATTACCTATAAAATTCTTTCAGAAAAAATTAGACTTTGTTCCCAAAACCAATTTAATTATGACTTGGGGAGGCCTGCGAGGTGGGATTTCAATTGCGCTTGCCCTAGGACTTACCGAAGCTATGGAGCGGGATTTATTTCTGGTCATTACCTATATAGTTGTTGTGTTTTCTATTATTGTGCAAGGGCTAACTGTGGGTAAGTTGGTGCAAAAAGTAAAAACAGAAGAAACCTAAATAGCCTACCTTTGCCATATGGAAGAAATCAAACACAAAGCAGGATTTGTAAATATTATTGGAAACCCCAATGTTGGAAAGAGTACGTTGATGAACGCCTTTGTTGGAGAACGACTCTCAATCATTACCAGTAAAGCACAAACCACACGTCACCGTATTTTAGGGATTGTGAATGGTGACGATTTCCAGATGATTTTAAGTGACACGCCAGGAATTATAAAACCAGCATACCAGTTGCAAGCAAGCATGATGGATTTTGTAAAATCGGCTTTCGATGATGCCGATGTCTTACTGTATTTGGTTGAATTAGGTGAAAAAGAGCTGAAAGACGAGCAGTTTTTTAATAAGATTACCCATGCGAAAATCCCTGTATTGTTACTCATTAACAAAATAGACAAGGGAAATGAAACTTTGTTGGCCGAAGCATTACAGCACTGGCAAGAAAAAGTGCCTAATGCCGAAGTTTTTGCTATTTCAGCCTTAGAGAATTTTGGCGTCGCTGAAGTCTTCAACCGCATCATAGAACTCCTGCCTGAAAGTCCGCCATTTTACCCAAAAGACCAGCTTACCGATAAACCCGAGCGCTTTTTTGTAAATGAAATCATTCGTGAAAAAATACTAATCCACTACAAAAAGGAGATTCCTTATTCGGTAGAAATAGATACGGAAGAGTTTTTTGAGGAAGAAAACATTATTCGTATTCGTTCCATTATTATGGTAGAGCGCGAAACCCAAAAAGGAATTATCATTGGTCATAAGGGCGCTCCTTTAAAACGTGTAGGTGTAGAAGCCCGCAGAGATCTTGAGAAATTTTTCGGCAAGCAGGTGCATCTTGAAACCTATGTTAAAGTGAATAAAAACTGGCGAAGCGACGACAGACAATTGCGACGTTTTGGTTATAATAATAAGTAAGCAGTATCCAGTTGCAGTTCGCAGTATTTGTGAGTAGAATTTTAACTGTCAACTGTCACTGTCTACTGCCAACTATAACCTATCTTTGCACCCCTTAAGAATAAAACCATGAGTATTGTTGCTATTGTAGGAAGACCCAATGTAGGAAAATCTACGTTTTTTAATCGTTTAATTCAGCGTCGTGAAGCTATCACAGATGCTACCAGCGGCGTTACCCGTGACCGTCACTATGGAAAAAGTGACTGGAATGGAAAGGAATTTTCGCTTATAGATACAGGAGGGTATGTAGTAGGAAGCGACGATATTTTTGAAGCTGAGATCGACAAGCAGGTAGAACTTGCCATTGACGAAGCAGATGCTATCATTTTTATGGTAGATGTAGAGTCTGGAGTTACCGGAATGGATCAGGAAGTAGCAGAGTTACTCCGTAAAAGTGGAAAACCTTATTTTCTTGCTGTAAACAAAGTAGACAGTTCTAAGCGTGAGAATGACGCTGTAGAATTTTATGCGATGGGTGTAGAAAAATATTATACCATTTCAAGTATAAATGGTAGTGGTAGTGGTGATTTGCTGGACGATCTTGTAAAAGCACTTCCGGATGAGCCAGAGGTTGAGGCAGTTGAACTCCCAAGATTTGCAGTAGTAGGACGTCCTAACGCTGGAAAATCTTCTTTTATTAACGCCTTACTAGGGAAAGACAGATTTGTAGTGACTGATATTGCGGGAACCACTCGTGACAGTATGGACACTAAATACGATCGTTTTGGCTTTGAATTTAATCTTGTAGATACTGCTGGAATTAGAAAGAAAAGCAAAGTAAAAGAAGATCTTGAATTTTATTCTGTAATGCGTAGCGTGCGCGCTATTGAACATTGTGACGTAATTTTATTGGTTTTAGATGCTACCAGAGGTTTTGACGGTCAAGTACAAAGTATTTTCTGGCTCGCACAACGCAATAATAAAGGCATTGTTATTTTAGTAAACAAATGGGATTTGGTTGAAAAAGACAACCAAAGTACTAAAGATATGGAGGCTTACATTCGTGAACAGTGTGAACCATTTACAGATGTGCCTATCGTATTTATTTCTGTATTGACTAAGCAACGTATTTTTAAGGCTATTGAAACGGCTGTGGAAGTATATCAAAACAGAGTTAAAAAGATAAAAACTTCAGTATTGAATGAAACAATGCTACCTATCATTTCAGCATTTCCACCACCACAGTACAAGGGAAAATTTGTTAAAATTAAATACTGTACGCAGCTCCCAACACCCTATCCTGCGTTTGCATTTTTTGCAAACCTTCCGCAGTATGTAAAAGAACCCTATAAACGTTTTATAGAAAACAAATTGCGAAAGGAATTTGACTTTAATGGGGTTCCGGTTACTATTTATATAAGAAAGAAATAATCCTATGCGGTTTGTTGCCATTTTTTTTATTCTTGTTGCCACATTAGCTTCCTGTAAACAAAAACCTGATGAAGTTTTAGAGTCTTTCGGAAAAATTAACGAACGACTTGAAAGGATAAATAGTGAACAACAAAATCCGCAATTTTATAAAGACCAAGATTCTTTACTGAAAGGTATTGAACAAAGAAATCCTTCAGAATATAAAAAGCTTCAATTGGTCCATGCCAAGATGCAGGCGTTGGATACCTATATTTCCAACACCAAAAAATCACTTCTTACCACTTTGAAAGATCCCGAAGATTATTCTGCTATGGGTACCTCTACGGAAGTTGATGAATTGTTTTTTATGGGAAATCAAAATTCAGCAGAAGGCGATGTTTTTATTCAGAAAATAGAGCAATACCGAAGTACGGTTGAAACAGAGTTTAAAGAAGCGTATCCGGAATTTGTTCAAAAAACGAATGAAAATTTTGATATAAGTGATGTACAGAACAGAAATGGCATCACAATGCCATGGCTCCACTTCAATTATAAAGGCTTTCCCCTCATAGCTTCCCTCACAAAAATGACGCAACTACAGGCCGATCTAAAAACAAATTTTCAGGATTTACTATTGCTTTTAGTTCGCGTGTAAAGTGCATCAATATTTTATAATGGTAATTAAAAATACTTTTAGAGTTTCCGTGGTATTTTTTAATATGTTAAGAAAATCTTAATGCAAAACAATTTTTTGTTAAGAACGTTATTTTTATACTAACGGCATCAATCAATCAACTAACTAACACATACCAATTATGAAGCATTGCTTACGTGCGCTCATATTTTTATGTAGCTTTTCTACATTCGCCCAATTACAACCTTTTAAAATTACAGGTACACTCACGGACCAAGAAACCCAGAAACCGCTGGAATCTGCTACGGTGTATGTGGAACGTGCCAAGGATAGTACCTTAGTTACGTATACCATTACAGACCAGAACGGAGCCTTTAGTGTGCAGGAACGCGTTGGGGTTAAAGATTTAAAAATCTATATTTCGTATGTAGGTTTTGAAACATTTCAGAAAGACATTATATTGAATTCCGAAGAAATAAATTTGGGTACTATTAAAATGAAGACCGACTCCAATACCTTGGATGAAGTCGTGCTAACATCGAGAGCACCTATCACCATTAAAAAAGATACGTTAGAATTCAACGTAAAATCTTTTAAGACGAAAAAAGACGCCAACGTTGAAGATTTGCTGAAAAAACTCCCAGGCGTAGAAGTAGATCCGGAAGGCCAGATAACCGTTAATGGAAAACCCGTTAATAAAATTCTGGTAAACGGAAAGCCCTTTTTTGGGGATGATCCCACCATTACCACAAGAAATCTCACCAAGGAAATCATTGAAAAAGTACAGGTAACCGACACCAAAACAGATTCCGAAGCTTTTGCAGGGGAAGCTAGCGACGGGCAAAATAAAACCATTAACCTTACCATAAAAGAAGAAAACAATAAAGGCGTCTTTGGTAGAGTAGCAGCGGGCGGTGGAACCGATGAACGCTATGAATTTGCAGGCTTCTTTAATCGTTTTGATAATGACCAGCGCATTAGCGTCCTGGCGGGTGGAAATAATATAAATTCTGCCGGGTTTAGTTTTGGTGAGATTCGTAAAATGTTTGGCGGTGGCCGAAATATTTTTACAAGTAGTGATGGTTCCTTTGGCATTGATGGTCGCCAATTTGGTGGTGGACAAGGAATTGTACGCTCTAAAAATGGAGGTGCCAATTATGCCGATTCCTATGGAGAAAAGATAGAAATCTCTGCAGATCATTTTTATGCTGGTAGCAATAGTGAGGATAGAAGTAGTGTCCAACGAGAGAATATCTTACCAGACAGGCGTTTCTTTACCAATTCAAATTCTGAAACGTTCACCGAAAATAATAATAACAACACCAACGTACGGCTAGATATTAAGGCAGATTCTACCTTTTTAATAAACCTGAACCCTTCATTTACATACGGAACAGGAAACAGAAGAGTTGCCAGCAACGAAGCTTCTAGAAATGAGGATAATGAGCTCCTAAACCAGGCAGATGCTTCCCGTTTTTCTGAAAACATTACTAGAAGTTTTAGAAACGGTTTGGACATTACCAAAAAATTTGGCGATAAGGGTGCGTCGGTAAGCTTGAATATCGATACCGAATTTGAAAATAACGATGCAGAACGTTTTTTAGAATCCAACACCGAAGTTTTTGGTGATACTCCCTCAGTTTTAAATCGAAATCAATTTACCGATGAAAAATTTACGTTAGACAGTTACAATGCAAGAGTTAGTTATAGGATGCCACTACTAGCGAAGAAGCTGTATTTAAATCCTAGTTTTACACATCGTGAAGATGTGCGTAACAGTACCGAAAGCACTTTCGATTTTAATGAAGATACCCAGCAGTTTTCAGATTTCAACCAGGCACTCAGTACTAATTTTAAATATACCAACAGGCGTAGTACTCCTTCATTAGGCTTGCAATACAACACAGATAAACTGAATGCGAATGTAAGTGCATCGTATGTGTTTAGAACCTTAGAAAATAATGACCAGTTGCGCCCGCAAACCTCTTTTGAGCAAGATTTCGAGGCGTTAGAATTTAATACCTATCTTAACTACAGGTTCAGCCCAAAAGCTTCATTGTATGCAAACTATCGGTTGAGTAACCGTCCGCCCGATGTGGAGCAATTACAGCCGTTTCAGGATGTGAGCGACCCGTTAAATATTATTACGGGGAACCCTAATTTGGAACCTGCCAACGAACATTCGCTATATGGGGGCTATAATGCCTTCGATTTTCAAAATGGAACTGGTTTTGGGTTTTGGTCCAATGCAAGTTTTACTCAAAACCAAGTAGTGCCTCAAACCATTGTAGATGAAAATTTGGTGCGAACAACTACCTATACCAATGTAGATGGTAATTACTATTTCTATGGAAGTGGAAACTATAGTAAAAAAATTAAGTTAGATACTATTCGAGAAGTGAAAATTAGAGCATCGGGAAGCGTAAGTACTAATAGAAATATAAACTTTAATAATGGCGTAGAATATGCGGCCAATAGCACAACGTATTCACCTGATGTACGCATTACTTTTACGTGGAAAAATCTATTTGAATTTATTCCAAATTATCGGGTAAGCTTTACCAATACTACCTACGATCTGGAGTCTTTTGACGATCGAAAATTTGTGCGCCATAGTGCAGGTATAGAAACAGCTACCTTCTTTCCTGAAAAATTGGAGTGGAGAAATAACATAGATTACAATTACAATCCAGATGTAGCGGCAGGTTTCCAACGAAGCGTTGTTTTTTGGAACAGCACCCTTGCCTATTCTGTTTTAAAAGATCAAGGTACCTTAACCTTAAAAGTGTATGATTTGCTAGGGCAGAATAACAACACCCGGCGTACTGCCACAGCCAATTATATTCAAGATTCGCAGAGTACCGTTCTAGAGCGTTACGTTATGTTAAGCTTTAGTTGGAAATTTAATAGTCTTGGGAAGAAAGGTGAGGTGAATGATGGAGGGATGTTTCAGTTTTAATATCTTAGGTTTAAAGCTTTAGGAAGCACATCTATGGACAGTTTTTCAAACCTTAGGTTTGTCACTCGTCGTTCGTACTTCCAAAATGTTTAATTTTAGACGAATCAAAGGTAGCTGAGTGATGCTAGTGGCGTCCAAGCGGTCACGAGCATTGTACCAAAGCTACCAGCTTTTGTTAATCCAAGCGCAAAGTTTTATAAAATTTGTAAAAAAAGTACAAATTTTATAAAACAACCACCGCCAATATCGGCTTAATACAGGGTTTTAAAAAATTCGTATTTCGTCGTTCGTACCTCGTACTTCAAATTACCAGCTCCTTATTTCCAAGCGCAAAGTTTTATAAAATTTGTAGAAAAAGTTACAAATTTTATAAAACAACCACCGCCAATATCGGCTTAATACAGGGTTTTAAAAAATTCGTATGTCGTCGTTCGTACCTCGTACTTCAAATTACCAGCTCCCAGAAGCACCTCCGCCTCCAAAACCGCCGCCACCGAAGCCGCCTCCAAAACCGCCTCCACCTCCAAAACTTCCACCACCACCAAAACCGCCAGTCCGGCCCATATTGCTTAAAATAATCACATCTAATAAGCTGCTGCCACTTCGACCTCCATTATTTTTTCCGCCGCCTTTGTTTCGGCGTCTTAGTATGAGCATAATGATTATAAATATGAAAAAAAGAATGAGTGACGCACTGAAATCAAATCCGTCATCTAAATTTCTAGTTTCCTTAAACTCGCCATTCAAAGCTTGAAAAATGGCATCGGTTCCCTGGTCCAGGCCTGCGTAATAGTTGTTTTGTTTAAATTGTGGAATGATTACTTGATTAATGATGCGCTCGGTCATCCGGTCTGTCATTCGGTATTCAATACCATAGCCTGTATTAATATCTATGTTGCGGTCTTCTTTGGCTAAGATAATTAGGATCCCGTTGTCTTCTTTAGCTTGTCCAATTCCCCATTGTTGTCCCCATTTAGCACCTAGAAGACTTAAGTCTTCCCCGTTGGAAGTGTTTATAATCACAATAACTATTTGGGTGGAGGTAGAATCTGCGTAGCCAATAAGTTTTGTTTCTAGCGCATTTTTTTGAGTTGCCGTTAGTAGCTTACTATAATCGAAAACTGAAGTTTGTTCTTTTCGCCAATCTGGTTTTGGAGGGACATCATATTGTGCCGTGACAGCATTCGAAAACAGAAACGCCGTAATCGTGAAAAGAAAAAGTATATATTTTTGAAAGAGTATCTTCAAATTAATTTTGCTACAGACTACTAATTTACCCAATCGAAATATCATCAGGCAATTCGTTCACGTCTTTCTTTTTATATGGGAAATGTTTTTTAAGTTGCTCACCTGCGTTAAGGATGCCATCAATGAGTCCCTGTTTCATATCTCCCTTTTTAAACTGCTTGATAATAGCCTCATTAGTACTTTCCCAGAAATGCGGCGGTACTTTATCGTTAATGCCTTTATCGCCCATAATAACGATGGTGCGATCTTCCACGGCAACGTAGATGAGGACGCCGTTGCTTAATTTGGTGTTGTCCATATGCAGAAAGTCAAAAACTTCGGCGGCACGGTCAAACGCATCTTCTTCGGTGTGCGGTTCTAAATGCACTCGTATTTCACCCGAAGTATTTTTTTCGGCTATTCGTATGGCTTCTACAACAGCCATTTCTTCTTCGCGGGTAAGGAAATCTTCTACTTTGGACATGGGTGGTTACTAGTTAACAGTTAATTGTTAATCGTTGTTCTGGTAAGTGTTTAAAAATGTATCGGTTTGTTTTATAAATAGTTGAAAGCTACTGTTAACTTTTAACCTATAACATTATTACTTCCCAAAATTAAACTCAACTTCTGGCGCATCTTCAGCTCCTTCATCGGCTTTAAAGTACGCTCTTTCTTCAAAACCAAGCATGCCGGCGAATAATTTTGCTGGAAACTTTTTTACTTCTACATTTAATCCTTTGGCAGCTTCATTAAATCGATTGCGTTCAACATTTATTCTGTTTTCAGTGCGTTCCAGTTCGTTAATGAGTTCTTTAAAATTTTCGTTCGCTTTTAAATCTGGATACCGTTCAAAAACAGCTAACAATCGTGACAGGGCAGAAGTAAGTCCCGCCTGTGCTTGTTGAAACTGTTCTAATTGTGCAGGCGTAATATTGCTAGGATCTATCTGTATAGATGTGGCTTTGCTTCTCGCTT
The DNA here is from genome assembly GCF_050859505.1 of Rasiella sp. SM2506. Lineage (GTDB taxonomy): Bacteria > Bacteroidota > Bacteroidia > Flavobacteriales > Flavobacteriaceae > Marinirhabdus. Next base: position 270,549 of record NZ_CP193934.1, on the reverse strand, counting down.
CCGTAACTTTTACAAGCGTGCTTTGTTCAAACTCTGCGTACCCCTTTGCGGTATTTACGATGTTTGGAATAAGATCGGCACGACGTTGGTAGGCACTTTCCACATTTCCCCATTGGGCCGAAACACCTTCATCTAAAGGTACAAGGCGGTTATTGAGGTTAGCTAGATAGGCTCCAGCCAGTAAAATGATACCAAGGATAATAAGAATGGGTAGCCATTTTTTCATAATAATGTATTTTTATAGTTGGTCTTTTATTTTCAGTAATTCAGATTTCACCGTTTCCAGTTTCCGAATGATTTCAAAATTGTTTAAAGTCTCTTGTTTGTTCTCCTTGAGATGAATTTTGGCACCTTCCAGAGTAAACCCGCGTTCCTTTACCAAATGAAAGATAAGTTCCAGATTTTTTATATCGGTGGGAGTAAATTTTCGGTTGCCCTTAGCGTTTTTCTTGGGTTTTAGTGCGTCAAACTCTTTCTCCCAAAAACGGATGAGGGATGTGTTTACATCAAAAGCCTTGGCTACTTCACCAATACTGTAATATAATTTTTCTGGAAGGTCTACGTGCATACAATTTTATTGCTATACGAAGTTAATGAAAATATGGAAAGGGAAGTAGCGATATTTTGATATGAGTTAAAATTGCAAAGAACAAATTCCAAATCCAAAAAGTTTTGAAATCTAAGAAGCAACCCTCTTAAATCGTCAATCGTATATCGTTAATTAATCTAATGACTGATTCTCTTGTTGTGACTTTTTCAACAGATCTGCAAATTCTTCAGGGCTCAAGTTTCCGTAGTAAAAATTAATAGGATTAATGCGCTCATTGTCTTTAAAAACTTCATAATGCAGGTGAGGCGCTTCACTTCGCCCTGTGCTTCCTACAAAGCCAATTAAATCGCCGCGCTTAATTTTTTGACCGATACGTATGTTGTTGTATTTGTACAAGTGCGCGTACAAACTCTCATAGCCATATCCGTGATCTATCCTTATATGGTTTCCGTAACCAGAAGCACTATTGTCTGCACGGGTCACGACACCATCTCCGCTAGCATATACTGGCGTTCCTCTTGGCGCTGTAAAGTCCATTCCAAAGTGCATTTTTCTCGCTTTTGTAAAAGGATCTGTCCTGTATCCGTACCCAGAGGCCATGCGGGTGAGATCTTCATTGTTTACGGGTTGGATGGCTGGGATTGCGGCGAGTAATTTTTCTTTTTCTTCGGCGAGCGATGCAATTTCGTCCAGGGAACGTGACTGCACTACAATTTGCTTCGTTAAGATATCTAAGCGTCTGTTCGCTGTGGCAATTAATTTTGAATTATCAAAACCTTCTAAGTCCTTGTAACGGTTCACACCTCCAAAACCTGCTTTTCGCTGCTCTTCTGAAATTGGATTTGCTTCAAAATAAACCCGGTAAAGATTGTTGTCCCGGTCTGCTAAGTCGCTTAGGACGTTTTCGGCTACGTCCATTTTACGGTTCAGTAAATCGTACTGCAACTGCATATTGGACAATTCACGCTTTAAGGTTTTTTCTTTGGGAGTTTCTACATAGGGTAGGTTTAAATACACCAGAAGCAATAAGAATCCACTTAATAACATACCCAATAAACTAAGTAGAAAAATGCTGAGTTTTCGGCCTTTTTTCTTCTCAATTTTTCGGTACGAGAGAGTCTCGCTATCGTAGTAATATTTAACCTTAGACATACGCTAAAAAAATCCTATTTTTGCGGTGATGGGTGCGTTAACTTTTTAGGTAACGTCCTACAAAGATATAAATTGTTTTCACGTGCCCAAATGTGCGCGTTTTACTATAACCCGATACAGATGAACTCCAGCGAAATACGCTCAAAATTCTTACAATACTTTAAATCGAAAGAACATAAAATTGTTCCCTCGTCACCCATGGTGATTAAAAACGATCCAACCTTAATGTTTACGAACGCTGGAATGGTGCCGTTTAAAGAATATTTTCTGGGGAATAAAGAGGTGAAAAATTCCAGAATTACCGATACTCAAAAGTGCCTGCGTGTAAGCGGAAAACATAACGATCTGGAAGAAGTAGGGATGGATACCTATCACCATACTATGTTTGAAATGCTGGGGAACTGGAGCTTTGGTGATTATTTCAAAAAAGAAGCCATTACGTGGGCGTGGGAATTATTAACCGAAGTCTACGCAATAGATAAAGACATATTATATGTAACCATTTTTGAAGGCGATGCCGAGGATAACTTAGACCGAGATACTGAAGCGTACCATCTTTGGAAACAGTATGTAGCCGAAGACCGAATCCTTAACGGAAACAAAAAAGATAATTTTTGGGAAATGGGAGAACAGGGACCCTGTGGCCCGTGTTCCGAAATTCACGTAGACATTCGTTCTGCTGAAGAAAAAGCAAAAGTTTCAGGCGCAAGTTTGGTAAACCAGGACCATCCACAAGTTGTGGAGATTTGGAACCTGGTGTTTATGCAATTTAACCGAAAAGCTAACGGCAGTCTTGAAAAGCTTCCGGCACAACACGTAGATACCGGGATGGGCTTTGAGCGTTTGGCAATGGTCTTACAAGGCAAACAAAGTAATTACGATACCGATGTGTTTACACCGCTTATTCGTGAAGTAGAAGCTGTAACCAATAGCAAATACGGAAACGATGAAAAAGTAGATATTGCTATTAGAGTGATTTCAGATCATATACGTGCCGTTTCCTTTAGTATTGCAGATGGGCAGTTGCCTAGCAATACGGGGGCTGGCTATGTAATTAGACGAATTTTAAGACGTGCCATTCGGTATGGATTTACATTTTTGGATACCAAGGAGCCGTTTATTTTCAAGTTAATTGAAACGCTTACTCAGCAAATGGGCGAAGCCTTCCCAGAATTGAAGAAAGAGAAAAATTTGATTACCAATGTAATTAAAGAAGAAGAAAAATCTTTCTTGCGAACGCTTTCGGATGGAATGGTGTTGCTCGAGAACATTATCAATACCTCTAGTGCCAAAGAAATTTCTGGTGCTAAGGTGTTTGAATTGAAAGACACCTATGGTTTTCCAGAGGATCTCACAGAACTTATTTTGAGAGAACGAGGGTATACCTATAATCATGTTGAATTTGAAAATAAGCTTAAAAAGCAACAGGAAAAAGCCAGAGCAGCTACCAAAGTAGCCACAGGCGATTGGGTAACGCTGGAAGATGATCCGGAACAAGAATTTGTAGGCTACGATACATTAGAAACCGATGTACGGATTACCCGCTACCGTAAAACCGAAAGTAAAAAAGAAGGAGAACTGTACCAGTTAGTATTCAACTTAACGCCTTTTTATCCTGAAGGGGGTGGGCAAGTAGGCGACAAAGGCTATTTGGAAGCGCCTAATGGCGAAGTGGTGTATATTGTAGATACCAAAAAAGAAAATAATTTAATAGTTCACTTTGCGAAAAATTTACCACGTAGCACAGACGGAACTTTTAAAGCTGTGGTAGATGGCAAACAACGTAGCAGAACAGCTTCCAACCACACCGCAACACACTTGTTGCATCAAGCGCTCCGAAATATTTTGGGAGAGCACGTAGAGCAAAAAGGAAGTATGGTGCATAGCGGGAATTTGCGTTTCGATTTTTCACATTTTAGTAAGGTAACAGAGGAGCAGTTACGTGAAGTAGAAGATTTTGTAAATGCCAGAATTAGAGAAGGCATTGCTTTGACAGAACGAAGAGGAATCCCGTATCAGCAAGCGATTGACGAAGGTGCTATTGCATTGTTTGGTGAGAAATATGGAGATGCGGTACGCGCGATAAAGTTTGGAAAATCGATGGAATTGTGTGGGGGAACGCATGTTGCCAACACGAATGAGATATGGCATTTTATTATTACCTCTGAAGGTGCTGTAGCAAGTGGAATTCGCCGTATTGAAGCCATTACTGGCGACGCTGCTAAAAGTTATTTTGAAGATAGGAGCAAAGCGTTTAAGGAGGTTCAGAAATTGTTGAATAATACCAAAGACCCGGTTTCTTCTATTGAGAAATTACAGGAAGAAAACAGCGGCCTCCAGAAGCAACTAGAAGAATTGCTGAAGGACAAGGCAAAAAACATAAAAGGCGATCTTAAAAATGAAATTGAAGTGATAAACAACGTCAATTTCTTAGCAAAAGAAGTAGATCTTGACGCTGGTGGATTGAAAGACTTAGCCTTTGAATTGGGTGGCGAAATAGACAATCTGTTTATACTATTTGGTTCCAAAATAGATGGGAAGGCATTGTTAACGTGTTATATTTCAAAAGAATTAGCTACCGAGAAGAAATTAAATGCCGGTCAAATTGTTAGAGAACTAGGAAAGCACATCCAGGGCGGCGGCGGCGGACAACCCTTTTTCGCAACTGCAGGGGGTAAAAACCCTGACGGGATTGAAAAAGCGTTGGAAGCTGCTAGAGATTTTATACAGTAAGGGAAATACGTATGCAGTAGCAGTGGCTGTATTCAGTTTTTAAAAATTACTGCCACTGCCACTGAATACTAAAAGATGAAACTACAAACCATCATACCACTCTCACCCGAGAAAAATCAGATAGACTACACGTCTAAAGTCTTACTCCTGGGATCATGTTTTACGGAGAATATTGGTGGGAAATTGGACTATTTCAAATTTCAGAATTTGCAGAACCCGTTTGGGATTGTGTTTCATCCCTTGGCGATACAGAATTTGGTGCAACGTGCTGTTACAAATGAAAAGTTTACTGAAGCCGATGTATTTGAAAGAGACGGACAATGGTTCAGTTTTGAGACCCATTCTTCGGTTACGGCAACTTCAAAAAAAGACTTGGTTGTAGTGTTGAATGCCAAACTGAAGGAATTTTCAGCCTACCTTTCCGAGGCGTCCCATATTATTTTTACTTTTGGAACGGCATGGGTATATCGGCATATAGCTTCAGACGCAGTGGTGGCGAATTGTCATAAAGTACCGCAGCAGAATTTTGAGAAGGAATTACTTTCAGTCGCCAAAATTTCAGCAAGTATAGAAAAAACTGTTTTACTTATTTCAGAAATAAACCCTTCAGCAATTAGTTTAATCACCGTTTCTCCAGTGAGGCATATTAAAGACGGTTTTATAGAAAACGGAAGGAGTAAAGCACATCTCATAGCAGGGATTCATCAGTTTATTCATCCGCAATCAAAAATCCACCATCAAAAATCATATTATTTCCCCTCCTATGAACTTATGATGGATGAATTACGGGATTATCGTTTTTATGCGGAAGATATGTTACACCCAAATGCTACGGCGATTCAGTATATCTGGGAGAAATTTAAGTTGGTTTGGATCGCTTCGGAAACAGAACCGCTTCAAAAGGAAATTGATACCATTCAAAGAGGGTTGCAGCATAGGGCTTTTGATCCTAAGAGCGCATCATACAAAAAATTTCGCACGGATTTAGATAATAAAATTCGTAGTTTGGAAAAAAAATTGCCCACCATTATATTTTAAATTTTTATGAAATTTTATTCTATTATTTTATTTACATCTCTTTTTTTGTTCATTTCTTGTCAGAAAGATGACGAAACTGTTGAAAACAATTCTGAGTTTGCAACGGCCTTATTAAAAGGTACAGATTCATTCGTTGCATCGAAGGATAACAGTGAATTTACTTTTTTGAGGGCGACTTTACATGGGAATGACTTAGAAATAATGGCCCGTCAAGATATGCCAAATAATAGGTTTATTACCATAAGGATATTACTTGAAGAGTATGCTGGACCTGGAACCTATTACTCTGGAATTGATGAAGATGATCTGTATAATGTTTCTATAGGTTTTGGTGGTGAGGCCGGCATTAGTTATTATTCTGATTACAGTAAGGCGGATTTCGAAGGTTTTAGACCTGGGGTATTCACTATTACTAAAGATGATGGAGTACTAATTGAAGGTACTTTTAGTTTTATAGGCTTTTATAACTCAACAACTTCTGTAGATGTAACCGAGGGAAAATTTAAAATGGGTTTTGGAAATTACCCTTGATTTCAATTTATTTCCCAATGACCTACTGATATCTAAAGCGGTATTCAGGTAGTTACTTAGCTGTAACACTAGCTAGTGTGTCTAATACAAATGTGTTTTTTTCAATTTAGTAAATTACTTTTCCTGCATGTTGGCATGCTACCTTCGTAACTCGTAACTCGTTTCTAGAGTATACGTCAATTGCCCTATTGATTGCCTTAGCGCCATCCCCCCATCTTTGTCCCATAAACTTAAAAACCTTTAATTATGAAAATTTTAAAAAATGTACTGCTCGTATTTCTAATGAGCTTAGCTATTATGTCTTGTAAAAAAGACGATGATGGCGGGGATGATCCTCAAGGTGGAGAAGGAACATTAACCGCCAAGGTAAATGGTTCAAACTTTTCTTCACTTGAGATAGCTACAACAGCAAATCAATCTGGTGGAGGAACAAATGTAACTGTAACCATTCAAGGTTCTGATGCAGACGGGAAAGGTATTTTTCTAATCATAAATGCTTTTGATGGCGTGGGAACCTATGAGATAACAGATGAGAATGTGTTTATAACAGCAAATTATATAGAAGCTAATGTTAGTAATCCAGCCAATTCACAAACTTGGAATGCGCCCTATACTGATAGCGGAGTTGTGGGCGAAATAAAAATTTCTGAAACAACCGACACTACTATTAAAGGCACTTTTAACTTCAACGCCAAAAATGTGAATGGAGACCAGTCGATTAAAAATATTACAGAAGGTTCGTTTACTATGGATTTAAAGCAGAACTAAACCCTATTAAAGAAAATCTCACATGTTGAGGTTTTTACGTGGAGCCGGTAGTAAAACAATTTGTTTTGCTGCCGGTTTTTTTTTGAGCTGCGGTGGTGAGATGTGTTTTTTTTCAATTACCCACTACTCATTCGTACCTCAATAATACGTCAATTGCCCTATTGAATTGCCCTAATCCAAATTGCATCTTTACACTATAAATATGTAAAAACCTATCAATATGAAACTTTCAACAACAATCAATACACTGCTATGTGTTCTTTTTACAGGAAGCATAGCCATGGCGCAAAAAGCCGAAACACCAGATTACAGATACGATACTGGTGCAAAAATTAATGAAATGACCTTAACGCAAGGCGGAACTATGGTAGTTGCTACCAACGATGGTTTAGTGGGGATTAAACCAGGTAGCAACGACCTTCTATTCAATTTTACCGAATATGGAAGGGTAAAACCAGAGGAACTTATCTATGTACCCAACGCACCCTATGTAATTGTTTCCCAGGGAGGATTTGCGGGCATTACCTCAAAGAAATCGGTGATCGATTATATCTCGGGTAAAACCTTGTTTTCTACCGAAGGAAACGGATGGAAAGCTGTGTATTCCTGTGATGTAATGATGCCTCAAAATAAGTTGGTAGTAACGGGGCAACGTACTTCAAAAGAAGAATATGCCGCGCAGGTTGCTGTCTACGATCTCAACACAGGAAAAGAGGACTATAAGTTTGATATGGCAGGAAAAGGAGGCACTTTTGACCCTACAGCGGTAATGACAGGGAGACCATTATTATTAAAAAACAGCCTTATACTTCCTACTACAAAAGGACTATATGCCAAAAAAGCGCAGACAGGAGAAACACTTTGGGAATGTAAAATTAAAGATGTGAATTGGTTAACCGCCAGTGCAGATGAAAAAGATATCTACGCTTTTGATAGCAACGATAACAATACCAATACAAAAATCTATAAAGTAGGGGCTAATGGTGCAGAACTATGGAAAGATGAAGCAAAGGTAAAAGGTATCGTAACTAATTTTGAAATTTTACCACAAGGCTTAGCCGTTGTAAGCAATACGTATAATGAAGGGAAAAGTGTTTTCGCGGGAGCTTCGGAGTCTAAGATTGCCATGTTAAGCGCTTCGAATGGGGAAGATATGTGGGACAAAGCTCCTAAAACCAAAGGATATGTACAGCATTTTTATATTATGGATGATGGGATTCTCTTCGGAATTTATGAAGGAGGAATTAATAAGGTGTCGTACGATGGAAATACACTATTCAAAAAACCCTTAAAAACAGGTGAAAATATTCTAACAATGGCCGAAACAGATCAAGGCCTAATTTATATTACTTCCGAAGATGCCAATATTGTGAATATGACCACGGGAGAAGAAATTTGGAAGAAGCCACTAAAATACAAAAGAGCCGATGCGATATCATCAACCTTTGATCGTAAGAACAATCGCTATTTAATAAGCGCAGACGAGCAATTATATGCTGTCGATGCATCTTCCGGAACTGTGAGCGATTTCGCAAAAACAAAATTTGATGGTAAAGAAGCTCCCACACGTGTGGATGTGCGTACTGGCGGAATTTTATTAACCAGCGACCAAAACCTTGCTATGCTAGACTGGGACGGAAAACCAACGTGGCAGGAATACTACAGAGCTCCTGGTAAAAGTGCCTTTGGAGCTATCTTAGCTGGCGTTACAGCAGTAGCTTCAGCAGCAGGAAGTATGGCAGCTGCAAACTCCTCTGTAAGAAACCGAATTGCAAAATATGATTCACAGGCAGATCGCGATGCAGATTTGGCAGGGGGACTTGCGATGGCGACCGGAGCATCAGTTTCAGAAATGTTGAAACGTTTTAAAGCCACAGCAGCTACAGCAAATGCACAATTTGTACTAACAAAATTAGAAGACGGTGTAGGGCTCGTAAAAATTAATAAAGACACAGGCGCTAAAGAAAAAGAGATTGTATTAAAAGATAAAAAACCAGAATACCAAGTAGATGATATTGGCGGGATTTTATACTACAAGGCAGACAATAATTCAATTTTTGCCTACGATCTTAAAAAATAACAACGAATCAAGGTGTGTTGCGAAAATAGAGTTGAGGAGTTCTGTTTTCATAGAGAAAATACCCCATAGAAATATGGGGTATTTTTAAAATCCGTTTCCTATGCTTTTAAAACAACTGTTTAAATTTCAGCCAGCTACTGTGCTACTTTGGGTGCAAGCAGCATTTCTATTGGTACTCTTGGCTTTTGGATTTATAACTTCGGAAACCGTTGTATTTGGGTATTTTTTTGAAACTATTATTATAGGATTCATTCACATTATAAAATTATTTTTGGTCATAAAACACGGTAAGCCAGACAAGCCAGACGCAAACAGTATGAGTGGTTACGGAATGCTAGTGTTTTTTCTATTTCATTATGGAATGTTTGTAGCCATACAATTAATTTTTGCATTTTCTTTTTTTGAAGGTGTTATGGAAGGAATAGAGAGTGGGTTTGAACTACTTCATAATTTTAAAGTGTTGCTGAATTCTGAAGGGATGCTTATAATGTTAGGATCTTTGCTGCTTACAAACTTAGGATATTTCTATTCCAACTTTTGGATCACCTTTAAGTATAAGGAGTATGCACCTTCTGAAATTTTCTTTAGTCCCTATGTTCGTATAGTTATTCAGCAATTGGTGGTGATACTTTCAGGATTTTTCTTTGTGTTTTTACAGGCGGGTTTTGTGGCGGCGGTTTTGTTATTGGTGCTTAGGTTATTTATAGATTTAGTAATGGTAACAATTAGAAAAGATTCAGATTTTCTTAATAAGCTCGCCTTTATGTTGGTAAAAAACGGGCAGGATCCTCAAGAAGTGAGAGAACAATTAGAAAAGCTTTCAGAATAAAAATTTCAATATTTGTTTTAAATTGTAAAAAAACAAAACACTTTTTTTATAATGTTTTGGCATTACTCTGCGCTATGTTGTGTTTTTTAACGAAATGTTTTTTAGTATTTTATATAAACTTAGTTATTGCGTTTCCAGCTTTTTACTAGGATTATTTGTGACTTCTAAAGCAAAAAATAACGCGAGGAATTAATTTTAGTAGAATATATACTATTCTATTATGACTTATGGTATTAGTTAGCCTCATATTCTTGTTTATTTTCCTGTCTCGCGGATACGTTTTCCAGAAAAACCCTCTGTGAAATCATACATTTTTAGGTGTTTTTTCAAAATAGGGCATTTGCCTTATTGGCATTCTGCGTTGTTTTTCAGAGATTTATACCTCTAAACGTAAAATATATCATCATGAAAAAAATTCTTCATCTTGCATTTTTTTTAATTTCAATTACTTTGGTGGCTCAGATTACGCAGCCTAAACCTCCCGGAAGTTCTAACGGAAATTCATCTTCTATAACTACACCCAAAGTACCAACAACAAATACAACCACGACCACTAGTACTAAAAGTATTTCTAGTGATTGTGTAAGTGGCGATTGTAACAATGGATTTGGTAAGCAAGAATACGGCACAGGGTATTACGAGGGCTTTTTTACCAACGGAATGCCTAACGGGCCAGGCTATGAAACCTATCCTAATGGATATTATCTTGGGTTTTACAATAATGGAAAGCGTGAAGGTTTTGGTAATTATGGATGGAATGATACCAAAGATTTATACCGCGGCATGTGGAAACTAAATGAGCGTGATGGCTATGGATATATATTGGATGGAGAGAATTTATTGAAATCGGCTGGAATTTATAGAAATTCTGCGATCACCGTAAATGAGGGTTTAGATTATATAAATAATGTTCGTTCCACTAACTGTGTGGGGAACTGTCTGGACGGGTATGGAGCGTACACCTGGGAAAATGGAGACAAATACAATGGATTTTTCAGAAATGGAAAACGAGTAGATTTTGGCACCTATGCCTATCCGGATGGTGGGATGTATCACGGGCAATTCAGCAACGGGAGTCGTCACGGACAAGGCAGTTATTTATGGGCTAGTGGAGATTTTTATATAGGCGGATGGAGTAATGGTAAACGGCACGGAAAAGGAATTTACTACTATAAAAATGGTACCACCAAACACGGTACCTGGAGCGAAGACACCTTTATTAATTAAATCTATAGCGTACACGTAAAAAACATTAAAACCATACAGTCATGAGAAATTTTAAAATTACAATTAGCCTACTTTTAGTCACCACCATATTAAGTTTTGCACAAGTACCAAGGCCTGGAAAAGTAGCTTCTACAAATACCCTTTCTGGAGCAACCTTTACAAAGGACGGGGACATGGATTACACCATTAGAGATGCAAATGGTAAAATACTATCTAATGTGATGGATCTAAAATTTTTAGATACTGAAACCTTAAGTGTATTGGATAAGAACGCCAGAACCATATACTTGCTTGTAGATTTTGATGCAAAGACAGTTGGGAGCACGGGTACAGCAGAAGTTTTGTCTACAAATATTGATAAGAATTTTTATGTTACCAACCCCAACTCTTTTGCGCATTATTTAAATGAAGAGTATATAAGCGGGGGTGATTTTGTTAATATTAATGGTAGTTATGTGTATTACAATAGTGGTGATACCAGCACATATTATCTAGATGGGATCAGGAATTTTTCTAACTGGGGCGCAAAAAATTCGGTAAAGCTGGCCTACTCCGCAAGTAATTCATATTGGGGACGTAATTCTGATGACGATACGTATCACCTAATTTTAAAAGGTAAATCTCCAGATTATACTGGTTATAGTACTGAAAAAAGCGGGAATGATATGATTGTAAAAATTGACGGTATTAAGACGTATAGATTACCTGGCTATTATACTACGGCTTCTTTTGTTTACAAACCCCTTGAGACTATTTCTGGCAGCAGTACTTCCACTTCAAATAAAACTGGAGAACGTTGCGTGTCTGGAAATTGTAAAGATGGATGGGGTAAATACCAGTATGATGGCGGTCATTACGATGGTTTTTGGGTAAATGGAAAAAAAGATGGCTATGGCTTATATAGATGGGATGGGACTGGTAAATACATTGGAAGCTGGAAAAAAGACCAAATGCAAGGCTATGGTGTATACATTGCAGATAATGAAGATAACATAGCGGGATGGTATGCTAATGGACAACTTAATGGTGTAGGATATACCGTTACAGGTAAGGATTGGGTACAAGGTATATATACCAACGGAAACCTCACCACAAGTTATGCATTTGTTTCAACAGGGAATGATAGTGGCTGCACTGCAGGAGATTGTATTAATAAATACGGAAGATACCAATGGGACAATGGCGATAGTTTTACAGGATTTTGGAAAAATGGAAGTATGAATCTAGGTACGTATACATTTGCAAATGGAGATAAATACAGTGGTACATTTAATAAAGAAAACCAGTTTGATGGCTTTGGAAGATATTTTTATGAAGATGGCGGTTACTATGGGGGTGATTGGTTAAACGGGAAATACGAAGGCAAAGGATATTACCACGATAAAGATTACAAAAAGCAGGTTGGGATGTGGAAAAATAGATCCTTAGTGAAGAATTTAGAATAGTATGCAGCTATGCATGACGAAAATACGGCAGTTGCCGTATTTTTTTGAGTCTATTTTTTTAAATTTGTATACTGCTTATAGACAATTGTTTATGAAAAAATATAGGATTTTCCTTTTTTTTTGTCTCTCTTACGTGGCAACTGCGCAGGAAACAGTTAAGAATATAGATAGTCTCTTAACTCTATTAGAACAAACTTCAATAGATACAACTAAAGTTGTTTTATACCAAAAAGCAGCGGCTCATTACAATGTAACCGCCCTGGATAGTTCGAAAGCTTTTTCCTTGGAAGGTATACAATTGGCTAGAAAACTAAACTTTCCAAGAGGAGAATGGATGAATTTAAGCACCTTAGGCAACTACTATGAACGCAAAACAAAGTATGACAGTGCTATGGTATGCTACCACCAAGCCTTAAAGATTATCGATAAAACCAATTCGGATAAAGGTCGCGCCATTGTGTATAACAATATTGGCATGGTAGATATAAGAAAAGGGGATTATCAAAAAGCTTTAGAAGCACTTTTTCTAGCCTTACGAGCTGAGGAAAAATTGAACAACAGGACGGGCATAGCACAGTCTTATAACAATATTGGTGTAGCACATTATTATTTAACCGATTATGATAAAGCAACAGAATATCTTCTCAAAGCCTTAGAAGAACAAAAAAAGTTGGGTAACATAAGCGGCTTACAGCAAGGCTATAATAATGTAGGAGCTATTTTTGACTATCAAGGAAAATATTTGGAGGCTATTGAAATCTATACAAAAGCATTGGATATAAGCAGGAGTTTGGGAGATAGGATTTTAGAATCTTCAAACCTTGCGAATATAGCTTTAGCCTATTCTAAAATACCAGACTTTAAAAAAGCAGATGACTTTTTTCAACAATCTATAGCCGTTAGAAAGGCTATTGGTGATACAAAGGGATTAGCGCATTCGTATACGTCTTTTGGAGAAAATTTACGATTACAAAAACGCTATATATTGGCAAAGCAATATCTGGTAGAAGGCTTACAATATGCTGAAGAAAACAAATTAAAGCTTTCTAGTAAAGAAGCGTACAGTTCTTTAGCAGCATTGGCCAAAGATGAAAAAAATCCTTTTTTAGAAGCTGAATATCTTCGGAAGTATATTGCCATAAACGACTCTATATTAAATGAAACCAAAGCAAAAGCAATTGAAGAACTAGAAACAAAATACGAAACCGAAAAAAAAGAAAATGAAATTTTACAACAGCGCGCCCAATTAGCCGAAAAAGACTTGGAAGTACGTCAAAAAAACACACTTATATATGGTGGTTTTGGATTAGCGCTCATTCTTGGATTGTTAGGGTATCTTTTCTACAACCAACAAAAACTGAAGAACCGCCAACTCAAAAAAGAAGGAGAACTACAAACAGCCCTTTCAAAGATCGAAATACAGAATAAATTACAAGAACAGCGGTTGCGAATTTCAAGAGATTTGCATGACAATATTGGCTCACAGCTCACTTTTGTAACCTCTTCCATAGATAATTTAAAATATGCTCTGGAAGGAAGTAACGAGAAAGTAACTCAAAAGCTGGGTGCTATTAGCGAGTTTACCACTCAAACTATTTACGAATTGCGTGATACCATCTGGGCGATGAATACCATAAAAATTACTTCGGAAGATCTTCAAGTGCGTATTGCCAACTTTATTGAAAAAGCAGGGAAGGCTACAGAAGATATCTCTTTTAATTTTAGCGTTGGTGAAGGTATTTCAGAAAAAACATACACCTCTATACAGGGTATGAGCATGTATCGGATCATTCAGGAATCTATCAATAATTCTCTTAAATATGCCCATGCTAAGAACATTTCAGTGCGCATAGAAAGAACTTCAGAAATACTACAAAAAGACGTATCACCTGTAAGTCTGCAGCAGATAAAAATTGAAATTAAAGACGATGGTGTTGGGTTTGATGAGAAGAATGTTGAAGCGGGTAATGGGCTGTCAAATATTAGGAAACGAGCACGGGATATGGGCGGAATAGCAACCATTACTTCAGAGGTTGGAAAAGGAACCAGGACCCAAATTTTATTTTAAAAGTAGGGCAATTGCCGTATGTTTTGAGGGAATTCTAATAGCTAACTTTACAGCTATAATTTTAATATGAGCATTTTTCAAATAACCATCTTAGTCGTTGTGTTTTTGATGACTATTGTAAGTATCCTGGTATTTTACTTTCAGAAAAAAAAGGAGCGGCACATACATCTTCAAGCAATCCTTTTGAGTACCAATGCTATTGCCAAAAATAAATACCAAATAAAAGTAAGACAAACCCATTTGGGTACTTACGATTTCTTAAAGCAAAACATAACAGATGCCCTTCTTGTTCAGCAGGAAATAGATATACGGTGTTAGCTTTTAATTTGCGAATAGTGCCAAATACGGCAAATGCCTTAGGCTGTTCTAAAGCTATTTAGGCTACCTTTAGGCAACTAATCAACCCATTAGAATTATGAATGTACGTGTAGCTATTGTAGACGATAATACTTTTTTAATCCATGCTATAAAAGAAAAGCTTTCCTTTTTTGATGATATTAGTATAAAACATACTGCTGCCAATGGAAGTGAGTTGCTTTTAAAATTAGAAGAAAGCCACCATCTTGATGTAATTTTAATGGATATTGAAATGCCGGTTCTTAATGGAATTGAAACTACCCAAATCGTAAAGCAGAAATACCCACAACTTAAAATTATAATGCTCACAGCGTTCGATAATGATGAAAATATCTTTAATGCTATAAAAGCAGGAGCAGATGGTTATTTGCTGAAAGAAATAAACCCTAAAGATTTGCATGCTGGAATACACGAAACCTTAAACGGGGGTGCCGCTATGAATCCTTCTATTGCTTTAAAAACTTTAAAACTTCTAAGAAATCCCATAGATATTCAAAATCCCAGAGATCATGAAGAAATTTCCCTTTCTAAGCGAGAAGTTGAAGTACTGGAACAGCTAAGTAAAGGCTTAAGTTATACCGCGATTGCCGAAAATTTATTTCTTTCGCCAAGCACCGTACGTAAACATATAGAAAATATCTACAAAAAACTACAAGTACACAGTAAGATTGAGGCCGTGCAAAAGGCTAAAAATCATAATATTATTTAAAGCATATTAAAAACTGCGTGTCTATCTTAACAAGGGTTTAGCAAGTATGTGTTAAGAGATGCTAATATAGTTTTACAGGCCATTAGCAAACGGTATCTTTATTTGAAAATTAAATAAAATACCATGAAAAATATTCTTTTTATAACCCTGTTGTTAGTATTATTTTCTTGCAAAGACGATGATGAAGTCAATGCTCAGGCTACAATTCCTACTACTCCTGGAGCGTCTTTTGCAGCGAGTACCAATTCATTTACCGAAACCTATACTACCTTACTAAGTGTTTTAGAGGCCAATGAGAATATTACCATTGTAGCCGAAGTAGATCATACAACAAATGCTCAATCTGCTGGGTTAGAACTTAGAAATACACGTTTGGTGCTTTTTGGTAATCCCAGCCTCGGAACTCCTATTATGCAATTGAACCAGCAAGCTGGATTGGATTTGCCACAAAAAATGTTGGTCTATGAAGACGAAGCAGGGTCGGTTTTAGTGAGTTATAACGGAACAGAATATGTAGCGGCACGTCACGGAGTTGCAGATGCAGAAAGTCTTGCTCAAATAAGTAATGCACTTAGCAATTTCGCTGTACTATCCACAAATGGAACGGTACTACAAAGACCTGCTACTTCTATTGCCTTAAATGAAGGCATAATTACCGTAGAAAGCCAAAATGATTTTGAAACTACGTATAACAAGCTTAGATCTAGTATTGCAAATAATGATAACCTCACTGTAATAGCTCAGTTAAACCATCAAGATAATGCAAATTCGGTAGGGCTGGATTTACTTCCTACCAGAATCATCATTTTTGGAAATCCTGCTTTAGGAACACCATTAATGCAAAGCTCGCAAACCACTGCGCTGGATTTACCACAAAAAATGTTGGTTTGGGAAAATAGCGAAGGAAAGGTGATGATATCCTATAACGATCCTGCATTTTTAAAACTAAGACATACGATTACGGGAGCAGACTCAGTATTGCTACAAATTACAAACGCGTTGAAAACCCTTGCGGAAGGTGCTTCAAATTTATAGGAGTTTGCTAGTAAATTTAATACTCTCTAAATTTATAAAGGTAGCGGCTGTGGAAAATATTGAAGTTGTCAATACGGCAGTACACCTGAATTTTCTAGACCTATCGTAAGGATTGTAGCTAAAGTTGCCAACGCTACCGTAGAAATTTTGTTTATTTTAGCACTAGGAAATACACCAACTTAAAGTATCCATATACTCAAGAATTTAGGCGATTTGGCCCTTGTTACCTGTTATAAAGTAGCGTGGGAGGCCTCTCTGTAAATTCCTGTCTATTATTTTAATACAATCAAATTTGTCCACTTTTACCAATGGCAGCACCTCTTACCGAACAAGAATTACACAACCTCGCTATGAACATCGTAGGGAAGGAATTGGAATCCAATGGCTTTGAATTTCTGGGCGTAAACTCAAAACTAAAAAGAGACCCGCAGTTTGTTGCTTTAAAAGATAAAGAACTTCATTTTGTTATTGTTCGATCGGTTCATTATCCACAGGATGCCAATGTGTACGATCCTGTTTTTATGCAAAGTATAAAGAATCACGCAGATAAATTTGAAGCAAAAACCTATTACGCTGGTGTTGGTTTAGGTCACGGAACAGATTATGCCAAACCAGTAGTGAAAGATGAAGACTACACCATGGTATATAATGGATTACAAGAAATAAGATAATTATGAAGAAATTACTGCTGCTTTTAAGTGTTGCTTTTGTGCTGATGTCTTGTGCTGAAAAGCTTCCGGAAGCCAAAGTATTGCAAGGAAATGCCTTTGGAACCACCTATTCAATTCAATATTTTTCTGACACCCAATTTGATGCTCAAAAAGGACTAGATTCCGTATTTTATTTGGTGAACAAATCGGTGAACACCTATATTCCTGAAAGCGATATTTCCAAAATTAATCAAGGAGATTCCACAATAGTGGTAGATGAAATTTTTAAAGAAGTTTTTAGGATTTCTGAAACTGTGTATACTACTTCTGAAGGCTATTTTGATCCTACCGTTGGAATACTTAGAAATGCATATGGCTTTGGAGATACGCTTCCTAGCACCGAAATTGACAGCATCGTTTTAGATTCGTTACGTAGGTTTGTAGGTTTCAGAAAAGTAAAATTATTAGACAACGGAAAAATACAAAAGCAATATCCTGAAATTTATTTCGACTTTAACGCTGTGGCAAAAGGCTACGGAATAGATAAAATAGGCGAATATTTAGAGGCGCAGGGAGTTTCAGATTATATCATAGAACTTGGCGGAGAGTTGCTTGCAAAAGGAAAAAATTTGATGAAAGATCAATTTTGGACTGCTGGTATTGAAGCGATAGATTCTGAATTGGACGATAGAAGTTATTTGGCAACCGTACGGCTAGAAAATAAAGCGATGGCTTCTTCGGGAAATTATAGAAAATTTAGAATTAACCCACGAACAGGAGAAAAATATGTTCACACCATAAACCCATTAACAGGCTTTGCTGAAGAAAGCAATGTAACTAGCGCAACGGTTTTAGCATCTAGCTGTGGCTTGGCCGATGCGTATGCAACAGCTTTTATGGCAATGGGACTAGAGCGTTCTAAAAAATTACTTGCAGAGATAGACGGTATTGATGCCTACTTGACCTTTTCTAACAGTACGGGAACTCAAGAAGTTTATAGCTCTAAAAAATTTTCAGAATATATTATTTCTAGCGTTTCAGAGTAAAATGACCCTTTATTTCTCTAGTATCTTCTAATAATATTCTAAACCAATAGTCACTGGATGGTAGCTTTTTCCCATGATACGTTCCATCCCATCCGGAAGACAGTGAGGATATTTGTTTCAGCAATTTTCCATACCTATCAAAAATATATATTTTGGCTTTTGGATAGGCGCTAATTCCAGGGATTTGCCAAGTATCGTGAAACCCATCTTGATTTGGGGTAAGAACTCTAGGGTAATCCAGTACTAAAATTTTGTCTGTTACAGTACCGCAACCGTTCTTGTCACGGACAAAAATTAAGTGTTCACCAAATGAAGGGTTTTCAAATACATTACTATCCTGAAAAATAATGGGTTTATCTAGGGCATATTCATAATCTCCTGGCCCCTCCACCAAAACAGTAATTGTATTATTTGGAAAATTGAAATCGGTAACAATTACTTGTACTATAGTCGCAATATCTGAGGGTAAAACTTCGGTAGTAACAGTATTGGTACACCCAAACTCATTGGTTACAGTTACAGAATAGCTGCCTGGCTCCGTAATTGAAATTGTACTTAAGTCGGGCCCTTCCTCTTGGGTACTCCAACTATAAAAATTAAATCCTGGTTGTACCGAAATTTCAATGGGGTCGGTACTTTGGAGGCAATAGTAATGGGGTTCATTATCAAAAATTGGGATGGGTTTTGGACGCACAAGAAGAGCGAATTGTGTAACATCAAAACATCCAGTACTAAGTTCTACCAGAGCTGCATAAATAGGCTGTGGATTAGAGGTGTTTGTGAAAACTTCCAAAATGCGATTAATATCCTGTTCACGATCTGTTACAGAACTATAATAGCGAACCACAAATTCGTTACTAGGTAGGTTGCCAAGTATTTCACTATCCTTTTCAGTTAAATCAAATTGCGCTACAGTATCAAAATCGTCGTCACAAAGTAAGAAATCTGAAGGTTGACTAGCGAGTTTAATTTTGTTTATAAAAGCATTAAAAGAAGTGACACTAAAACAATCTGAAAAGGTGGGGTCTTCCACTCTAACAAATATTTCCAGCGAAGTTTCGGTTAGGGTTACTATAGGGCCAATAGGGTTTGTATTCAGGATCGCATCGTTGTTGGATAGATGATATGAGAAAACATAATTATTTGGATCACTTATAACCACGGGTTGAATTAAATCGAGATTGTACATCTCAGAGGTATCATAGCTACACAAAGCTACATCTGCTGGTTTCGAAAGTGCTGGGTTCCCAGTTTCTATTGTAAACTGACTTATGTCGCTACAGCCGTTATTACTTTCTAACCTTGCATAAATTGTTTGCGGATTGGCATTATTTATATAGGGCGATATAAGGTTGTTAATACCAATATTAGCATCGTTAAGACTACTATGAAAAGTAACAGTTGTATTGTTTTGATTTCCTTGTATTGCTGGAATTAGTGCATCCAGATCAAAGGGTGTAAAACCATCTAAGGTGCCGTCTGCATCACAGCTAATAAGGTTGTCCACTTCGTTTGCAGTAACGCCGTCTGGTAAGCCAGCTGAGCCCGTATATCTAAAATCGAAGCCTTCAGAACCAACGGCTCTGTCAATTAATATGAAATAGGAATCTCCAGCTTGAGCCTCTATAAATTTTAGATAGCCATTTCCATCTGGCCCAGGGCCTTCCGTAACATCAGTTTCTGTAAGATTAAGACCAGTTTCTGCTGGAACTCCAGCATCTTGTGGATTGGTACTGGAGCATCTTATAGGGCTGCCTAAGGTAGTGCAAGTACTGGTTGGTCCATAAATGGCAAAATCATAATCATCCACACCATTGGCAGGAACAATGTCGAATGTAAACTCCCCGTCCGAAATAATATTTAATTTCAGCCAAATTGTGTTACTATCAAAAGTGTAACAACTAGGTTCGATGTTTCCAGGTAATGAAAACTCATCGAAACCCACTCCTGTAGGGTCTAATCCTAGGCTTGTGGTTCCACAAACTACAAGTGCAAATTCGCAATCGTTCGGATTTTGAGAAAAAAGAAAGGTGGTAGGTGCTAAAAAAAGTAGGGCAAATAAGAATCTCATAATTTATTTATAAACGATAGGTAATAATTCGTTTTTAGGTAATCTATATTTTTCTATCTCTTCATCAGATAATTGAGCGGTGTAATTTACTGCGTTAAGCTTGAATCCAATCGATTTCAGTTTTTCAAAATAATCCATTCCATAGACGCGAACGTGGTCATACTGTCCAAAGATGGCCGCACGCTCTTTGGGGTCTGTGATGGAATTATCTTCAAAAGTAGTTGCCCGATTTCGGTCATAAGGAACTTGTAGGATGGCAGTTCCGTTTGGGGTTAACACTCTGTACACTTCTTTCATCGCCTTCGTGTCATCTGGGATGTGCTCCAGCACGTGATTGCAGATAATAAAATCGTAGCTGTTATCTTCAAACGGAAGGTTGCAAATGTCTGCTTTTACATCGGCAATGGGGGAGTTGAGATCTGTTGTGGTATAGGTGATATTTTTCAGCTTTTTGAATCGTTTCAGAAAAGCCTGTTCTGGAGCAAAATGTAGCACACGAAGTTTTTCAGAAAAAAAAGAGGTTTCATTTGTGAGGTACAACCAGAATAAACGGTGTCTTTCCAGCGACAGTGTTCCCGGAGCCAAGACGTTTTCACGAACTTTCTCATAGCCATACGGAAGGAATTTCCGATACGAATTCCCGTCTATTGGATCGATATAGTTATTGCCTCTTAAAAAAAATGCTACAAAGGGGCGTGCCACGTAGCTTAAACGTATGAGCAGCGTTCTGGGGAATAGATTTAAAAGAAATTTAAATAGTTTGTTCAAAGTATGGTACTAAATTAGAATCTAAACTCATCTTCTTCATCACAAACAATCCCCAGCGCTTCGTACACATAATCGAACGTAGAAAGCAATTTAGGTTTCCCGTCTACCAAAGCAACATCGTGTTCAAAATGAGCACTTGGTTTCCCGTCACGTGTTACAATGGTCCAACCATCTTTTAACTGATGAATGTGGTGGGTTCCAAGATTAATCATAGGTTCAATGGCAATGGTCATGCCTTCGATAAACTTCTTTCCACGACCGCGTTTTCCGTAATTAGGAATTTCTGGATCTTCGTGTAATTTGGTTCCCAGCCCATGACCTACTAACTCGCGCACAACTCCATACCCGTGCGACTCGCAATAATTTTGAATGGCATGCCCAATGTCTCCCACGCGATTGCCATTTTTAAATGCTGCGATGCCCAAATACAACGATTTTTTCGTTACTTCTAAAAGTTTCTTGGTTTCTGGAGCTACTTCCCCCACCTCAAAAGTATAGGCGTGATCGCCATAAAAACCGTGCTTTATAGCACCGCAATCTATAGCCACAATATCACCTTCTTTTAAAGGAATATCTGTGGGTAATCCATGTACTACAGCTTCATTTACGCTGGTGAGTAGGGTGGAAGGACAATCGTATAATCCCAAAAAGCCAGGAACGGCATCTTGTTCGCGAATAAATGCTTCGGCCATATCGTTTAACTTATTGGTGGTCATGCCTGGTTTTACTTCTTTGGCTAACATTCCTAAAGTTTTTGAAACCACCAGAGCAGCTTCCCTCATTAAAACGAGTTCTTCGGTTGTTTTTGATATGATCATGTATCGATTTTCTTTTTTCTAAAACTTTTAACTAAACTAATTCAAGGGCATTTGTAATTTTGGCTACAGCTTACCCCTTTATCATTAGTACCTCTTACATTCCAAACCAGCCTTTTTTCTTTTTAGGTACTGCTGGTGCAACCTCACCTAATAAAGTTTGATAAATTTCTCCCCAGCCCACAAGTCCGCCAATATTTCGGTCGTCTATAAACAGGTCTGCATTTATTTTTCGGCTGTATTTTTCGTCAAATTCTTCTTCGGGAAAACTTTTGTTGACGGCGTAAAAGATAATTCCGTTTTCCTTGCAAAAAGCTACGGCTTCGTCTAGCGCTCGTCCGTGTCTATAGGTCCAAAGAATTAAGCGATGCCCTTTTCCCTGCAATTTTTTGAGCGTGTCAAAAGCAAACAGTTGCGGTTTTCCTATTTGTGGGTAGGCATCTTCTACAATCGTGCCGTCAAAATCTACAGCGATGGCAAGTGTGTCGTTCATTTCTATTGAATTGGACGACAAAAATACAAAGAAAATAAAGGATTAACGATGGTAGATTTAGATTGACGATTGCTTACATAAAAAATAGGCATCCTATTTCGAATAGGCAGGAAGATACGCTTCATCTTTTAAGATGGTGAGCATATCCTGCTCCAAAGTCTTATGCGCATACTCTACAATTCGGTTTAAAGTATCGCCATCCCTCATAAAAATTATGGTAGGTACGTACTCAATAGCATATCCTCTTTCCAATCCAATAGGAGTGTCTTTATCGTGGGAAAGTGCTACAATACTAAAATTTTTATAATTGAAATCTGTGCTATCCAAAATTTTATAGAGAGCAGGAACCTCACGTTGGCTGTCTTCGCACCAAGTGCCCATAAACACTTTAATAGTCACATCCTTCAGAAGCGGTTTTATGCTATCCAATACACGGGTGTCCAGTGTGTGATTCGCTTGGCTTTCTTTAAACCATTTGCTGTAAGGTTCGGCTTCAAGACCGGTTTTATTAATCTTTCCAAGGAGCATCATTCCCCCATCTTCGGGATCTTCAAATTCGTTGTTTACTTTTTTGTCGAGTGTATATATGATGACTTCTTCCTGGTCCTCTTCTGAATTTTTTTCAGTAGAAGTTTTACAAGAAAAAAGTACTACAAGTGAAAGTATTGTTATGGCGTATTTCATATTCTGAATTTTTAAAGTAAGGATTTTTGTGTCATAGCTTCGGGTTGTGGAACGCCCATTAACTCTAAAATTGTTGGAGCAATGTTAGCTAAAACACCCGAATTAATTTTTTTTATTTCTTTGTCTACCAAAATCAAGGGAACAGGATTGGTAGTGTGTGCTGTATTTGGGGAGCCGTCTGGATTACGCATGGTTTCACTGTTGCCATGGTCTGCAAGCACCAAAGTTGTGTAGCCATTTTTGAGTGCGGCTTCTACAATCCCTTTTGCACAGGCATCTACAATTTCACACGCTTTAATAGCTGCCGAAAGCACACCTGTATGTCCCACCATATCTGGATTGGCGAAATTTAAACAGATAAAATCTGCCGATTGTGAATTGATCTCTGGAATTAGTTTATCCCGAAGCTCATAGGCACTCATTTCTGGCTGAAGATCGTAGGTAGCCACTTTGGGCGATGGACATAAAATTCGCTTTTCACCTTCAAAAGGTATCTCCCTTCCGCCGTTAAAGAAAAAGGTAACGTGTGGGTACTTCTCGGTTTCGGCAATGCGAATTTGTGTTTTTCCGTGTTTGGAAAGCGTTTCGCCTAAGGTATCTTTAAGATCCTCTTTGTTGAAAACCACTTTAATATTTTTAAAGCTATGGTCGTAGTTGGTTAAGGTTACAAAATATAAAGGAATTCTATGCATCCCAAACTCTTCGTAATTTTCCTGGGTGAGTACTTCGGTGAGTTGGCGACCACGATCGGTTCTAAAGTTGAAGAAAATAACCACATCGTCTTTTTCAATAATCGCAATGGGTTTGTTTCCTTCAGTAAGAACGATAGGTTCTATAAACTCATCGGTTACTCCGTTTTTATAACTTTCTTTTATACTTTCTAGGGCGTTTGTGGAAGAAGTTCCATTTCCGTTTACCAACAAATCATACGCTTTTGCAGTACGTTTCCAGCGTTTGTCACGATCCATTGCAAAATACCTTCCTAGTACTGAAGCTAATTTTCCTGTGGTTTTTGACAGGTGTTCTTCCAATTCTGCTACATCATTTACGGCACTTTTTGGATCTACATCGCGACCATCGGTAAAAGCGTGAACAAATACATTTTCCAGTTCATTTTCTGCAGCGGCAGAAAGTAATCCTTTAAGGTGATTTAGGTGAGAATGAACGCCACCTTTGCTTACCAAACCTACAAAATGTACTTTCTTGTGGTTGGTTTTGGCATAGGTAAAAGCTTTTTGCAACACCACTTCATTTTTTAAAGTATCTTTTTCTAACGCCAAATTAACTTTAGCCAGGTCCTGGTACACAATACGTCCAGCTCCTAAGTTAATATGCCCCACTTCGCTATTCCCCATTTGGCCGTCGGGCAGGCCCACATTTGCCCCGTGCGTTAATAATTGCGCTGTTGGGTACTTTTCTGAAATACGATCAATAAAAGGAGTTTTGGCCAGCGCGATAGCAGAAACGTCTGGGTTTTGAGTTATTCCCCAGCCATCAAGGATTAAAAGAAGCACTTTTTTATTCATCTTGCAAAGATAGGGAATCCTGTTTTTGAGAATAACTTATGCTATTTTTTTAATGCTGAAATTTTACAATACTGTTACACCATACATATAAAAGCCACATAAATTTTAATCAACAATCAACAATCAACAATCAACAATCTTATTCAACCGTCCCACCATACTTCCGGATACTTTCCTTAATCTGTTCAATCCTGTTATCTGGATCTGGATGCGTACTCTGAAACTCGGGAGCACGGCTAGGGCCTGCTGCTGCTTTTAAAATTTGCATGACGCCAATCATTTCATTGGGGTTGTAACCCGCTTTTATCATAAACCGAACACCTAGATCGTCACTTTCTAACTCGTCACCACGACCGTTGGTTAACAACGTACTCATTCCAATTTGTGATACGACGCTGCCGGCACTGGCACCTACTTCGGCTCCTTGGGCTACGGTTTGCCATAAATCGCTATTTGCCACCCGCTCGCTACTATGGCGACCAATTACATGACCAATCTCGTGCCCTAACACACCCGCAAGTTGGTCTTCATTTTGCAATTTTGAATACAGGGCGTAGGTAATAAATATTTGTCCGCCAGGAAGGGCAAAGGCATTAATCGTTTCTGGGTCTGCCAGTAAATGGAAATCGTATTGATAGGGTGTTTGGATAGCTACGGTATTTTGCACCAGCTTTTGGCCCACTAGGTCTATATAATTTTGAAGTTGCTGGTCTGGATGCATACCTCCATATGCTTCAATCATTTGAGGGGCATTGGCGAGGCCAATAGCAATTTCTTCCTGCGGGTTCATAGAAATGGCCTGTGTAGTACCCGTATACGGATTCTCTTCCATGGAAGAACAATAGCGCACCAGGCCAAAACCAGCAATAAGCACCCCTATTAAAATCCTAATTTTCCAACTTCCTCTCATAAAAATTGCATATTTTATATTCCCACGAAGGTGGAAAACTCAATTTAAACTTCCTAAAGTTACAAAATGTTTGGGTTTAAAATTAGAAGGCGCTTCTAAAGTAACTCAGGATTTATATCCAAAATATTTTCAGAACGGTATTTTTTAATAAAATCTTCTGTAAAATGTTCAGCACCTTTTATTTTTTCTTCCAGCAGAATTTGCTTTACATCTAGTTTTTTATACGCCTGCAACATTGGTTTTGAAACGGGGGCGTAGCTAAAATGCCATGGCTCGTATTTAAAACCTTTACGGTTGGCATTGTCGGTATATACTTCATAAAACCCGAAATCTTTTGCGTGTTCCGTAAGCCATTCTTTCAGTTTACAAAAAGGACCTTTGCCGTGAAAAAGCTCGGGTTGTAACACACTTTTGGGTCGGGGAGAGGCGCCACTATCTATGATGTCTATGTCTGTACCCCAATGGTGACGGGAAGTTCCGGGAATGGTGGAATACTCAATAATTTTTTCGATGGCTTGCATAGGGGTAAGGCCTTGCTGCGTAAAGCGGTTGTATTTACCTTCATAAATTTCTTTTTGCCGTTGGAAACTTCGGTAGGCAGATACTACTTCAATAGTGATACCTGCTTCGGCAGCGGCTTTTTTCATTTTCAGAAATGCAGCCTTGGCATCTGTATGCATTTTACTGGTATAGGAATCACCCATAATATCTGGGTTGCCCTTACCAATTAATTGCGAACGGGTAAATGTGGGTTGCATTTCCGCAGAAAAAGACAGGGAAGGAAGTAAAGAAATTCCTAGACCTGCTAAGGAACTTAGTTGTAAGAAATGGGCTCTTTTCATAATTTAAAAATAATCAATTAAAGTGCCACTTTCTATCTCATAGGCACTTTTATCTTGTTCAAAAACGCGCGCTGTAAGCTTCCCTTTCAGTACTATTTCTTTTCCTTGTACACGTAGCCAACTGCCTTCACGCAACCCTACCACTGGAATGGTGTTTTGAGTATGAAATTCTTTAATGCGCGTTTCCCGAGTCTCACCCATATGTTTGCTGTTAGGGTCTGGGTCTAAATAATGCGGATTTATATTAAACGGAATCACACCTAAGGTTTTAAAACTTGGCGGGTATACAATAGGCATATCGTTTGTAGTCATTATCGTGGAACCGCAAATATTACTTCCCGCACTCGTGCCTACATAGGGTGTGCCGCTAAAAATTGCTTCTCGTAGTGGTTGCATCACCCCCAGTTCATGTAATGCTTTTACTAAAACAAAGGTGTTGCCGCCACCCGTAAAAATTCCTTTGGCATTCTGTATGGCTTCAACGGGATTTTTAAACGTATGAATTCCAACTATTTTTTTGTCAATTTTTCTGAAAGCTTCAGCTGCTTTTGTGGTGTATGGATCGTGTAAAATCCCACCCGGTCTTGCGTAGGGGATAAAGAGTATTTCTTCAATTTCAGAAAATAAAACTTTCAGTTCAGGAAGTAGGTAGTCTAAATAACTGCCCTTGTGGAGTGTTGAGGTGCTGGCAATGATGAGGTTTTTCATAGGATTGTAATATGTAAACTAATATTTCGTCTTTGTAAATACATCACAAAGCTTACGATTATTTTCGGCTTTAAAAATTTTAACTACAAAACTTACCTGTGAGAACTATAACTACCTTCTTTTTTTGTGTTATTTCTATATGCGTTTTTTCCCAAAGTGTGGAGCGCGTACAAGTTATTGGTAAAATTAGCGCCTCCCAAGACGAAGACAAGGAGGGTGTGAGTATTTATAATAAATCATCCCAAAAAGGAACCTTGAGCGATGCAGAGGGTAACTTTACCATAGCGGTGGGAGTAGAAGATATTATCGTTATCACAGCTTTACAGTTTCAAACCTTTACGGCCAAAGTAACTCAAAGCATTTTGCAAAATAAGACATTAACTATTCTTCTCAACACAAACATAAACCGGCTAGATGAAGTTTTGTTGCGTAGCCATACCCTCACCGGAATTATAGACCTGGACGCAAAGAATATAGAGGTTTTTGTCGCTCCCAAATTAGAACTTGGCTATGGTGTAAACGCCAGTTTTGCTCCGGACAGGTTCTCCAGAATCGAAAAAAATATAGCGCAAGAGGCCTTAGGCTACGGGACCATGAGCAACGGCGTTAACGTTGGGGCTTTATTAGGACTGGCGTTTACGTCTCTCTTTCCCAAAAAAGACAAGAAAGACTATACAGACCCTTTCGCCGAAATAAAATCACAACGACCCACTCTTCAGGATAAATACAGTGCCCAATATTATAGTGCAACCTTTAAAATCCCTCTGGAGCAAGTAAACGATTTTATTTACTTTGTTACACATAACGTGGCCACCTGGCATTTACTTGGACCCGAAAATGAAATGCAATTGTTAAAAGTTCTTTTCGAACAAAGCGAACGCTACAAGAAAAAATTAGAAACAGAAGAATAGGCTTTTAAGGAAAACTACCTTATTTTTATAGTATGAAACAGTTCTTACTACTCCCTTTTTTGCTATGTACCTTTCTATGTTGTGCGCAACAAATAGAACGGGTACTGGTAAATGGTGAAATTATAGTGCCCAAAGGAGACGATAGAGAACAGATTAGCGTATATAATGTCTCCGCACAAAAGGGAACAGCAACCGATGCCGATGGAAAATTTACACTTGAAGTGGGAAAAAACGATCGGGTGTTAATTACGGCGCTTCAGTTTCAGTCCTTTACGGTGGTAGTAGACGAAGGGGTGGTAGCGAAAAAGCTTATGCGGGTCTTTATGAATCCAGCCATCAATCAATTAGATGAAGTAGTCGTGAGTCCGTACGATTTGTCTGGGAATATAAATGTAGACGTAAAACGAATGCAAGTGTACGATGCTCCAGAGTACGATCTGGCTTATAAAACAATTAACTACGATTATGAATTTACGCCAGACCGCCAATCTGCTATAGAAGGCAACGCAGCAGAGGATGCTCTTAATAATGGCGGACTTCAAAATGGCGCAAATATTAGAAATCTCTTTGGTCTATTGTCCAGAGCCATTTTCAATAAAAAAAGTAGAAATGCACCTCAGGAAATGCTTAACAACGGTCAAATCCTGGTCACAGCATTACAGCAACGGTATAGTCCGCAGCACTATTCTGAAACTTTTGGTATCCCCGTTGAAAAGGTAGATGACTTTATTTATTTTGCTGAAGAAAATGCTATAGAGCCTCATATGTTGAAGTCTGAAAATGAAATTGAATTACTCGAAGTGCTTTTTGAGCAAAGCAAGGTGTATAAAGCGCGATTAAAAAATGAAGAATAGACTTTGTTTACTCCTTTTCACACTTTTGTGTTTTGCTGAAGTAAGCGCTCAAACTACCCAGTTACAAGGTAAAATTACCAATGAGGAAGATATTGAGGGCATTCACGTTTTAAATAATAGCTCTCGGAATAATAGCGTGACAGATGCCTTTGGGAACTTCTCCATTCAGGCGAAGGTCGCTGATACCTTGGTATTTTCGTCTGTGAACTATCTTCCGAAGAAAATTGAAATTACGGAAATCCTACTAGAAAGAGGTATTGTAGTGGTAACGCTGGACAAACTAATAAATCAGCTAGACGAAGTGTTTCTGGGGAGCAGGCTTACTGGAAATCTGGAAACAGATATTAAAAACATGCCTGTAAAAGAAAAAATTGATTTTTGGACTTTGGGCATTCCGGGGTTTCAGGGAGAGCCCGAGGAGAAGATTGTGCCCGCTTACACTTTTTATGCACCTACCGCATTAAATGTAGAGGCATTATACAATCATTTAAGTGGGTATTACAAAATGTTACGTACCAAACGAAAGTGGGAAGGAGAGAACAACACAGTTGCAAGAATCTTATACGAATATGATGAAGCTTTTTTTCTGAAATCGTACCAGATCCCAGAACATAAGCTGTACGATTTCATCTTATTTTGCATGGAAACGTCGACCTTACAAACCGACTTTACTAGCGGAAATTATGGCAAGGTACTAGGCACTTTTAAAGAGAAAGCCCCTCAATATGTGTCAAGATTAGAAATTACAAGCGAAAAAAAGGAATAATTGTTGTAACATCGTAACTTCAAAAGTGTCTTATATCCTCATTTATACCTATGAAATTTCTTAAAATTGCCCTTATTTTACTCTTATTTCCGTTGTTAACAGCATCCAGCAATCATAAATTTTATGTGAGCATTACCACAATAGAATATGCCCCAAAAGAGCAAACCCTTCAACTCATCACCAAAATATTTCTGGACGATATAGAAGATGCTTTGGAAACCCGCTACGGAAGAAAATTCAATTTCAATTCAAAAAAAGAGACCAAAGAAGATGGCGAAATACTGAAGGAATATGTTTTTCAGAAAATAAAAATTAATGTAAATGGCACCCCTGCAACTTTCAAGTATATAGGGAAAGAGTACGATATAGACGTTGTGAAATTGTATATAGAAATACCTAACATTTCAACATTACAATCTATTGAAGTTGAAAACAAAGTATTACTGGAGATGTTCGATGAGCAACAAAATATTATTCACGTGAAAACGAACGCTGCCAGACGCAGTTTAATTCTTGAAAAACAAAACCCTAAAGGATTGTTAAATTTTAATGATTAAACCCATAAACACTTTATATCAAGTATTTTTAAGCCTTTCAAAAAAACCAATAAATTTATCTACCCATGAAATTAGTGAAATACCTATCCTTGCTAGCTTTGTTTCTCACCGCTGGAATGCTATACGCACAAGATGGCGACGTTGAAAAAGACGAAGCCCGTAAGCCAGGACATTACAACCATAATCGCTTTAAGCAATTGTACGAAGAGTTTTCTACTCCAAATATGTACCGTTCTCCAAACGGCGCTCCGGGGCCAGAATATTACCAGCAACAAGCAGATTATAAGATGGACATCATTTTGGATGATAAGACATCAAAAATTTACGGTACAGAAACCATTACGTATTCCAACAATTCTCCAGATGCGTTAGAATATCTTTGGGTACAACTAGACCAAAATGTTCGTGCCAAAGATTCTAAGTCTCCTTTAATAGAGTCCAGCGGTGCAACCCCTGCAGAGACTGCAGGTGCTTTTGTAGGGAAATATATGGGAGCTGCCTTTGACGGTGGTTTTAAAATAGAGTATGTAAAAGACAAGTCTGGAAATGCATTGCCTCATACTATTAACCGCACTATGATGCGTGTAGATATGCCTAAGCACTTAAAACCAGGGGAGCAATTTACGTTTTCTATAAAGTGGTGGTACAATGTGCCAGATCACACTATTGATCGTGCCAGAAGTGGATACGAGGTTTTTGATGATGGAAATAAAGGATATGTTATTGCACAGTTCTACCCACGTATGGCAGTATACAGCGATGTAGAAGGATGGCAAAACAGCCAGTTCTGGGGACGAGATGAGTTTGCGTTGCCGTTTGGCGATTTTGAAGTAAACATCACGGTACCGTCAGATCACGTGTTGGATGCGACAGGGAAGTTGTTGAACCGAAAGGAAGTCTTCAGCAAAGAAATGATGAATCGGTATGAAAAAGCACAAAAATCGTACAAAGATCCAGTAATCATAGTAACACAAGCCGAAGCCGAAGCAGCTTCAAAAGGCTTTGCAACAGCTACTAAAACGTGGAAATTTAAGGCAGAAAATGTACGTGACTACGGTTTTGCGACCTCAAGACGTTTTATATGGGATATGATGGCGGTAAAAATTGGTGATCGCGATGTGATGGCAGTTTCAGTTTATCCTCCAGAAGGAAACCCTTTATGGGAAGACTGGTCTACCAAGGTTGTTGCCAGTACTTTAGAGAGTTACTCTCGTATGGCATTTGACTATCCGTACCACAAAGCGATTTCGGTTCACGCAAAAAATCAAGGGATGGAATATCCAATGATTTGCTGGAATTACGGTCGCCCGGACAAAGATGGGAACTATAGCGAAAGAACAAAATACGGAATGTTTGGTGTGATTATTCACGAAGTAGGGCATAACTACTATCCAATGATTGTAAACAGTGACGAGCGCCAATGGACGTGGATGGACGAAGGTATTAACACGTTTGTACAGTATGTAGCCGAGCAGGATTTTGGCGAAAAATACCCAGAAGCCATTGCTCCTAATACAGCATATCCATCACGTAGAGGACCCGCTAAAAACATTGTTGGGTATATGAGCGGAGATCAGGATTTCATAGCGCCCATTATGACCAAAGGGTTAAACACCTACAGTTTTGGTAATAATGCCTATTCTAAGCCAGCAACTGGATTAAATATCTTACGGGAGACCATTATGGGTCGTGAGCTGTTTGACTATGCATTTAAAACGTATTCACAGCGCTGGATGTTTAAGCACCCAACCCCAGAAGATTTCTTTCGTACTATGGAAGACGCGTCTGCAGTAGATCTGGATTGGTTCTGGAGAGCTTGGTTTTACACTACAGATTATACAGATATTGGTGTTAAAGAAGTAAAGAAATTCTACGTAACCAGCAAAATGAACAAAGAAGTAAAAGAAATGATGGAAGCGCGCGGAATTAAAGAAAGCGACTTGCCACCATTGGTATACTTAGTTGAAGAAGGAAGCGAAGATTTTGAACCCAGTATGAAAAACGGATCGTTAAACGACATAACTACTTTGCAAGAATATATACTGGAAAATGTGCCTGCAGCAGATAGAGCAGCGATGAAAAACCCTAAGTATTTTTACGAAGTAACTTTCGAAAAGCCAGGAGGAATCCCAATGCCTATTATTGCTGAAGTAACTTATG
The DNA here is from genome assembly GCF_050859505.1 of Rasiella sp. SM2506. GTDB lineage: Bacteria > Bacteroidota > Bacteroidia > Flavobacteriales > Flavobacteriaceae > Marinirhabdus. Next base: position 238,266 of record NZ_CP193934.1, on the reverse strand, counting down.
CAGACGGAAGCACAGAGCGTTTTACCTATCCAGCACAAATCTGGAGATTAAACGATGCTGAAGTAGGTAAAGTAATAACTTCTGATCAGGAAATCACTAAAATTGTAGTAGATCCAGACGAAGAAACTGCAGATATTGATACCGAGAACAATACCTGGCCACAGCGTAAAAAGTTAGGAGAATTCAACAAATTTAAAGAAACAAAAGGCGAAGAGTAGTTGTCTTTTACTAGAATCTATAAAAAGCCCTTTTCAATTTTTTGGAAGGGGCTTTTTTTTGGACCCAGGACTTCGGTCGCTAAAGCTCCCTTTTGGATTCACGAACCAATATAATTTTTACTGTAATTCGTAATTCGTAATTCTAAATTCTGAATTGAAAAAAGTATCTTTGCACCCTATGCAGTTAGTAACCCTTCCTTTATTTATTAGTGGAGCCGAAATAGCGTTTATCCTATTTATCGTGCTTATGGTTTTTGGTGCCGATAAGATGCCGGAAATAGCCCGCGGATTGGGAAAAGGGATGCGCCAAATAAAAGACGCCACCAACGATATTAAGTCTGAAATCACCAAAAGCGCCCAGAAAAACGGTCTGGATATAGACATCACCAAAGACGTTAGAAAAGAGATAGATAAGGTGAAAGATGATGTGGAAGAAATATCTGGCCCTATTAAACGCAATTTTTAATGCTCCAAACCCTAAAAGAATGGGACAGAGAACTCTTTATCTGGCTTAATAGTCTTGGGATAGAACGGTTTGATGGTTTTTGGATTTTCGTCACTCAAATTGAAAGCTGGATTCCGCTGTTTCTCTTTTTCTTTATCATTATTTTTTTGAAGTATGGTTTTAAAAAAGGCTTTATAGTAATCTTTTTTACCATCCTAACCTTTGGTGTTACCATTACCTTTACGAATCTTGTAAAAGACTATATAGCTCGTTTACGCCCTAATAATGTCGATGCACTGGCAGAAGTAATACGGATTCTCCAAAAACCCACAAACTTTAGCTTTTTCTCGGGACATGCCTCTTCCAGTTTTGCTGTGACTACCTTTGTAGCCCTGGCAATCCGTAACTACACAAAATGGATTTATCTGGCGTTTATCTGGCCCCTCATCTTTATTTTAAGCCGAATTTACGTAGGTGTTCATTACCCCAGTGATCTCTTTGTAGGTGCTTTGGTTGGTGTAATCATTGCCGTTTTAATATATTGGATCTGTAAGAAGGTCTTAGAGAAAATGGGTTAGGGGTTGTCCAAGCAACTAGGTGATTTTTTATGCTATTAAGAATGCGCACACTAGGTAGTCTTTTTAAATACCTGCAATTATAAATATGTTTACTACCTTATAAAAGAGCACTATTTCAATAAAAATCATTGTATAGAATTCTATCTTTACACCATGCAATCCAAAATCCTTTTTATTACGCCACCGTTTACGCAGTTAAACACAGCGTATCCGGCAACTGCGTACCTTAAAGGGTTTTTGGAAGCCCATGAGATACCCTTTTCTCATTGCGATTTAAGTATAGAGCTCTTTACCTCAATTTTTACAGGCGATTTTTTGCGAGCTATTTTTCAGGAAGCAGAAGCCTTGGGTAATTATCAGTATCCGGAAGTTAGTAAAATGAAAGAGCGGTACATTTCAACAGTAGATGTGGTTATAGGATTTCTTCAAAAGCAGGATATCGAAACAGCACATAAAATTTTAGACACTCACTTTTTACCAATAGGTCATAGATTGCTGAAAGTTAATACTGAAATTAAATGGGAGGCTGGAGATCCAGGGATTATTGATAAAGCAAAGCATTTCGGAACCCTTTTTATTGAAGAAATTGGAGATTTTATTCAAGCCAATGTAGATGAGTTTTTTGCATTTACCAAGTACGCCGAACAAATTGCGACTTCAGCAAGTAGTTTTGATGAGTTGGACGAATTATTGAGATACCAGCCTACCCTCATCGAAGATGAAATGATGAACATCTTAGAAGCGCAAATCCATGAACACCATTCCAATTTAATTTGTTTTACGATCCCGTTTCCTGGGAATTTGTTTGCAGCCTTACGATGTTCTCAATTTATCAAACAATTTTTTCCGGATATAGCGACTGCTTTTGGCGGAGGCTATTGTAACACAGAATTACGTTCTCTTACAGATCCAAGAATTTTCGAATTTGTTGATTTTATTTCATTAGACGATGGCGAAGGACCGCTACTAAAAATTGTTAACTACCTTGAAGGTACGATAGCTATAGATGAGCTTGAAAGGACTTTTGTGTTGGAAAATAAGCAAGTAGTCTACAAAAATAAAATCCCCAATACCATCTATCATCATAGAAACTTGCCTGCTCCAGAGTATTCCGGATTGCCATTTCATAAATATGTTTCATTTTTGGATGTCGTAAACCCAATGCACCGTATGTGGACAGATGCCAGATGGAATAAGTTAACGATTTCTCATGGATGTTACTGGAAACAATGTTCGTTTTGCGATGTAAGCCTGGATTATATTGGAAATTATCAAAACACGACAGCAGAAGATTTAGTAGATAAAATTGAAAAAATAATTGTGGATACAGGCATTACAGGTTTTCATTTTGTAGATGAAGCTGCACCACCTAAAATGCTAAGAGCTTTATCAACTAAATTGATAGAAAGAAATATAAAAATTACATGGTGGACCAATATTAGATTTGAAAAAACATTCAACTTTGAGTTATGTGAACTAATGGCAAAATCTGGTTGTATCGCTGTTACGGGTGGCTTGGAAGTTGCATCGGACCGATTGCTTTCAAAGATGAAAAAAGGGGTCGATATTGCACAAGTAACGAGAGTGACCCATAATTTTTCCAAAAACAATATTCTGGTGCACGCATATCTTATGTATGGATTTCCTACCCAAACCGAACAGGAGACTATCGATTCACTTGAAGTAGTAAGGCAATTATTTGAAAGAAACTGTATCCAGTCTGCATTTTGGCACCTTTTTACAACTACAGTACACAGTCCCATTGGCAAGAATCCTGAAGCATTTGGAATAAAAATTACAGGACCTGTATTTAAGGGATTTGCTCAAAACGACTTAACGCACAAAGATCCTCAAGGAGCTAACCATCCCAAGTATACCAAGGGATTAAATTTGGCATTACACGATTATTTAAATAAAACAGGTTTCGAAAAAGAATTACAACATTGGTTCGATTTTCCTGTGGTTGACGTCAGTCATTCTGAGGATTTAATTGAAAGTTTCTTAGATTAGCATCTAGCTGAAAGAAGTAAAATAGTATGAGCTTGGTCTTTCTCTAAAAAAGTACTATCAAAATTAAATTCCTAACCAGGAATTGAAATCCCCTGTCTTATTTTGGCTTGTCTTTAATACTTTGCTTTCGGAGTTTAGAAATACAGTAACGGTGTTTTTATTATACCTTTCTATCTTATCTATAAACTTGCGTTGTACAATTTCGCTGCGATTAATTCTAAAAAACTCTTTAGGATCTAAAAATAGTTCTATTTCTTTAAAAACGGTTTGAGGCATTATATGCCTTTTATTCATTTGGTCAAAAGCAAAAATAACTCCATTGTCGGATTGTAAGTAAACCATATCCACCACCTTTAAAAAGTAAATTTCTTTATTCAATTTTATGGCGAATTGAGTTTTATATTCAACATTACTTTCTTGACGCTCTTTCAGTAAATTATTTATAGAACCTATCAATTCATTGTAATTAGCGGGTAGCTTTCCTTGTAACCTAATAAATTTATCCCAGGCTTTTGAAAATTGTTCAAAGGAATATGGCTTTAAAAGATAGGCTATTCCATTTGCTTCAAATGCGTTCATTAAGAATTCATTATACGCAGTGGCAAAAATAATCGGGCAATGTAAGGAGACTTTATCATATACATTGAACACACTACCATCTCTCAGTTCTATGTCGGAAAAGATAATATCAAAATCTTGTGTTTGTGCTAGAAATGCCCTAGCATCTGTTACGGTTTCTAACTCGGCCACAATTTCATAGGAAGCACATGCCTGCTTTATAAAACGTTTCAGTTTTTTTCTGGCGGGGGCTTCGTCTTCTATAATTACTATTTTATACATTAGTATTCTTATTTATAAAGGGCAACGTCACTTTAAAATAAGTGCTGGTTTCTTCTATGGAGATATCGTTACTTCCTAATAAAGTAAATTGAGTAGACAGATTTTTAAGGGCTCTGCCACCCGTTATTTTTTTATGCTGCTTTGCAATTTTAGTATTAGTCACCTGAATATTTTCGCTAATAAATATAGTTATGTATACGGGGTTTTCGATGGTTCCTAAGTTGTGTTCTATAGCATTTTCTATCAATACCTGTAAGCAAAAAGGAGGCACTAATACTTGTAGCTGGCTATTTTCTTGCTTGATTTCTAATGAGTAATACCCCGCATATTTTTCTTCCATAAGCTTAAAGTAACTTTCAGCAAACTGAATTTCTTCTTGTAAAGAGATCAGTTTTTTTTCTGATGTTACTAAAGAGTAGCGATATAACTCTGAAAAATGATGTAGAAAACTACTCGCTTTCTCTTTGTCTTCTTCTATAAGCTCATCCAGTGTATTCAGGTTATTAAACAAAAAGTGTGGATTTAATTGCGCTTTTAATTGCTGAATTTTATTTGATGCCAGTGCTTTGTCATATTCATTAATGGCACTTCTATAGGTACTGTTTTCCTTGGAATATAAAAAGGCCATATATAAGCTACCGAATAGTATGAATTCACCAATTCTATTCATATTTACAATTAGTAAGGTTTGAGCATTAAAATTTCTTGACACCGTATCGAATAGCATCGCTACTATAATATTCAATATGTTTGAGGCACAAATGTATATTACGAAGGCGATGCCAAAGTATTTTATATAGGATTTAAGATTGTTAACTTCTTGTGCTCCCTTTTTATTTAAAAAGTTGATGATGGATTTTATTAGAATAAATATAATAAAAGCTGCTAAAAATTGTCCAATAGGTCCGTCTGGTAAAAATACCACCTCCAATTTTTGTCCCGCAACAATTCTGTTATTTACGACTAACACATAGCTTAAGAGAAAAACAAAGAGTACAAAGTATCTATCAATCTGTAAATAAGTTAAAAGCTTTTTCATTGGAAGGCAAATTAAGAAACTTCCTTAAAACATAGGTGTGCTGTTTTAAGGAAGTTTTGGAGTAGGGTTACATTATTCTGGCCAAGAGTTTGTTACTTTGCCCTCGTCATCATACACTTCCAGCTTTACCTTGTTATGTTTATCTACATAAAACATAGCTTTTGTCGCTCCATTATCTCCAAATAGAAACAATCCATTATTTTGGCTTCTTGTTTTTCCCAGCATTATTCTTGTTTTTGCACCAATAAGCCCTTTGTCAACATATTCCTGCTGTTTTTGTTTTCTTAATTTTTCGTCCTTAATACCGTTTAGTTCTTCCATTATTTTTTGTACTCCTTGCTGAGTTTCATTTGGGGCACGATCGTTAAAGGTTAAAGCACTTGTCACTCTTCTTTCATCGCCTTTTCCTACATCAGTAGTCAGGAGTTGCATTACCTGATCGCCGTCGTATTGATCGTATGTTAAAGAAAGCCCGGAGCTATGTCCGTTTTCATCTTTTGTGCCGTCGTATATAAATCCGCCACATTCAATTCCATCTTCATTAAAATATAACATTCCTGATCGTTTTTTTCTGTCCTTATTTAGCACTGTATTATTGACTGTAGTCGTCCCATTTGGAAATTGCGCGACATTGGTAATGATCATTTTAACGGTACCATCAGCTTCTACAATATTAATTCGCTCCACATCAATAGTTCCGAATTTTTGATTTTGATTTGTTTTGAAAGCAAATAAAAACAATGCTGTGATAGCGACTGTACATAGTGTAAATGTTCTTAGGATTACTAATTCTCGATTGTGTTTTTTCATTGTTTCTGTTTTTAGGATTATGTTATTTGAAACAATAGTACCGCTATAATGGAAGCCCAACAAGTGCAAACTAGTGAGTGCAGGAACATACCAAATGAAGTAAGGAAAAAGTTGATTGAGCGATGCTACAAATTACCTGATTATAGTAATTCTAAACTAAATTCACTCTTTGTGTTTCCGAATTAATTTTTGAAATGTAAATGGAGCTTACGTTCTGTTTTCAAAAACAAATTAATTTACCTTTTAAAACGCTTCGCAGGAGCAAGTAATTTTAAGGGTATTTGTGCGTAGTTTGTGATGTTTACATATTAAAAACAGCAACTTCATTAAACTGCCAAAAATAATTGCTACTCTCTAATAGAGTCCTTTCTAGCCTCATTTAGTTTTATAGAATCTGTAGCACGTTTACGGGCTATAGAGTCCTTACTAGCCATAACACGCCTGTTAGCGGCCACCAAACTGTCTATCTTTTGTTTGTTGTGGCTGGTGGTGGTGGTGTCGAGATCGCTATTGTAGTATTCGTGGGTGGTAATTACTGTAAAACCGTCTTCGGTCACAGGTGCTTTACTAGGTGTAGTATTTGTTTTATCCACAATTTTTTGTGTGGCTTTAGATACAGGTGTTGTTGTGTCAGCTCCGCTTGTATCAGGTGTAGTTATATTGGTTCCTTCGTTTGATACGATTATTTCGGTACCATCTTGGGTTACTACTTTATTGTTTAAGGAAGTTTTGATTTCAGTTTCAGTTTTGTTATTCATTTTTGTTCTGTTTTCCTCCGTGGAAATTTCAGATGTGTTTCCATCCAAACTAGTTGAACTTGGCGTCGCTAATACACCAGCCAAAAGTAATAATGCCAAAAACACTCCTGCGCCTCCATACCAGAACCAAATAATGCTGCGGCGTTTTTTTTCGCGTTTATCCAAGCTGTTGTCCAGTCGTTCCCAAAGTGTTTTACTCGGAGCTTTTTGAGCGTTGTTTAATCTGTCTTTTAGCAGATCTCCTATGTCTTTTTTATGCTCCATGTGTAGGTGTTTTTTTTGGTTGGATGAGGGCTGAAATGCTTTTTTGTAAACCTAATTTTGCACGGTGGTAGTTAGATTTTGAGGTGCCTTCAGAAATATTTAAAATACGTGCTACTTCTTTATGCGAATATCCGTCTAGCTGGTATAGATTAAACACCAAACGGTACTGGTCGGGCAATTGCTGTATGCATTGCAAAAGAGTGTCCAAGGATATCGCTGAAAGTTCTGTTTCCTGAGGAGGCTCGGCTACCGTTTCTTCCAGAACATCAACAGGAATATATTTGTTATTCCTGTAGCGGTCTATAGCTTTAAACATGGTGATGCGTTTCATCCAGCCTTCAAAACTACCTCGGTTTTCAAATTTTTTTATGCTGTCAAAAATTACCATAAAAGCCTCGTGCAGATTATCTTCTGCTTCTACGGCATTACGAGTGTACTTTAAGGAAACAAAATAGAGTACGTCTTTATACTGTTTAAAGAGTTCTCCTTGCGCAGTACGGTCGTTTTTTTTACAGCCTTTTATGAGTTGTTCTTGAGTCAAAAATATAATTTACTAGTTATCCGCCAGTACAAGGTACGGCTTCAATGGTTATTTGTGTTATTTCCAACAATTCGCCACTAGTGTTGTAGGCAATACGTATAAAAATAGTCTGCGGATTTTCAACATTGGTATAGTTTGTTGGAGTTAAAGCATTGGCGTTAGTAAGCGCATCTTCTTCGGTACTAAAAAAGCTGTGCGTTATGCTGGATAGTACATCATGCGTCGAAGGTACAGCGATGCAAGGGGTGTATTTTTGAAGGTTGAAATTGGCAACTCCTGGTGTATCCTTCAGTTCGCAAACCTGATAGCCGTCTGCTGTACAAGGCAAACTGCATTCTTTTTCTAGTAGAACCGAATGGGTGTCGTTGCTTATAAAAATCTGTTCGTCGCTAAATAAATCAACTTTCCAATTAAAGTCCCAGAAGCCTTCCACCTCAGGATGATCGTTTAAGTCTATGTTTAAAAATAATTCTTCTCCAATGTAGAGTGTTATCCAGGTTCCGAAGAACACCTCGGTATTATAATGAAACTGTACGGTGCCATTTCGGTTTATTTTAAAAGCAGCGCCTTCAAAATTGGTAGTGCTGCCAGTTACTGGAGTCACAGCCCAGGTACATGCTATCAAGGTATTATTACACCGGCGTTTGCGTTCTTCTTTGCTGCATTTTTTAATGGCATTTTTAAGTTCTTCGTTTGTGGGTATTTCAATTAATTCGCCATTGTTTAGGGTTCCGGAAATTGGGTAATTAACGCTAATGGAATAGTTTTCTGGTAAGGCTTCTAGCAACGCGATAAACTCTTTATTATTAAATACAGCGCGCGTATCTGCCAAATCTAGGTTTTCATCAAAACTAAAAATCGTGAAGGAGTAATTAAATTCAATACAATTAATAGAAAGATCTGTGGGTTCATCTGTAATTAATTCCAGAAAGGTAAAGAGTTCTTCGTCTACAATAGCTGTGTTAATTTGTGCAGGATTAATGGGTTCGTTTTCGCATGAAATAAAACACAAGCCGAATACCAGAGGCAGGAAATACATGATCTTTTTCATAGCAGTTTTTTCAAGGTTTAGTACTTTATAGTCTCTTGCTGAGAAAAAAGTTGCGTTTATAGCAAAAAAAAAACCGCCTCTCATTGCTGAAAGGCGGTTTTAAAAAATAGTAGAAAAAGAAATTAATCTCTTTTTCTATCGTCTCTTTTGTTATCACGACCTCCGCCACGACTATCTCTCCCGCGGTTGTTGTCACGGCTACCACGATCTTCTCTTGGTGGGCGTTCTACATATCCTTCAGGTTTTGGTTGCAATGCTTTTCTAGAAACTTTGTCTTTTCTAGTTCGCTTATCCAGTCCAAAATACTTTACATCAAAAACGTCGCCCATATTTACTACGTCGCTTACGTTTTCGGTGCGTTCCCAGGCTAGTTCAGAAACGTGTAATAATACTTCGTTTCCTGGAGCATCCATATATTCAACAACAGCACCAAAATCTAACATTTTGATTACTTTTACTTCGTATACACTTCCTACCTCTGGTTTAAAGGTAATAGAATCAATCTTCGCTAATACAGCATCGATTCCTTCTTGTCCTGTTCCAAGAATTTCAACAATTCCTTCTTCCGTCACAGGGTCTTCGTTAATAACGATAGTACAGCCTGTTTCTTTTTGAAGTTCCTGTATTACTTTTCCACCAGGTCCAATTAAAGCACCAATAAAATCGTTAGGAATACGTACTGTTACCATTTTTGGAGCGTAGTCTTTCACGTCTGCTCTTGGAGTTGCGATTGCATCTGTTAATTTCCCAAGAATATGTAAACGACCATCTCTTGCTTGCTTTAAGGCAGCTACAAGAATCTCGTAACGTAATCCTTTTACTTTAATGTCCATCTGGCAAGCGGTAATACCATCTGCTGTTCCGGTTACTTTAAAGTCCATATCTCCTAAGTAATCTTCATCACCAAGAATATCAGACAATACCGCAAACTTTCCAGTAGCTCCATCAGATATAAGTCCCATTGCGATTCCAGAAACCGGCTTTATCATTTGGATACCTGCATCCATCATTGCCATAGTTGCAGCACAAACCGTTGCCATAGAAGAAGAACCGTTAGATTCTAAAACTTCACTAACTACACGTACGGTATAAGGGCAATCGTCTGGTACCATTCCTTTAAGACCACGTTGTGCCAAGTTACCGTGACCAACTTCTCTACGAGAGGTTCCACGAATAGGTCTTGCTTCACCTGTACAGAAAGGAGGGAAGTTGTAATGAAGGTAGAAGTTCTCTTCTCCTTCAAAAGAGGGCATATCTATTTTGTTGGCATCTCTGGAAGTTCCCAACGTTACTGTAGCTAGTGCCTGAGTTTCTCCACGTGTAAATACAGCAGAACCGTGAACCGATGGCAAGTAATCTACCTCACACCAGATATCACGTACTTCATCGGTCTTACGACCATCTAAACGCAACCCTTCGTTCACCGTAAGGTCACGAACCGCAGCTTTTTCAGCTTTACGATAATAGTCAGAAACTAAACCACCGTATTCCTCTAATTCTTCTTCAGAGAACGATGCTTTTACCTCTTCTTTAATATTGGCAAATGCCATGGTACGTTCTTGCTTTGTAGATCCAGCTTTTGCAACTGCATATACTTTGTCATACGCCATGTCGTGAATTTTTTTCACTAGCTCTTCATTATCTGGAGCTTCTTCGTACTCACGTACTTCTTTTCTTCCAAAGGCATCGGCCAAACGATGTTGTGCCTCAATCTGAAGTTTAATAGCTTCGTGCGCAAACTTAATGGCTTCGATCATTTCTTCTTCAGAAATTTCGTCCATTTCACCTTCTACCATCATCACAGAATCTGCAGAAGCTCCAATCATCATATCGATGTCGCTTTCTTCTAACTGTGCTCTGGTTGGGTTAATTACAAATTTACCATCTATACGTCCTACTCTGGCTTCAGAGATAGCACACTCAAATGGGAAATCGGATAACTGGATGGCTGCAGAAGCGGCAAGACCTGCCATAGCATCTGGCATTACATCCTCATCGTGAGACATTAGTTGAATCATTACTTGCGTTTCGGCACTGTAATTTTTCGGGAATAATGGACGTAATACACGATCCACCAAACGCATGGTTAGAACTTCACCATCACTAGGGCGTGCTTCTCTTTTAAAGAATCCGCCAGGGTAACGTCCTGCTGCTGCAAATTTCTCGCGATAATCTACAGTTAATGGTAAAAATGGTAAATCTTTTTGCTCGTAGTTAGAAACTACGGTACAAAGCAACATACATTTTCCAGATTGAACAACAACAGACCCGTGGGCTTGCTTTGCTAGTTTTCCGGTTTCGATAGAAATCTCTCTACCGTCACCAAGGTCAATGACCTCTCTAAATACTTTAGGTATCATAAAATTGTTTTTCACTTTTGCGCATAAGAATATACGCAGTTAATTGGTCAAAGCTTGATTTTCAAGCCAAGTGTTGTTGTGTTGTTGTGGTTTGACCAATGAAAAACCTAAGGGTAGCTTTTCTGTGTTTTCCTTCGACTCCATTCGGGAGATAAAAGGTCTTCTCAATAAATATTCTCTTTCTCGAAGAGAGTTTCCCGCCTGAGCGAGCATAAAAAATAAAGGGCTCGTAAGAGCCCTTTTACTAATCAATAATTACTTACGTAATTTTAATTCTTGAACGATGGCACGGTAACGCATAATGTCTTTTTTCATTAAATAATCTAATAAAGAACGACGTTTTCCTACTAACTTCACAAGGCTACGCTCTGTGTTGTAGTCTTTGTGGTTTGCTTTAAGATGTCCTGTTAAGTGCTCAATACGGTAGGTGAACAAAGCAATTTGTCCTTCTGCAGAACCTGTGTCCTTGCCATCTTTACCGTGTTTTGCGAAAATTTTCGCTTTTTCTTTTGGTGCTAAATACATGCTAATATTTTTGTAAATGATTGTTATGTATGTACTACGAGTATCGCAATACGGGCGCAAAAATAGTAAATTATTTTGGAATAACGATTTTAGATTGTAAATTTTAACTCACAACTCACAACTCACAACTCACAACTCACAACTCACAACTCACCACTCACCACTCACCACTCACCACTCACCACTCACCACTCACCACTATCTAGAAATAATCTCGATCTCCACCCTACGGTCATACTTATCGCCTTTGCCAGTAGGGTAGCGGTAGGCGTATCCCCGGGCGCTCATTCTTTTTTTGTCGATGCCGTTGTCCAGAAGGTAATTGTAAATTCGTTTGGCTCGAGCTTCACTCAAATTATTTTTTCCAGTCCGGTTATTAAAGCCATCTCTGCCAGGATCGTGTGTTTTTCCGCAACATACGTGACCTAAGAGTCTAAAGGTGATGTTGTTGTTTTCTTTTAAAAATGCCAATAACTCACTAAGGGCATCTTTGCTGTCATTTCTTATATCGTCTCGACCGGGATAGAAATGAATTCCTTTTAATTCTATTTTTTCTCCTATGTTTATTTTGGTGTAATCGTTTATTTTTTCTGGAAGTTTAGTAGGACTAGCGGTACTACTCTTGAAAACTAAATTTTCCTGATATACGGGCCACGTCATAATATCTACACGTCTGTTCTCATCTTCATCACCTTCTAATTCTCCAAAGCCGTTGGCAATAATAGTCGTGTAGTCCTTAAATTGTTGTTTTACCGAATTTGCGCGTTTTTCAGAAAGCTTTAAGTTATAGGTAGCGTCTGCAGGGCTACTGGCATATCCCTTTAAAACAATACTATCGGTGCGTTGTAGGGAGTGTTTCTGAATGCTATCTATAAACTGTTTTTGGGCGGCCGTAATCGTATAACTATTGTTTTCAAAATACACCGACCACGGTCCCCCTTGTTCTTGGCACAAACCCAAAAATGGAAGGAATGCTATTAGTAATGTCACTTTTCGTAAAAACATGCGTGTTTTTTATGCTGAAATAGATCTGGCTTCAAACAAACTAAAACGTTTAAAGTTAGGGGTGTTTAAAACTGAAACGTAAACAAAAACTTAAAATTATAAAAATATATGGCATAATAGGTTTCGTTGCTTAAGTTTTTGGTTTGATCTCTTGCTGAAATTCAAAGAGATTGGGATGCGCTTCGCACAAACAAATTTGGTTATCCAGTTTTTTTATTTACTTTACCGCCGTTCCCATTATTATATAATTCACTCATGAAAAACATATTACTCCTGTTAGCCTTTGCTATATCTGCTACTTCAATTTCTCAAATTGTTGATATTCCAGACCCTCTGTTTAAGGAGCATTTGCTTAATCAAATAAACCCACTTATCAATACCAATGGAGATACTGAAATACAGGTTTCTGAGGCACAGGCGGCGGAGAAAATAAGATTTTCTAATTTCAGCCAATTTACAGACTTAACTGGGATTGAGGCTTTTGTTAATCTAGAAGAAATTACTGGACAAAATTATGCGTTTACGTCTATTGATTTAAGTAGTAATAATAATCTGAAAAATATTTCCCTAACAATAGGAGATTTAGAAGAGATAATTTTACCTAATCAAACCACAAATCTTGAAAGGATTTCTTTATTTTCAAATAATTTTAACGATTTTTCTACTTTAAATAATTATTCTAACTTAAATACTGTATCTGTTTTTTCTAATGAAAGTTTAGGTGAATTAAATGTTTCAAATCTCTCGAATTTAGAAGTTTTAAGGATTAGCAATACAGAAATATCTGAAATAGATTTGAGTAATAACTTAAACCTTCAAGAACTTTCTATAGCAAACACAAATATTTCCGATATAGATATAGCCTCATTTAACTTAAAATTTTTATCATTTGGAGAGAATATTCAATCCATAAATTTATCCAGTCAAACACAACTGGAAGAACTTATAATAACAGGTGTAAGTTTACCATCGCTAGATTTATCTGGAAATACACAGCTTAGTTATTTGTCTATTAGCAACTATCCTTTTACAAACATTGATTTATCAAGCAATACTAATCTGGAAGAAATGTATTTGAGTGGTGATGTGTTAACCAGTTTAGATTTACAAAATAATTCAGCACTATTAGAATTAAATATAAGTGAACAAAACCTTGAAACCATTAATTTAAGCGGGTGCAATCAATTGGAAAGTCTAATCATGGATGGTATTCAGTCGTTACAATCATTAGACACCTCAAATAATAGACAGTTAATCGAGGTTGAGTTGTCGGGAACACGATTTATAGGGCAAGAAAATACTGTGTTAGATACCATTGATTTAAGTCAAAATACAGCTTTAGAATTTGCGCGAATTCAATATTTTGATGGTTTAATAGATATAGTAATTGACGGGGCAACTTCATTAAATAGCCTTCACTTATTTTATTTGCCATCATTAACTTTAGATTTTAATTCTAACACGAATCTTCAGGGCCTTCTTTTAAGTGGTTTGCCGTATGAAACAATAGATGTTTCACAGTTAAGCAATCTTAACTATTTTTCACTTAGGTATATGCCTACACAACAGTTAATTTATCCCAAAAATAATAATATTAAAGCCCTAAGTTTACACGGTACAGGATATACGGAGTTAGACTTAAGTGTCTTTGATAGCCTCTGTTGGCTACGGTTATGGGACAATTTGTTCCTTGAAAATGTGAATATCAGTACTATTGATCTTTCAGATATGGCAAGTGGTTCTACGTGTACTGAGGGATTATACTTTTTAGGAAATGTAGACGGCGATTTACAAACCAAAAACAACCCAAACCTGCGTTTTATTTGCGTGGACGATGCTTCTTTTGCTGCAGCTAATTTTACGGATACTGTAGAGGGATATGTAACCTTCACAGAAGACTGCTCTCTTTCCGGAAGCGACTTAAACACAATTGAAGGAGCGTTAAGCTTCGATCTTGACGGTAACAATTGTGCAACAGGAGCCTCAGCAATACCAAATAGATTGGTACTTGCCCAGGGCAACGATTTTATGTTAGGAACGGCTACTAATGAAACAGGGAATTACCAATTAAACGTAGGTGAAGGAGCTTATACAAACTATTTACCCAACTTTTCGAATATTTATAACGTAAATCCTGAAGAGGCAACCAATACCTTTGTAGGATATGGGAACGTAGAAAATGAAGATTTTTGCGTACAAGCTGCACAAACCGTAAACGATTTAAATATTGCCGTGGGTGCTAATAATCAGCCAACATTACAAGGAGGGGTAAGCTATTCTATTGTATACGAAAATGCGGGCACCACACCACAAAACGCCGTGATTACCTACACCTACAACGACACCAAACTTAATTTTATAAGCGCTAACCCAGCACCAACCAGCCAGACAAGCGGTAGTGCTACATGGGATTTAGGGGTTTTAAACCCTGTAAACTCAGGATCTATTTATGTAAGTTTTAGTTTGCCAGGAGCTCCTTTAAACGAAATTGGAGACTCATTAGATTTTACTGCACGAGTTGAACCTGTTGCGGGCGATGCAACACCAGAAGATAATACGTTCGATTTTACCGATTTTATTGAAGCCGAACCTTTTGCTCCATTATTTAATGGTTCTCAGCCAGATCAGATTTTAATTGATGAAGCTGATGAGTATCTTTATTTTTCCGTATGTTTTGACAACTTTACCCCACAAGCAGTTGAAAATGCCGTAGTGTATTTTTCGACTACTGGTTTTATCAATATCAATATGGAAACGGTACAGGTAATGGCTGTCAGTCATCCCGTTACTACCATGTTCGCTGAAGGCACTTTCTACTTTTATATGAATGATATTAACTTAGCTCCACTATTGAGCTCGGGTGGTGAAGAACAAGGTTACATTACCTTTAGGTTTAAACCGGTTAATGGTATTGAAGCAGGAGATCGAGTTCAGTTTCAACCACAAATAAGTCTGGATGGTTATCATACCAATGCCTTTACCTCAGTAGAATATGTAACCGAATTGGGTGTTGAAGATAACATAATAGACATAAAGGAAATTTTATTATACCCTAATCCAACCACAGGAATCATTACTATTTCATCAACTGAAAATATCCAGAGTATTGATGTGTACTCGCTAACTGGTCAATTGCTGAAAACTAAAAGCAACCTTCAACAAACCGAAGTTACCTTAAGTATAGAAGAGTTAGCAGCAGGTATCTATTTTGCCCGTGTAAGCACCGAAAGCGGGGAGAAGGTGTTTCGAGTAGTGAAGAAATAACTTTAAAATAACAGGAAAAAAAGAGGCTGTCTAAAAAGGAATGATAGTGTCAAACTGAGCGCAGTCGAAGTTTAATATATCGATAGTCAAAATAGATTTCGACTGCGCTCAACCAGACATTCCAAAGTGTATTCCTTTTTAGACAGCCTCTTTTTGTTAGGCTGTCTTTTCTCTTAAGGGCTGGTTGAGCACCAAATCCAAATAGAGATTTACTTTATGTTTTAAATCTTTACGGTGGGTGATAAAATCTAAGAAACCGTGTTCTAATAGAAACTCTGCGCTTTGGAAACCTTCTGGTAAATCTTTACCTGTGGTGTCTTTTACCACACGTGGTCCTGCAAAACCAATTAAGGCACCTGGCTCGCCAATATTTATGTCGCCTAACATGGCAAAACTCGCAGTTGTACCTCCCGTAGTTGGGTCTGTACACAAAGAGATGAATGGTATTTTAGCATCTGCCAGTTGGGCTAATTTGGCACTTGTTTTTGCTAACTGCATTAAAGATAAGGCAGCTTCCATCATCCGCGCACCCCCACTTTTGCTAATTAACAAAAAAGGGATGTTGTTTTTAAGCGAATGGTCTGCTGCACGGGCAATTTTTTCCCCTACAACACTTCCCATTGAGCCGCCAATAAAACTAAAATCCATACAGGCAATCACCAAATCTTTTCCCATAGATTTTCCAACTCCCGCACGTACGGCGTCTTTTAATCCTGTTTTTTTCTGGGCATCTTTTAAGCGGTCTACATACTTTTTGCTGTCTTCAAATTTTAAAGGGTCTTTGGACTCTAAGTTTTTATCCAGCTCTTTAAATTTATTATCGTCAAATAATATTTCAAAATATTCCTTACTTCCTATACGCACGTGGTAGCCATCTTCTGGACTCACGTAAAAATTGCTTTCTAGCTCGTCTGCATCTACAATTTTTCCCGTTGGAGATTTGTACCAGAGGCCACGAGGGACGTCTTTTTTATCTTCGGTAGGGGTTTGTATTCCTTTTTTTGTTCTTTTAAACCAAGACATATGTTTTTCGATTGAGGAGGGTTCGTAATTCAAATATAGGAAATCTTAGAGTGTGTTAATATTATTAAGGTCTTCAAAAGAACGCGCTAATCGTTTTTTGAAGGTTAACTCGCTTTCGCGCAACCACTTTCTTGGATCGTAATATTTTTTGTTTGGTAATTCTGTTCCTTCAGGATTTCCTATTTGTGTTTTTAGGTATTCCATATGTTTTGCGATATAATCGCGAGCTCCTTCGGTATAGGCAAATTGAAGATCTGTGTCAATATTCATCTTAATCACACCATAGCCAATGGCTTCACGAATTTCTTCTAGGGTAGAACCACTTCCGCCGTGGAATACAAAATCAATAGGATTGTGCCCAGTTCCAAATTTTTTCTGAACATATTCCTGAGAATTTTTCAGAATAATAGGCGTTAATTTTACATTTCCTGGTTTGTACACCCCGTGCACATTTCCGAAGGCAGCAGCAATTGTAAATTGGTCGCTCACCTTAAGGAGTTCTTCATACGCATACGCTACTTCATCTGGCTGGGTATATAATTTTGACGAATCTACATCGGTATTATCTACACCATCTTCTTCGCCACCCGTAATCCCCAATTCTATTTCTAGCGTCATCCCCATTTTAGACATGCGCTCCAGGTATCTTTTAGAGATTTCTATGTTTTCTTCAATAGGCTCTTCAGAAAGATCTATCATGTGCGAACTATACAAAGGCACTCCGTGTTGCTTGTAATAAACTTCACTCGCATCCAGCAAACCATCTATCCAAGGCAGTAATTTTTTTGCACAATGATCTGTATGTAAAATCACTGTTGCACCGTATAATTCTGCCAACTCGTGTACGTGTTTAGCGCCCGCTACACCACCAGCGATGGCTGCTCTTTCACCATCATTGTTCAACCCTTTTCCAGCGTTAAATAGACACCCACCATTCGAAAATTGAACAATCACCGGAGCATTCAGCTCGGCAGCAGTTTCCATCACCGTATTTACGGTACTAGAACTAGTAACGTTTACGGCAGGTAATGCAAATGCTTTTTCTTTTGCAAGTTTATGAATTTGTTGCACTTGTCTTCCGGTTGCAACGCCCGGTAAAATGGTGTGGCTCATAGTAGCGTATTTTGAACCGCAAAAATAATAAAAATTGCTGGGTTAGAACGGATAGTTAATCCCTATGTTATACACAGCGTTCTGGAAGTTGTAATCCTTAAACCAGCGTTCCCCTTCTGGACGTCCGGGATCGTGGGTTTTAAAACCAATATCAAACCGTATCACAAAAAATCCAAAGTCGTATCTAATACCGAATCCTGAGGCTACCGCTAGTTCTTTAAGGTCTTGGATACCATCAAAAGTAACAACTTCGTTATCTGCCTGGTCGTCCAATACATTCCAGATATTACCTACATCCACAAAAAAGGCTCCTTTAAAAGCTCCTAAAATAGTGTATCGGTATTCGCCATTAAAGGCAAGTTTAAAGTTTGCTTCGTTAAAATCTAAAACGCCACCACTGGTTCCCGGTCCTAAACTATAAGCTCTCCACCCACGATTATCGTTGGTTCCACCTGCAAAATAGCTTCGTGTAAAAGGCACGTTGTTACTGTTGCCATAAGGAATAGCAAGACCAATAAATGCTCTTGCGGCAAATACGTTATTGTCAAAAAGAGTCCAGTGTTTTATGACTTCGGCTTCTCCTTTTATATATTGAGAATAGGCCACCCCGCCTATTTCTTTATTGCTGTTTTCGTTTTCTTCTGCTCCTGTCAAGGCACTCAAGCCAGATAAAATAGTTCCCGCAGAAGCTAATTTCCATCGAAAGCGGGTCCAGCTTTTGTCAAAAATATTTTCTCGGGTGTCCTGGAGCCAGGTAAAGGAAGTAGCAAAAATTAAATTGTCTTCGCTTAAACGAAACTTACGCTCTGCAATGCTCAAAATTTCTTGAAACTGATCTTCACTTACATTTAAAGTAGGATCTGCTTCCAGCAAGACACTATTTATAAAATCATCTGTTTCTTCAGGTATGGTAAGACTTGGTGTGTTTGCCATCTCTGCATTGCTAAAATTGTATCCTGTAGTGCGGGCTATCTCATTGAGCCTTTCGTAGGAGCTTTGGTAGACATTAAAATAGTTGTTTACATTTAAGTTTCGAACATACTGAATATCGAATAAATCGAACTCGTTTGTCCTGATTTTAGAGGGTTTCCAGCGGTAATTAAATTTCCCGGAATAATTTTGGCGGTCCAGTCCAATATTGCTCTGAAGGTTTACTCCAACACTTAAATTGGTGGAGGGCGACATATACTTCGGGATAAGCTTGTCGGTTTTCAGCGGAAATAAAATTCGCGGAAACGATAATCGAACACTCGTTCCAATATCTGAAGTACCGAAAAATCCAACATCTCTATCTGCCGAGGATCCCACACTACCACTTCCTGAAATTTGTAATGTTTCTGCTCCTCTAAAAACATTTCTAATGAGTAGGGAAGCACTAAAACCAGTTCCAAAAGGTTGCAACGCAGAGGTGTAGGCGTCAAAAGTTACTTCTCCATTGTATTTTTTCTGTGGGGATAATAAAATGGTGGCAATAAGTCCGGTGCTATCCTCTGGATCTTCTTGGTATGAAATGTTAGGGTATTTAAAAATTTTTAAATCACTAATCTGGTTGTAGGTAAGGTTCCTGTCTATATCTTTAAAAATAGTGCCTGGTGTAATAGTAAGCGCATCTGTGATGGCCTTCGGTTTATATTTTATCTCTTCATAGCCATAGAGTTTATAGCCATTATGAGTGATAGAGTCTGTAAATGATTTGGTACTGTTTGCAAATGTATAGTCTGTTACTACCCGCACGTCGTTTACCGTGTAGATCTTAAAAGGCACGGTTATCGTGCTGTCATCTTTTGTGATACGTCTGTCTGGAATTACATAGGTGATGTTTGCTTTATGGTCTGTTTTTACCGTATCCCCTTTAAAGGTTACATAATCCTGATCAAAATAATACATCCCAGAATTCCTGAATTGTATCGTCAATCTATCAATTTCGTTTATAAAATTACTCCGTTTGTATTGCTCTCCAGCTACTAGAAATGCTTCGTTTTTGGTTTGCTTAAAGAGCGAATCCACTAAGGGGGAGCTAATAGTGTACGCAATAGAATCTATAAAATAGGGATCTGCTTTAATAACTTCATAGGCTACAGAGGCACGTTTCTCTTTGCTGGAGTCTGTAACAACTTTGTGTTTTGCCTTGGCGTTAAAATAACCTAAACTGGCATAATAGCGTTCCAGCTGTGTCACCGATTTTTTGTTTCTATCTTCCGAAACAATCACGGGTGCGTCGCCGGCACGCTGTAAAAACTGGTTAAATTTTATGTAAGAGCTGTCTAGCGCCGTTAATTGCTTCCGGGATAAAAGAGTTACCAAGCGCTCTTCCCGTCGTGGCTTTTTATGTAGCCAGGCCTGAAAGGTAGAATCTGGTTTTGGATTGGCAAGATTGTAAATATGTAAGCCAACAGGAATCCCCAAAAGCGGGAATTTTGTATTGGGACGTTGGGTAAGGTAGGAGTACGGTTCGTTGTTTCCAGTTTCTTCTCCGTCTACGGTAATGGTGTTTTCAGTGAGTAAAAATTGGTCGTCGGGAACGTATTTTACTGCATTACACGAAACCAAGAGTAGTGTGACTCCTAAAATAAATGCTACTTTTGTATGTGTTTGGACCAAGCTGTTGTCTTTACTGAAATTCAAAAATAGGATAATTTTGATAAGTAAAAGTGAAATAAAATCAATAACGCAATTACAACAAAAAAAGTACCGTGATGCACGGAATCTTTTTATTGCTGAAGGCCCTAAAGTTATAAAAGAATTATTGGCCGAAGGATTACAATTGAACACCTTTTTTTCTACAGAAATTTCCGAAGTTACAGAAAAGAACCATAGACATATTTCACCCCAAGAGCTTAAAAAAATAAGCAGCTTAAAAACACCCAATTCCTCGCTGGCCGTTTTTGAAAAACCTTCGCTCCAAAAATTTAAGGACAGTGGTCTTGTGGTAGCACTGGACGCAGTGCGTGATCCTGGAAATTTGGGCACTATTATTAGGCTGTGTGATTGGTTTGGTGTGACGCAGTTAGTATGTTCACGGGATACAACAGATTGTTACAACCCTAAAGTGATCCAGGCTACCATGGGAAGTATTGCAAGAGTTTCGGTGCAGTATGTTTTATTAGCCGATGTGCTTCAAAATTCAACTTTGCCCACTTTTGGTGCTTTTTTAGATGGGAAAAACGTGTATAAAAATAGGATGCCTCCAGAAGGAATTATAGTGTTGGGTAATGAAGCTAATGGAGTTTCTGAAGAAATTTCAGCAATCATTTCAGAAAAAATAAGCATTCCTCAATTTGGAAATACTACAGCCGAAAGCTTAAACGTAGCAACTGCAACAGCTATTTTACTAAGCGAGTTTAAACGTGCCTATTGAAAGGTGAAATTTATAAAAATACCTCGTGTAGACAAACTGCTAATATTTCCTGTCCAAGGAGAATTTGGATCATCATCTGCTACCAACTCATTACTTGTGGCAAAAACTCCACGTATAGAAGGCGTAAATTTAAAGTAGAATAAATAAAAGTCTATGCCAAAACCAAGTTCAAAGTAACCGGTGCCCGAGGTCATTCTAAACTGTCCTTGTTCGTTGTCCTCTGGGTTATCTTGATTGCTTGAAAGGTTAAAAGATCGCGATACCCCTGCCACAATAAAGGGCTTAAAGTTATTTAAACGTTCGGTAGAAAATTTTACCAAAAGTGGTATGTGGATGTAGGTAGATTTGGTCTCGCGTAAAAAGTCCCGTTCTTCTTCAAAATTTGGAAAAATAAGGTTTCGTTGTGCAAAATATAATCCCGGCTCCAGTCGTAAATTAATGTTTCTATTTATGCGCATATCGCCCACAAGACCCACATTAAATCCAGACTGGCTTTCTACAAGAATATCGGTATTATCGTCTTGAGCTTGGTTTTCGTATTCAATTTTGAAATCGTAGCTATTAAAACCTAAAAAATACCCATAGGTTAAAAATTTATTGTCAAACGTTTCTAGGTTTGCTAACCGTTCCTTGCTAAAAAGCTGTGCCTGTGCAGATTGGATTGTAAATAGTATTGCCAGTAAAAAAAATAGTCTCTTTATCATTATTTGCTTGCCGTATAAATGGTTGCTACACCAAAGGTTTGCGGTTTGTTTTTCACCTCTATAAACCCAATTTTTCGTAAAATATTGTTGAGTTTTTCACCATGTGGAAAAACAGCCGCGCTTTCGCTTAAATATTTGTACGCCACTTTGTCTTTTGAAAATAGGCGTCCAATAATAGGTAAAATACCTTTGGAGTAAAAATAATACCCCTGTTTAAAAGGAAATTTAGTGGGAACTGAGGTTTCCAAAATCACGAATCTACCATTCGGTTTTAAAACGCGTACAATTTCTGCTAAGCCCTTTTCCAAAGTTTCAAAATTTCGAATACCGAAGGAAACGGTAATAGCATCAAAACTATTGTCTTCAAAAGGAAGATGTTCACTATCTCCTTTTACAAAGCGTACCTTTTCTGAAATGGGTTTCCCTTCCACTTTTTTGCGGGCAACAGACAGCATCCCTTCACTAAGGTCTAGCCCGACGATAGTAGATGCAGGAATTTTTGCAGCAAATTGTAATGCCAAATCGCCAGTGCCCGTGGCAATATCTAAAATAGAATCTGGGTTTACTTCAGCAACCAGTGTTACCACTTTTTTACGCCATTTTTGGTCTATCCCCAAAGAAATAACGCGGTTAAGACCGTCGTAATTGCCAGAAATAGTGTCGAACATTTGTTCTACCTGTTCCTTTTTATCGCGGTCGCTATCTTTATACGGGGTTACTTTCTCTTCCATAGGTTTTTGCGGGTGCAAAGCTACGTACTTTTTGTTGAAAATTTTAATATTCATCTATAGGTTTATTGCTTTGGCATGTAAACAGAAGCTAATCATTTTTACGTTAGTTTATATTTCTATCGTACCTTTGCCCAACGTATTTCATCTACACTTCATGAAAATAATTATAGCCGGCGCTGGCGAAGTAGGGTTTCACCTAGCTAAACTTTTATCGTACGAGTCGCAGGATATTATATTAATAGATAATAAAAGGGAAACACTTACCTACGCAGACACACATTTGGATATTCGTGTTATTAAGGGAGATGCTACTTCTATTTCAACCCTAAAAGATGCTCAAATAGCGCAAGCAGATTTGGTAATTGCTGTAACCAGTAGCGAGACCACTAACATTACCGTTTGTGTTTTGGCCAAACAATTAGGAGCCAAGCGTACAATTGCTCGTATTAGTAATACCGAGTTTTTAGACAATCAGGAAGAAGTAGGTTTCAAAAAATTTGGAATTGATGAGCTCATTTCACCAGAAGCGCTGGCAGCAAATGAAATATCCCTATTGTTAAACCAAAGTGGATTTAACGACACCTATGTTTTTGAAAATGGAGCGCTTATTATGATTGGTCTTTCCCTGTCCAGAACTGCAGCTTTTGTAGATAAAACAGTAAAAGAAGTAGGTGAATTACATCCGGAGTTAAAGTATGTGCCCCTGGCAATACAACGTTTTGGAACGCAATACACCTTAATTCCAAGAGGCGATACCCAATTTAAAGAAGGGGATCAGGTTTATTTTACCACGACCCAAAAAGGTGTTGACGAAATTTTTAAACTCACGGGTAAGGTGAAGATGGAAATTAAAAACGTTATGATACTTGGCGGAAGTAAAATAGGCTACAAAACAGCGAGAGATCTCTGTAAAAATAGTTTTCGCGTTAAATTAATTGAAAGAGAGCAGAGCAAAGCTTTTGATATTGCCGATGAAATCCCTAGCTGTTTGGTCATAAACGGAGACGGCCGAAACGTAGAGCTCTTAATGGAAGAGTCTATTGCAGACATGGATGCATTTATTTCAGTAACAGGAAATAGCGAAACCAATATTATGTCGTGCCTGGTTGCTAAAAGCAAAGGAGTTAAAAAAGCAATTGCTTTGGTGGAGAATATGGACTATTTCCAACTCTCCCAATCCATTGGA
The DNA here is from genome assembly GCF_050859505.1 of Rasiella sp. SM2506. Lineage (GTDB taxonomy): Bacteria > Bacteroidota > Bacteroidia > Flavobacteriales > Flavobacteriaceae > Marinirhabdus. The sequence continues at coordinate 214,443 of NZ_CP193934.1, read as the reverse complement.
ATTGATACCCTTATTAATAAGAAATTATTGGCAGCCAATACTATTTTCCGGTATGTGCGCAAAGGAGAGGTAGTTGCCATGACCAAGCTTAACAATATGAACGCAGAACTCTTGGAATTTGTTGTAACACCAAATTCTGATGTTTCTGGGAAACTTATAAAAGATATCGATCTACCACGCTCGGCCATCATTGGTGGTGTGGTTAGAAATGGTGAAGGCATTATTGCCTTGGGTGATTTCAGAATTATGAGCGGTGACAGAGTCGTAATTTGTTGTTTACCACAGTCTATTTCTAAAGTTGAAAAACTCTTTGTGTAATGCGCCCCATTGCCTCCCTCAATTATAAAATAATTTTCCACCTTTTAGGGCTCCTTTTGCTTGTAAACGGTGGATTTATGCTGCTTTCAGCACTTATAAGCCTTTTGTATAAAGATGGGGTGGTATTGGAGATGTTTTTAGCTGGTTTAACCACACTGCTTATAGGTGGTGCAGTCATGTTGACAACTCGAAAACACCGCAAGGAAATCCAAAAAAGAGACGGGTATATTATTGTAACCTTTGGATGGGTTACCATGGCGCTCATTGGCACCTTGCCATATCTTTTTACGGGAGCAATTCCAGGTTTTGCTAACGCCTTTTTTGAAACCATGAGTGGTTATACCACGACGGGAGCTTCTATTTTAAGCGATATTGAAAGCTTGCCAAAAGGTGTTCTCTTTTGGCGTAGTATCACCCATTGGATTGGTGGTATGGGAATTATTGTACTTGCCATTGCTATTTTGCCATTATTAGGTATAGGTGGCATGCAGCTTTTTACTGCTGAAGCCCCAGGGCCTGGTGGCGATAAATTACATCCAAGAATTACCGATACCGCTAAAAGATTGTGGCTTATTTACGTAAGCTACACTGTTGCCGAAACTATATTGTTGAAAGTAGCAGGAATGAGTCTTTTTGACGCTATGAATCACTCGTTAAGTACCTTAAGTACGGGCGGGTTTTCAACTAAAAATGCGAGTGTTGCGTACTGGAACGACAAGCCCATTATACAATATATTATCATGGTATTCATGTTTCTGGCAGGAACCAATTTTGTATTAAGTTATTTTGCTTTTAAAAGACGCTTTAGTCGCGTATTACAAGACGATGAGTTTAAGTGGTATGCAGGCATAGTGTTATTATTTACGGGTATTGCAGCAGTACTTATTTACCTTCAAGCAGATATTTCACTTTCCAGCATTGCACATCCCATGGTCTGGGGAAAAGCAGAAAGTGCTTTTCGTCACGGGTTGTTCCAAGTGTTAAGTATTATAACCACTACTGGGTTTATAAGTGCAGATTACACATTGTGGACGCCCTTTTTGGTCGTGTTTTTCTTTGGGTTGATGTTTTTAGGTGGCTCTGCCGGTTCTACAGCTGGAGGTGTTAAAGTAGTAAGGCACTTATTGATGATTAAAAATGGAATTTTAGAATTTAAAAGAACCTTACATCCCAATGCTATTTTGCCAGTTCGATATAACAATCGTTCTGTACAACAACCTATTGTATATAATGTTTTGGGTTTTTTCATTTTATATATGCTCTCTTTTATCATGGGAGTTTTGGTGTTTTCCTGGCTAGGTTTAGACTATAAAACAGCGCTTGGTGGAGCGGCTTCTACATTAGGTAATGTTGGGCCAGCTCTAGGAGATTTAGGGCCTGTAAATAATTACGGAGACTTGCCAACAGCGGCAAAATGGTGGGCATCATTTTTAATGCTCATTGGTAGACTTGAGCTGTTTACCGTGCTTATTTTGTTTACTCCTTTCTTTTGGCGAAACCGCTAAGGTCATTTTAAAACTTTCAGTACTTTTACTGTATGCGTAGCGATAAAAAATTGCCTTCTACCAAAAAAATAAGCGAAAAAAATCGCCAGCACTATAAATATCGTAGCAACGAATGCTTAAATTGTGGACAACCACTAGACCTTACCGACGTATATTGCCCCTATTGTTCCCAATTAAACAGCACCAAACAAGTATCTTTAAAAGATTTCTTCAGTGAGTTTTTTAATAGTATCGTAAGCTACGATTCTAGATTGCGATATACTGTGAGCGACTTGTTGTTTAGACCAGGACGGGTCACTAAAAACTACTCCAAAGGACAACGCTTAAAGTATGCCAATCCATTTCGGTTTTTCTTGAGTGTTTCTATAATTTATTTTTTAATGAATGGCCTCATAAGTACCTTCTTCCCCGATGATAACAGCACTTATGAAGTAACCGAAAAAGGAACGCCTTTTCAGTTTTCTTGGAATACCTATACAGACGATTTGGATGATGACACTTCAGCTAAAGATGATTCTATAGCTTCAGTAGAAATAGAAATGGCGAAAGAAAAAATCAGGAATACAACAGGACTAAAAGGGTTGAACAACACGATATTTTCAGAAATTGATAAACAACGAAAAGCAGATAGTATTTCAAAAAAAGAACCCATCTCTTATGTTTCTGAAAAACAACTGGATACTATGGCTTGGGTAGCTAATGTAGAAGAGCGTTTGTCCCTGTATACAGAATTCTATAAAAAAAGCGACATAGAAGACCCTTCCATTGCTCTGGATAGTCTGCGCCACAATAAAACAAGATATCATAGGTGGTTATACAGTAGGAGTGTAGCGGCTCAAAAAATTAATAAGGATCCCAAAGCATATGCATTCTATATGCTTCAAAAGACACCTTTTTTTATATTTTTCTTTACGCCGTTTTATGCCTTATTCTTTTGGTTTATATATTCAAAGAAAAAATTCAGCTATATGGAACATATGGTTTTTATATTCCATTTGTTCAGTTTTATTTTTATCGGGCTGTTTATTGCAACCTTGCCAGATTTGCTACTGGGCAAGGAGATTTTTAAAAGTATTCTCTTTGCGATTGTAGGGCCATTCTACTTGTATAAAGCACTACGGAACTTTTATGGGCAAAGTCGCTTTGTGACGATTTTAAAATTTGTATTTTTAAACATTGTATTTTGGATAGGCGCTTCGGTTGCGGCTGCCTTATTCTTCATTATCACAGCAGCCGTTTATTAGGTAGTATGGTACAACAAATTACAAAAGGAATAAAAATTTCAGTAGCCAATAGGTTTGAAGGGATGTTAGAGGACAACTCCAGACCATCGTATGCTTTTTCTTATACGATCACTATAGAGAACCAAAGTAAATTTATAGTACAACTGGTCTCGAGACGTTGGGATATTATAGATGCTTTAAATGTTACTGAAACCGTAGAAGGAGACGGTGTAATTGGGATACAGCCTATTTTGCAGCCAGGCGAAACACATACGTATAGTAGTGGTTGTTTGTTGCAAGCTCCTGTAGGTGCCATGCAGGGTGCTTATAAAATGATGAATTTTGACACTGCCGAATACTTCTATGTTACCATCCCTACCTTTAAGCTGAACGCTGCTTTTGCAATGAATTAAACTGCGCCAGCGTCCCCAGACTTTCCAACTTAATTTTTTCACCATTTTGCACGATTGTACAAAATTCACAATGACTATCGTATGTAAATTGATACGGAAGTGAAAAATTAAATTTTGTTGAGATATACACCCCGTTGTAATCTAATTCCCCTAAGTCGTTGTATCTTTTTATGTTGAAATGGTGCGCAGGCAAGTCGGTCGCTACAATTTCAAACCAGGCATTACTGCCTGTCCCAGATAATTTTTGAAACTGAAATTTTTTACTGAAGGTTCTCTCCGTAGTTGCCATAAGAGCCGCAGTAGTGCTTTCAGTTTTCTTTTTATGAAAATAATTGGTGAGGTTTTCTTTTAAAGCGCTGCCTTCAAATAATTCAACTTTTCCGTCACGAACCTGAAATGCTTCTTGCAGGGTATTTGCTTTTTCAACATTGCCTACGGTGCTTGGTGTAAATTTTTTATTAAAGTTAAGAGCCTTTATGATTTTCTTGTCGTTGGTAGAAGCCAAAATAGTATCTGTTACAAAACGAGCACAGTTGCTTCCTGTTTTTCCAAAAACACCATACGGAATACTTCCCCTTTTTTGAAGTTCAAGAATATAGGCTTCGGCTTTAGCGTAGTCTATCGCATCGCATACCGAAGCCAGTAAACGACCTTCTCCGTGTGTCTTTTGCGGATTGGCATCTAGCCATACTAAGATTTCATCAAGATTTTGAAGTGTGTGGTCTGCCGATAGTTGAGCCGTCATGGGCATGTGTAATTCGGCATCCGTACTGGCGCTGCGAACTCGCCCATGACCTTTTGGAGTGACGTAGCGTCCAAAATCGAAATAACGGACTTTACCTGTTTCATTTTCAATAAGAACCAAGGCTGCGTGCCCTGCTTTAATATATTCCTTTGTTCCAAGACCTACCAAGGGCAATACTTTGCATATCCACTCGGTACTCATGGTTACAAAAGTATCGGGAAATGCGAGAATTATTAGTTTGCCAGTATGTTTCACAGAAGGGTGACGGTTTGTTGTTTGGTTTGTAAATCTTGATAGTACATACTTACGTCCTCTTCAGCTTTGTGGATTTGTGTAATACTTTTTGTTTTTACGAAATTTCTGTCCATAATTAAATCGCTCTCTTTGCTTCCGGCCCCTGCTTCGCTATGAAATTTCAGGATTTCTTCGGAAGTTGGTTTCAAGGTTTCAAACATAAATTCTGAAAACCATTCATTGCGAAGTTGTTTCATTTCTTCAGTATATAATAAGGAGGAAGACCAAATATGTGGTTGTAGCGGTTTTTCAGAAAATTGTGGATTTTCGCCGTCCCAGATCAATTCGTAGAGTTGTGTTTCAGCTTCAAACAAAACCAATAATATTGTGAAAGGTTCTATCCCGCTAAAATCGAACGCTAAAATAGTTTCAATTACATTTTCAGCAGTGAGGAATTTAGTAACAATAATCCCTCTGCTCATTCGATATTCGGTTGCTCGTTCGTGCGCTGTAACCCCGCCATTCAAAAGACAAATGAGTCGTTTTTTTTCTGAAAGTCCTATCCATGTGCCTCCAGCAACTGCGTCTTTTGGAAATAGCAATTGCGTGCCATCTACCGTATATTTTTGAGGCTCCATAGTATTTCTGCCAGGCGCCTCATCTCTATTGGAAGTAAGGATGAAGTCGTTATTGTTTTTAGGGATAAAAGTAACCGTGCACATACGTTATATTGTCGAAATTGATTTAAATAGCTTTCGCTATGGGGTAAAAATAGAGAATTAAAAGGGAATCTGTACCAAGTATTCAGTTGCAGTAGTAGTTTTCAGTGACGGATAAATACTGCAAACTGCCACTGCCTACTGCGCACTAAATTCCTTACCTTTGCATTTCTAAATTTTAATACAAAAACAATACTATGGGAAAAGGATTTTTTGAAGTGCCTATCGCAGTAAACGACCCAATTTTAGACTATGCTCCAGGTTCGCCAGAGCGTGAGCGCGTGTTAACTACCTACAAGAAAATGTATGATGCAACTGTAGAAGTGCCGTTGTATATTAATGGGAAAGATATTAAAACGGGTGATACCGCTACGATGGCTCCGCCACACGATCATAAACACATCTTAGGAACCTACCATAAAGCTGAAAAGAAACATATTGAGGATGCTATTGCAGGAAGTTTGGAGGCCAGAAAAAAATGGAGCCAAATGCCTTGGGAACAACGCGCAGCTATCTTTTTACGTGCTGCTGAATTGATTGCAGGACCCTACAGAGCAAAAATAAACGCCGCTACCATGCTGGCGCAAAGTAAAACAGTACACCAGGCCGAAATTGACGCAGCTTGCGAGTTGATAGATTTCTTACGTTACAATGTACAGTATATGACGGAGATCTACCACGAGCAACCAGAGTCTACCTCGGGAGCCTGGAACAGGTTGGAGTATCGTCCGCTGGAAGGGTTTGTATATGCCATTACACCTTTCAACTTTACAGCTATTGCAGGTAATTTACCAGCGAGTGCAGCTTTAATGGGGAATGTAGTGTTATGGAAGCCAAGTGATAGCCAGGTATATTCAGCAAAAGTTGTGTTGGATGTATTTCGTGAAGCTGGTGTGCCAGACGGCGTGATTAATATGGTGATGGGAGATCCGGTAATGATTACCGATACAGTTTTGGCAAGTCCGGACTTTAGTGGGATTCACTTTACAGGTTCTACACACGTATTTAAAGATATCTGGCAAAAAATTGGAACCAATATCCACAATTATAAAACCTACCCGAGAATTGTAGGGGAAACGGGAGGAAAAGATTTTATTGTCGCTCACAAAACGTCTAACCCAAGACAAGTAGCTACGGCAATTGCCAGAGGTGCTTTCGAATTTCAGGGACAGAAATGTAGCGCGGCTAGCCGTTGTTATATTTCAAAAAGTATCTGGAACGAGGTAAAAGATTTGTTGATTGGCGATGTAAACAGTTTTAAAATTGGTTCTCCGGAAAATCCGGATAATTTTATCACAGCAGTCATTCATGAAGGTTCATTTGATAAACTGGCAAGTTATATAGACCAGGCTCAAATAGACAAAAATGCTGAAATTATAGTTGGTGGAACCTACGATAAAAGCGAAGGATACTTTATACATCCAACCGTGATTGAAACCAAAGATCCAAAATACACCACGATGTGTACCGAATTATTTGGTCCCGTAGTAACCATTTACGTGTTTGAGGATAACAAATGGGAGGAAACCCTTAAAACGGTGGATGAAACTAGTGAATATGCCCTTACAGGAGCCGTATTTAGTGAAGATCGTTATGCGTTGGAAGTTGCCATGAAAGCGTTGGAAAATGCAGCAGGTAACTTTTATATTAACGACAAGCCCACAGGTGCCGTCGTAGGACAACAACCTTTTGGAGGTGCCAGAGCGAGTGGAACCAATGACAAAGCAGGAAGTAAATTAAACTTATACCGTTGGATTTCTCCTAGAATGATTAAGGAAACATTTGTAACTCCTGTAGATTATAGATATCCTTTCTTAGGATAATTTTATAGTAAGTACTATTAAAAAAGGCATTGGTGAAAACTGATGCCTTTTTTGTATTTTTAAAAGATGGATTATACAATCAATACAGAGGAAACTGTTTTTCATAACCACTACAAAATGCTGAAGGCGAATATTACCTACGACACGTTCAGTGGAAAAGAAATCACTACAGATAGGTTTGCATTTCATCGTGGCGATTCGGTTGCTATTTTGCTGTATGAAAAAGATACAGCTTCCGTTGTAATAACAAAGCAATTCAGGTATCCTACCACACTTCACCATCAGGGATGGATGTATGAAATTCCAGCAGGGTCTCTGGAAAAGGACGAATGCCCTTTAGCCTGTGTGATTCGTGAAACCGAAGAAGAAGTTGGCTATTCAATTTTTCAGCCAGAACAGATTTTTAATTTTTATACCTCTCCGGGAGGTGCGACAGAACGGTGCTATCTTTTTTATGCTGAAGTTTCTTTAAAAAATAAAACGTCAACAGGAGGAGGAGTAGCTTCAGAAAAAGAAGATATTAAACGTATAAAATTACCCGTTACAGAAATTGAATCCTGGCTTTCAGATAAAATTAGAGATGCCAAAACCATTATAGCATTACAATGGTTTTTAAGGAAACAACAAAACAAGTTTTAACTACGTACTGCTGAAACTACCCTCTGTATTTTAGCGGAAGGTGTACGACACTTTTCGTTTCAAAGAAATCTTCCTCAAAGTAATCTGTAAGGTTATAAATGGTGGCTTTTGGAAAATCTTGTAGTTCTTCAGTAAGATCACCGCCTTTTAAATACAAAATTCCATTTTTAAGCTCGTGCTTGCTTTTTTTGGCAACACGATCTCGCACCCAACGTGTAAAGGTTTCCATTTGAGCTACAGCGCGGCTTACAATAAAATCGTATTGACCTGTAATGTCTTCGGCACGTGCATTTGTTATTTTTACATTCTGAAGTTGCAATCCATCCACAACTTCCTGAACCACTTTTATTTTCTTTCCAATACTATCTACTAAATGAAACTGAGTTTCAGGAAAAAGAATGGCTAATGGAATACCTGGAAATCCGCCACCAGTACCTACGTCCAAAACGTTAGCTCCAAGAGCAAAAGGTTGCACTTTTGCAATGCCTAGCGAATGAAGGACGTGGCGTAGGTACAACTCGTCAATATCCTTTCTTGAAACAACATTTATTTTAAGATTCCAGTCTTGATACAGTGTTTCCAATTGTTGAAACTGAAGCGTTTGTTCCTCAGTTAGTTGCGGAAAGTAGGTGTGAAGTAGGTTCATAGAACGATTTTAGCTGCAAAAGTAGGCTTCTTTTATAACTTTATGAATTTGGGCGGTACATTTTCAGTTTACAATTTGTATTTTTGCGGTTCAATTTTCAAAAGTAATTTTGAAAGAATTAGAAGCCTTGTGAACACTCCTCAAATTAAATTTTCCCGTGTAGATTCAGCTAAATTTTTTCGTACGCTCAACAAACGTGTGAATGGTTACTTTAAAGAAAATGAAATTGCCAGAACAGGTAATTGGAAATTACATTTAAAGACATTCGTTATGTTTTCTTTATTTTTATCTCCATACTTTTTATTGCTCACTCTTAATTTTCCAACCTGGGCGCAACTACTTTTAACCATTGTGATGGGTGTAGGGATGGCTGGCGTAGGAATGAATGTGATGCACGATGCCAATCACGGATCTTATTCTTCTAAAAAATGGATCAATAAAATTCTGGGAAGTAGTATCTATATTTTAGCAGGGAATGTGTATAACTGGCAAGTACAGCATAATGTGCTACACCACACCTATACCAATATTCACGGACATGATGAAGATTTAGATGCCGGACGAATTATTCGGTTTTCAAAACATGCAAAATGGTACAAGGTTCATAGATTTCAGCACGTCTACAGTGTTTTCCTGTATGGTTTGTTAACGTTTAATTGGATGCTCACGTCAGATTGGAAACAAACCAAACGTTATTTAGCCAAAAAATTATCGTACGGAAAGTTCCCAAAACCTTCGGTGCAATGGACCACTTTGTTTATTACTAAAGCTATCTATGCAACGATTTGGATTGTTTTGCCTATTATATTTTTTGAAATAGCCTGGTGGAAAATCCTGATAGGCTTCTTTTTAATGCATTATGTTGCTGGTTTAATCTTAAGCATTGTTTTCCAGTTGGCGCACGTTGTGGGCGATACACAAATGCCATTACCAGATAATACTGGAAACATGAAAAACACCTGGGCGATTCATCAATTATTTACTACGGTAAACTTCAGTACAAATAACAGAATTATGAATTGGTTTACTGGCGGTTTAAATCACCAGGTAGAACACCATATTTTTCCGAATATAAGCCACGTTCATTATACGAAAATTTCAGAAATCGTAAAAAAGACGGCCTTAGAATTCAACTTGCCGTACTACGAATATAAAACTACGAGAGGTGCCATTATAGCACATTTCAGACACTTAAAAGAGATGGGGATGAACCCTGCAATTTCTGCATAACACTATGAGCAACCAACTTTCTGACCGCGTAAACAATATGGCTACTTCTGCAACTTTAGCCATGGCGGCCAAAGCACGAGAACTAAAAGAAGCCGGTAAAGATATTATAGGATTAAGTTTGGGAGAGCCAGACTTTACAATTCCCGAATTTGTAAAAGAAGCGGCTATAAAAGCCGTAGAAGAAAATTACCATAGCTATACGCCGGTAGATGGCTATGCCGAGCTAAAAAAATCAATTATCACCAAATTTAAACGTGATAACAATTTAACCTATGCACCTTCACAAATTGTAGTGTCTACAGGTGCTAAACAAACCCTGGCAAATTTAGCGCAAGTGCTTTTAAATGAAGGCGACGAAGTGTTGTTACCCGCTCCGTACTGGGTGAGCTATGCAGATATTAGCAAAGTAGCAGGAGGTGTGCCTGTAGAAATTAAATCGACCATTGAAAACGATTTTAAAATAACACCAGAAGCCTTGGAAGCTGCTATTACTCCCAAAACAAAAATGATGATCTACAGTTCCCCTTGCAACCCAAGTGGTTCGGTGTTCAGTAGAGCGGAACTACGTGCTTTGGCAGATGTGTTGGTGAAATATCCAAAAATTATTGTGGTAAGCGACGAAATTTATGAGCACATCAACTTTACAGACGATCGTGTTTCTATGGCGCAGTTTGAAGATATGTATGATCGTACCGTGACGGTGAATGGGGTTTCTAAAGCCTTTTCAATGACGGGATGGCGTATTGGCTATATGGGCGGTCCTGAATACATCGCACGTGCCTGCAATAAAATGCAAGGGCAGGTAACTAGTGGCGCCAACTGCATTGCACAACGCGCAACGATTACTGCATTAGAAAATTCGCCTAGTAAAATTCAATATATGATCGATGCGTTTAAAGAGCGTCGATCGTTAATTCTCGGGTTGTTAAATGACATCCCAGGTTTTAAGACCAATGAACCTGAAGGTGCTTTTTATGTGTTTCCAGATGTTTCGTATTACTTCGGAAAAACCTTGAAAGGACAAACTATTGCCAATGCTTCAGATTTTGCTTTGTATCTTTTAGAATTCGCAGGTGTTGCTACGGTGACAGGTGAAGCCTTTGGAGATCCGGATTGTATACGTATAAGTTATGCTGCTTCCGAAAATGATATTAAAGAAGCGATGAAACGAATTAAAGCTGCTCTGGTTTAAAACAACATTTCATGTCCAAAATCCTTCTTCTAGGCTCTGGTGAACTCGGTAAAGAATTTGTAATTGCAGCACAACGCTTGGGTCAATATGTTATCGCTGTTGATAGTTACGCTAACGCCCCGGCTATGCAAGTGGCTCACGAGTTTGAAGTGATGAATATGCTGGATGGAGATGCCCTGGATGCCTTGGTAAAAAAACACAATCCAGAGTATATTATTCCCGAAATTGAAGCCATACGTACCGAACGTTTCTACGACTACGAAAAACAAGGTTTTACTGTAATTCCAAGTGCAAAAGCGGCTAATTTCACCATGAACCGAAAGTCCATCCGGGATCTGGCGGCGAAGGAACTTGGATTGAAAACAGCAGCGTATCGCTATGCAACTTCAGCTCAAGAATTAAAGAAAGCCGTTTCTGAAATAGGAATGCCTTGCGTAGTAAAACCCCTTATGTCTTCCAGCGGAAAAGGACAAAGCACCATTAAAACCGAAGCTGATATTGAAACTGCTTGGAACTATTCTCAAGAAGGTTCCAGAGGCGACGTAGCCGAAGTGATTGTAGAAACATTTGTTACGTTTAACTACGAAATTACCTTACTTACCGTAACCCAAAGAAACGGAGAAACCTTGTTTTGTCCTCCTATTGGGCATACACAGGACCGTGGCGATTACCGCGAAAGCTGGCAACCTGCCACGATGGAGCAAGTATATTTAAAAACCGCTCAGGAAATGTCTGCCAAAGTAACTAAAACTCTTGGTGGTACAGGTATTTGGGGTGTCGAGTTTTTTGTAGGGGACGACGGCGTTTATTTTTCTGAACTCTCTCCAAGACCTCACGATACGGGGATGGTAACCCTGGCAAACACACAAAACTTCAACGAATTTGAATTGCACCTACGTGCTGTTCTAGGACTTCCTATTGCTGAAATTACCCAGGAACGTATAGGTGCCAGTGCCGTAATCCTGGCAACTGGCCATAGCGATACCCCAACCTTTTCAAACATTGAAGCGGTAGCTTCGGCTCCTAAGAGTGATTTCCGATTGTTCGGGAAGCCTACTTCACGTCCGTATAGACGGATGGGCGTAGTGGTTACCTACGATGCTTTGGGTGGAGATGTGACCGAAGTTACGAAACGCGCAAAGGAATTGGCGGCGCAGGTTGAGGTGAGGTTATAGGTTTTAAAAAAGTACTTTACCCTTTATCGCGCTTCCGAAATAACTTCAGTAGTAAAAATAACTTCATTTTCTTCCACAAAGCGTTCCAATACCACAAAGAAATTTAAAATATCTGCTTCGCTATTTCCTGCGTTGATAGTGACCAAACGTATAAATTCATTTTCCTGAAACGTTCCGTAGCCTACCATTAATTCGGCATGTTCGTAGAGCGCTGTACATAAATGTTGTGCTGGAATGTTTTTATAATTGAAACATACCGAAATGGAATCGTCAAAACTATACAAGGTATAATCTTTATTATTTTTAATATACTCACGAGCTACTTCAGCTAACTGAAACTGCTGATTTACAATTTTCTCAAGTCCATTAGTCCCAACACTTTTCCAAAGCGTCCAGAACTTTAGGGCATCGTTTCTTCTTCCACATTGGATGGAAGTTTTACCCAAATTATAATCATCACCATCGGTTTGATACAAATATGCCGCATCATTACTGAAAGAATTATTTAAATGTTTTTTATGTCGCGTTACAATAATTGAACAGGTGAGGGGTGTGCCCATCATTTTATGCGCATTTACGCTGAAGGAGTCACTAAGTTCTAACCCTTTCACCAAATGCTTATATTTATTACTGAAAATCACACTGCCGCAATATGCGCCGTCCACGTGCAACCATACGTTGTTTTTCTTACAAATTTCAGCCAACGGTTCAATAGCATCAAAAGCACCTAAAACAGTAGTTCCAGCCGTGGCATTTACAAAAAATGGATAGCTACCATCGTCAAGATCTTTTTTAATTAAAATTGCTAAGGCCTCCGGAATCATTTTCCCAAGCGCATCTGTCGCTACGTAGCGTACTTGTTCACGTCCTACGCCCATTAGAGCAGCATTTTTAGGAATAGAATAATGTGACTCTGCCGAAGTATACACAATGAGTTTTTGTTGTACGCCTTCGGTTTTAATACGTTCATTAAAAGTGTCACGTGCCATCACCATGGCCATAAAATTGCTCATAGAACCTCCCGGAGCAAAAGTACCGTCGCTGGTTTTTGGATATCCTATCCTATCGCAAATGTTATGAAGGATTTCTTTTTCCACACCCACTTGCGGACCCGCTACTTTGTAGGTGTACATGCTATTATTGAGTAACACCGCCAGTAGATCTCCCAGCGTGGCCTTAGGATTTCTACCGCCAAACAACTGATTAAAAAACAAACGAGTTGCCGTTCTAGGTGTGCTGAGGATTAATTTTTCTATAGTTTTCTCAAAATTGACGTCTGGTTGATCGTGCAATTTTATGTCCAGCTGCTCAAACAATTCAGCTGCGGGAACAGGTTGCGTTACAGGATTAGTATTTTCGGCTTCAAAAAGTTTGTGTGCGAGCTTGTTAAATAATTCAAGTTCGTTTGTCATAATGTAAATTTGGGTGATTTGTAGTAAGCTATCTTAGAAGCTTACAAATTTCTTTAGTTATTGGTAATAGTAGTAGAGCTACCAAGTCCAAAACCTATTACGCGGTCGAATCGCTCTCCAGGTCCCCGGTAATAAACCAATACAGTGTATTCATTTTCGGTTTCCCAGAAGTCGCCACTAATGGCACCTTCGTCAATACTTCCGTCACGGTCTACTAATACGTATTTGTAATTATAAAAACCTTGCTTAAAGAGACGCGAATTTTGAAACGTATCTGTTTTGTCGTTATAGCGCATATAAGTAGAGCCATCAATAGTGTAGTTATTAAAGTTTCCGTAGATGTGGATTTCTTTTTCTCCTAGCGGTTCAAAATACTGAAGGCTAAAATGCATACGCACATATTCTGCTTCTATTCTCTGGTCTTCGGCACCAAGGTTTCTCACTACGAAATCTCCGTTTATATCTGGATTGTAAGTGTAGGGTCTGTCACTTCGGTCTATATCTGTAAAGAGATAATTTTCGTAGATGTCGTTTAATTCTATACGTCTTATGCTGTTGTTTGCCGCACGAACATCTTTGTTGTCAAAAAAATGATATTCATTTCCACCACCAAAAGCAGCTTCTTTATCATATCGGTAAATAAGTTCTGTTCCAATGGTGTATTGGGGCACCAAGTTGGAAATGGAGCTTTTAATATTGCCGTTTTGCATCACCAACGTCTTTACGTTCTGTTTAGGGTTTATAAGCAATAAACTTGGGGAATTGATAGTGAACTGAACTACTTGATCTGTTCTAATACGACGTAAATCCCGTGCTCTTTTAATATCTACCTGCACGCCTACCACATTTTCCATGACGATAAATTTTCTGGAAAATACAATGTTTCCATCGTCATCAGAAAATGTAATGAGGTAGTTTCCACTTTTTGAAATCCTACTGGTTTCTCGGTTAGGAATGGTTAAAAAGTAATGCGAAAAAATTTGAAGGGTATTTAAGGAGTTTTCATACGTTTCAATACGCACTTCATCAAAACCTCCTAAATATTCATTTTTAGAGAGGTCGCTGGGAGTCCAGTCAAAATTATAATGGTCTATTTTATAATAAAAGTCGTCTTCATTTCCATTAAGCGCATCAAAAGAAATTTGAAGTCTGTCGCCCAGTGATATAACGGGTATTTGATTTTGGGAAGAAGTTCCTCTAAACTGTACCGTCCCAATGTATTCTGGCGGTGGAATTTCTTGGGCTTCCTGAGCTTTTACTAGCGCGCAGGTACAAATTAATAATAGAAGCGAGGCAATATTTTTGAACATGAAAATGTATTTTAAGTGGTTAAATATACACAATTTTTGTGCCTTCTTTTATAACTGAAATAGAAGCTGGTTTGGTATTGAAATTTTAAGATATATTCCTTGCGTAATGCTACATTAAATTATTAAATTTGCACACCCTAAACCGAGCTGAAAAGGTTCGTAGGGGCAAAGGCAATTTTAACACAACTATCCTATGTCCAAAGACATTAAGATTAAAAAAGGTCTTACCATAAACCTTAAAGGCGAAGCGGAAAAAACGCTGTCCAGAGCTCCACGTTCTAGGACGTTCGCCATAAGACCTGCCGACTTCCATCTTACCACTCCCAAAATGGTAGTAAAGGAAGGTGCAAAAATTCAGGCAGGAGAAATTATTTTCTATTCAAAAGACAGCGACAGCATAAAATTTGCGTCCCCCGTAAGTGGTACTTTAACCGCAATCGAGCGTGGTGCAAAGCGTGTGATTACGCGTGTCCTTATTGAAGCCGAACCGCAAGATACTTTTGTAGATCACGGAAGTGTGAATGTAGGTTCTATGGAAAGCGAAGCGCTTAAAAGTCATTTACTGGCTACAGGTTGCTGGCCATTCATTAAGCAACGTCCCTACGATGTTATTGCAAATCCTACCGTAGCACCAAAAGCTATTTTTATTTCGGGATACACCACGGCACCGTTAGCGGCAGATCTTGACTTTACTTTACAGGGAAAAGAGGCCGAATTACAAGCAGCAGTGACTGCGCTTAGTAAGCTAACCGAAGGAGCTGTGCACATAGGCGTTGGAAGCGATGGGAGTTCCCCTTTGAAAGGGATGAGAGATGCCGTGATCCATTCAGTACAAGGGCAACATCCTGCAGGGAATGTTGGAACTCAAATTGCCATGATAGATCCTATTAATAAAGGTGAAACTGTTTGGACTGTTGCCGCACAAGATTTGGTTATTATTGGTGAGTTGTTGTTAACAGGAAAGTTTAATGCTGAAAGAGTTATTGCTTTGGCGGGTTCTTCAGTAAAAACACCAAAATACTACACTACAAAAATTGGAGCTGAGGTTTCAACATTTGTGTATGATAGTGGTCTCAATGAAGAAAATGTTCGCGTGATTAGTGGCGATGTTTTGTCTGGAACACAAATTTCACCAAAACAGCACCTAGGATTTTACGCAAATACTGTGACGGTAATTCCTGAAGGAGACGATTACGAATTATTTGGATGGACTAAACCAGTCTTCAATAAAATTTCAAACTCCAGAGCCTTAACTTTTTCTTGGATGCAACCAAAGAAAAAATTTGAATTGGACACAAATACCAACGGAGAGCATAGAGCCTTTGTGGTAACGGGTAATTATGAGCAGGTTTTTCCGCTGGATATCTACCCGATGCAAATCTTGAAAGCGTGTATGGTACAAGATCTTGATGCTATGGAAGCGTTAGGAATGTATGAAGTAGCACCAGAAGATTTCGCATTGACCGAATTTATCTGTGTGTCTAAACAACCACACCAACAAATTATTAGAAACGGGTTGGACTTAATGTATAAAGAAATAGGATAACGCTATGGGATTGAAACAAAAATTACATACGCTAAAGGAAAAATATAAAGGGACTAAAATGGCTCCTGCGTTTAACGCGTTGCACACCTTTTTGTATTTGCCTAACGAAACTACGCACAATGGGACGCATATTAAAGCGGCAGACGATTTAAAGCGTACTATGAATACTGTGATCTTGGCATTGGTGCCGTGTTTGATCTTCGGAATTTTTAATGCCGGATACCAACATTACTCAGCCATTGACGAAACACTGCGTCAAGCGCCATTGGCAAACTTCTTTACGTGGGATAACTTCGTCTTGGGTGCCTGGACTGTTTTGCCATTAGTATTGGTTTCTTACGGAGTAGGGTTGTTAATCGAATTTATTTTCGCTGTAATAAAAGGACACGAAGTAGAAGAAGGCTATTTGGTAACAGGAATGTTAGTGCCTTTAATTGTACCTATAGATATTCCATTATGGATGCTGGCAGTTGCTGTAGCCTTTGGGGTAGTGATAGGAAAAGAAGTTTTTGGAGGTACAGGAATGAATATTTTGAACCCGGCATTAACCATTCGTGCCTTTTTGTTTTTTGCGTATCCAACGTGGATGAGTGGCGATAAAGTATGGGTTCACGGAGCGGTAGACCGTCAAAAAGAAATCTTGGCAGGAGCCAATGTAGATGCTATTTCTGGCGAGACTATCTTAGGAAGTTATGCACAGAACACCACAAATATAGCCTATGATTATTGGGATATGTTTTGGGGCTTTATACCAGGCTCGGTAGGAGAAACATCAAAAATATTGATACTTGTTGGAGCATTAATTTTAATCTTCACCAAGATTGGTAGTTGGCGTATTATCTTCAGTACGCTGGTAGGAGCCTTAACGATGGGATTAATCTTTAATGGAGTCGTTTCAGCAGGATGGATAGGAGAGAGTTCTAAGTTCTTCGGTTTAATGAATGTACCGTTCTGGCAACACCTTATTATAGGTAGTATTTTATTTGGTGCTGTGTATATGGCAACAGACCCTGTAACTGCCAGTCAGACCAATAAAGGGAAATGGATTTATGGATTTTTAATTGGATTTATTTCCATTCTTATTCGGGTATTTAACCCAGCCTATCCCGAAGGAGTTTTCTTAGCAATATTGTTAATGAACGTATTTGCACCTACTATCGATCATTATGTGATTGAAGGAAATATTAAAAAAAGAGCAAAACGTTTAAAAGTTAAAACAGCTTAATTATGGCAGTTAATAAAGATTCAAACGTATATACTATCATATTTGCCGTTATTATGGTGCTTGTGGTAGGGAGTTTATTGGCAGGTTTTGCTAGTGGTTTAAAGCCTATGGTAAAAGCTAATGAAAAAAATGAAAAGCAGCAGAATATTTTATATGCTATTGGTATTAACGATAATGAGGAGTCTGGTGCAGCAACCTTTATTACTGAAAACGTGCAAGCGGAGTTTGATAAGTACATCAAAAAGCAATACGTTATAGAAGGTGATAAAGTAACTGAAAATCCTGAAGCTTATTTAATTGATATTAAAAAAGAAGGTACAAAAGCTAAGAAGGAAGGCTACGTTAGAAGGTTACCTTTATTTGTAGGAGAGAAAGATGGCAAAGAAGTATATGTTGTGCCCGTAAGAGGTAAAGGACTTTGGGATGCCATATGGGGCTTTATTGCTATGGATAAATCGATGACCATTCAAGGCGTGTATTTTGATCATAAAGGAGAAACACCAGGATTGGGTGCCGAGATAAAGCAACGCTACTTTATGGATGACTTTACGGGTGAGAAATTTTTAGACGGGGATGTTTTTAAAGGAATCTCTGTGGCAAAAGGAAATAATGATCCTAAAAATATAGACAAAACAGATTTTGAAGTAGATGCCCTAGCGGGAGCTACTATTACTGGAGATGGGGTTGCGGCCATGTTAAAAAAGGACATGAAAATGTATGTGCCTTACTTCAAATCTTTAAATAAATAAGAAATGGGATTACTTTCAAAAAAAGATAGAAAACTAATACTGGATCCATTAGCAGATGATAATCCAATCACCATCCAGGTATTAGGTATTTGCTCTGCACTAGCAATTACTGCGCAGTTAAAGCCTAGTATTGTAATGGCAGTATCGGTAGTATTTGTATTAGGATTAGGGAATGTGGTTATTTCGTTAATGCGAAACATTATCCCATCAAAAATTAGAATCATTGTTCAACTTATCGTGGTAGCTACCTTGGTAATTATTGTAGACCAGGTGTTAAAAGCATTTGCGTACGAGTTGAGTAAGGAACTTTCAGTATTTATTGGATTAATTATTACGAACTGTATTATTATGGGACGTTTTGAAGCCTTTGCTTTGGCGAACGGACCGTGGAAATCGTTCCTTGACGGAATTGGTAACGCAGCGGGTTATGGATTAATCTTGATTATTGTTGGGTTTTTCCGTGAACTACTTGGTAGTGGGACATTATTCGGTTTCCAAGTTTTAGGAGATCCTGTAGAGAAAACAGGATTGTATGAATTTGGTTATGAAAATAATGGTTTTATGGTATTACCTCCCATGGCATTAATAGTGGTAGGTATTATTATTTGGGTACAACGTAGCCGAAATAAAGCATTAATAGAGGAGAATTAATTTCAGTACGCAGTTTGCAGTACGCAGTAATCAGTAAATGATTGCTTGAATAATTTGACATATTGAATATGAAATTCCAAGAATTACTAGCTTATAAAAAATCATTCGAGCTAGCAATGAGTATATTGGAAATTTCAAAAGGATTTCCGAAAGAGGAACAATTTTCTTTAACGAGCCAAATTAGAAGATCATCAAGAGCCGTATCGGCTGCGATCTCTGAGGCGTATGGAAAGAGAAAATATCCAAAGCATTTTCAAAGTAAATTGACAGATGCAGATTCTGAAAACCTAGAAACACAAACTTGGATTGAATTTGCACAAGCTTGTGAGTATATTACTAAAGAATTAGAGATTGAATTAAAAGAAAAAAGTGAAGAAGTAGGCAGGTTACTTAATTATATGATGAACAACCCTCAAAAATTTGGAGTTGTAAACGTTTAACTGACTACTGCGTACTGAATTACTAAATTACTGAAACAATGGAACATATTGAACTTTTTTTTAAATCCATCTTCGTAGATAACATGGTATTTGCATACTTCTTGGGTATGTGTTCTTACCTTGCTGTATCTAAGAAAGTGAGTACTGCTGTAGGTCTAGGAGCTGCGGTAATTTTTGTATTAACGGTTACAGTGCCCTTAAACTGGTTGCTGGATCAGTTTATTCTACAACCCGGGGCCTTGTCCTGGTTAGATGGTAATAGAGCAACACCAGAATTGAGTGCGTATGCAGACTACGATTTAAGTTTTTTATCATTTATTCTTTTTATTGCAACCATTGCAACCATGGTACAATTGGTAGAGATAATTGTCGAGAAATTTTCTCCATCTCTATATAATTCATTAGGTATTTTCTTGCCTTTAATTGCCGTTAACTGTGCCATTTTAGGAGGATCTTTATTTATGCAGTCTAGAGAGATCGCATCTTTTGACTTAGCTTTAAACTACGGTTTTAGCTCTGGGATAGGTTGGTTCTTAGCGATTGTAGCAATTGCAGCCATTCGTGAGAAGATTAGATATAGTAACGTACCTGCCCCATTAAGAGGCTTGGGAATTACATTTATTATTACAGGTTTAATGGCGATTGGTTTTATGAGTTTTGGAGGAATGTTAACTGGAGGAGATGAAGAAACACCTTCATTAGATTCCAATCCAGAGAGTATTGGTGTTCAAGTGGAAGAGAATACTTTAGAAAATATTGAAAAAGAAACCGCTCAGATCGAAGTTTCAGAACTAACACAGCAATAATATGTTTTTAGCAGCAAGTACACTAGGAGTTGTAGCAGCCACCGTCATTGCCTTTTTGGTATTAACGCTTTTATTAGTGGCGCTTTTGTTATTTACAAAGCAGAAATTATCTCCATCGGGACCGGTAACTATTACCATTAACGACGAAAAGACCATTGAAGTAGCCAGTGGCGGAACGTTACTCTCTACCTTAGGAGAAAACAAGATTTTCTTACCATCGGCTTGTGGTGGTGGTGGAACGTGTATTCAGTGCGAATGTCACGTACTGGAAGGTGGAGGAGAGGCTTTGCCAACGGAGACACCACACTTCAGCAGAAAAGAATTAAAGGACGGAGCGCGTCTATCTTGCCAAGTAAAAGTAAAGCAGGATATGAACATCCATATTCCTGAAGAGGTCTTCGGAATTAAAAAGTGGGATGCAACCGTTGTGCGTAATTATAATGTTGCATCGTTTATTAAGGAATTTGTAGTAGAAATCCCTCAAGATATGGGCTACAAGGCAGGGGGGTATATACAGATTGAAATTCCAGAATGTGAAGTGAAATTTGCAGACATGGATATCACAGCCCACCCTGAAGAGCACGATACACCAGATAAGTTTCAATCAGAATGGGATAAATTTGGTCTGTGGCCCTTAGTGATGAAAAATAATGAAGTGGTAGAGAGAGCTTATTCAATGGCCTCCTATCCTGCCGAAGGACGTGAGATTATGTTGAACGTTCGTATTGCAACCCCGCCATGGGATAGAGCTAAAAATCAGTGGATGGATGTAAACCCTGGAGTAGCTTCATCGTATATATTTGGTTTAAAAAAAGGCGATAAGTGTGTGATCTCTGGACCTTATGGTGAATTTTTTATCAATCCTTCAGAATCTGAAATGTTGTACGTGGGTGGTGGAGCAGGAATGGCGCCTATGCGTTCTCACTTGTACCACCTATTTAATACCTTAAAAACAGGCCGTAAAGTAACCTATTGGTACGGAGGTCGTTCAAAAGGAGAATTGTTTTATATTGAGCATTTCAGAAAATTAGAAAGAGAATTTCCAAACTTTAAGTATTATATGGCATTGTCTGAACCTTTGGAAGAAGACAACTGGACATTAAAAAAAGATATTAATGATGAGGCTGGAGATGGCTTTAAAGGGTTTATTCACCAGGTAGTGATAGATAACTATTTAAACCACCACGAGTCACCAGAAGATATAGAATTATACTTCTGTGGACCACCATTAATGAACCAAGCAGTTCAAAAAATGGGTGAGGACTTCGGGATTCCAGATGAGCACATTCGATTTGATGACTTTGGAGGATAAGTAACCCCTTTTTTAAATTTTATAAGCCGAATACATCTATTGTATTCGGCTTTTTTTATAAGGTGTTTTTAAATTTTATACGCTGATTGACAGACTTTAAAAGAAATTTTGTTACTAAATTAATAAAGGTTATTTTTAGTGAATTATTATTCTGGATGTAGAAACATTGTGCTTTGAGTTTTGGTTTTAAATCTCAAATTTTCTGCTATTAAAGTCTTTTTTATGCAAAATAAATTATTTTTAGGTTTATTCCTGTCGGTGTTTTTAGCTACAACCGTAAGTGGTCAGCTTCTTAAGAAGAATGTTTCAAAATCTTCGCAACTTTCTACTACTACAAATTTTATTGGTCCAAAAGATAAGGCTGCATTTTCTGCTCATCAACTTTCTGGAAATGATAAATTGAAGAAAATGGAAGCGGAATTCCAAGCCCGTTATATAGCTAAAAAAGAAGAAGCACTGGCGTATGCACTAATTCATAATGTTCCTGTTCGAAAAACTTTAGAAGATGGCGGTTTTGCTGAGCTTCAATTTATTTCAGAAGAGGGAATACCTATATACTTTAGAACATTTAACTCTGCCGCAGCTGCATCTACCAGAGCCAATTGGTTGCATACAGGAGGTGGTATGGGACTTCAATTGAACGGTGATAATCTCGTAGCCCATGTTTGGGATGGAGGCCACGCTAGAATTACCCATGAAGATTATGATGGTGCAGGAGGAAATAATCGTGTTTCACTTATGGATACTGGATCGGAAGGTGGTACCCAACTTAACTTCCATGCCGCTCACGTAACAGGAACTATAATGGGGACAGGAGTAGGTAACTTTACTCCTCCATTTGGTACTTCCAAGGGGATGGCCTGGCAAAGTAATGTTAGAGGATATATGTGGAATAATGATGTTGCAGAAGCTACAAATCAAGCAAATGATGGTACTGGTGGTGGCACATACAATTTTGGGTATGATATGTTATTATCTAATCATTCTTATGGCTATATCGCTGCAAATATTCCAAACTCGTGGTTCGGTCAGTACGGTGCCGATGCAGTAGATTGGGATTCGCTAATGTATAATGCGCCCTACTATTTAATGATTGTTGCCGCAGGGAATGATGGTGAAGACAATACATCTAACGGAAATCCATTAGCAGGAAATACAGCCTATGATAAATTGAGTGGCCATGCAACAGCAAAAAATAATTTGGTGGTTGCCAATGCAAATGATGCTATTATTAATGCAGACGGAAGCCTGAATTCGGTTCTTATCAACTCAGGAAGTAGCGAAGGCCCTACAGACGACTACAGAATAAAACCAGATATTACTGGAAACGGTACGAGTCTCGCATCTAGTAGTGAAACTGCAGACGACGCCTACATAGCTTTAACTGGGACCTCTATGGCCTCACCAAATGTTGCAGGAACGTTACTTTTATTACAGGAACACTACGAAAATATTTATAACACGCCAATGCGAGCTTCTACTCTGAAAGGATTGGCGCTACATACCGCAGACGATCCTAACGCAAATGGTCCCGATGTAGTATATGGTTGGGGATTGTTGAATGCAAAGAAAGCTGCCGAAGCAATTACAGCTGCAGATGCAGATGGTTTTGCTGAAGTGGAAGAGTTAACATTAAATCAAGGCCAAACGTATACAGTAAATGTGCAGGCAAATGGTAGTGAGCCATTACTAGCATCCATCTCTTGGACAGACCCAGCAGGCGTACAAAATAACGGTACAAATAGTAGTACACCAGCCTTAGTAAACGATTTGGATCTAATTCTGGACAATGGTACTACCTATTATCCTTGGAGATTAACGGGAATTACTGCAAATAGCCAAAATAATGAAAATAACGTAGATCCTTTTGAAAGAGTAGATATAACTGGGGCTTCTGGTATTTATACACTCACTGTTTCACATGATGGAGCGCTTTCAAGCGGAAGCCAAGATTTCGCTTTAATAATTACGGGTGGTCAAATTGTAGGCACCACACCGCTAATAGCTTTTGGTGCTATCTCGGCAAATAGTATTGAAAATTCAGAATGCGGTTTTATAGATATTAATATACCAGTTACTATTTCAACCGGAGCTACAGAAAATGCAGATGTAAATTTCACTATTAACGCATCCAGTACAGCTACTACAGGTGTAGATTTCGATTTAAATACGTTAAGTATTACTTTTCCAGCAGGAAATACTACCTCCCAAAACATGACCATTCGTCTTTACGAAGATAGTTTTGTTGAAACCGATGAGACTGTGCAAATAGATTTTACGATTGATGCAAATGGAGGAGATGCTGTTGCAAATAGTGCTTTAGACACTTTTACTCTAACGATTACCAATGACGATACTGCAATAACAGCTACTACTAATTTCACATTAATAGATGAAGATTTCGAAGCTGGAATTCCGGCATCCTGGCCTACTCCCATAGATAGCGATGGCGATGGGTTCAATTGGTCTATAGCTACTTTCGATGGAGTAAATCCCCCCGCCCATTTATCTTCGACGCAATATATTTCACGTTCTTGGATTTCAGATGATGGTTCCGGAGCCTCAGCAGCATTAACACCAGATAATTATTTATACACAAATCAAGTAACCATTCCGAGTAATGCAACTTCAGCAACACTCATGTACCAAGTAGCACCAGCAACAATAATAAATACATGGTTTGAAGAGTATTATACTGTCTATTGGGTAGTAGCACCACCTGTAGGAACTCCATACGATTTGACTTGGGTACAGGCACAACCACAAATTAAAGCTGGCGGAATTATTTCGCAAGCTATAGTCACAGAGTCTATAAACATGCTAGCCTATGCTGGCCAAACGGGTCAATTGTTTTTTAGACATCATAATTGTACAGATGAAGAATTTATTGCAATAGACGATATTCTTTTCCAAGCAACAAGTGAAGTTGATGTGCAAACAGCTTTGAATACAGGTTCACCAGACCAACTAAATTTAAATGATGCAGGTACTGTGTACAGTACTAATACTACCAATGGGAATATCATGATGGGTATTGTAAATAATCAAAATGACGATTATGGATGTACAGATATTTCTGTTTCAAGAGCAGGAACAGGAGCACAAGGATATAATGGAAGCACAGGGCCGAATCAAGTTATGGACAAGCGCTTCACTATTGCACCTACTAGCAGTATTGGTAGTGGAGATGCTACAATGACATTTTATATTGATGCTACGGAACTTTCTGGCTGGGAAACAACTTCAGGAAATACTGGAGGGTATACTATTTATATTGGTCGCGAATTTGGTGGAACATTAATTGATATTGTAGCTGCTACCGTTGGTACTTTCGGTTCCGATACAACGTTAACAGGAAACTTTACAGGTATTGAAGGCGATTTCTATTTTGGAATGCAAACAGCATTTATATCTTGTCCAGGATTGACCAAAACATGGAACGGTTCAATCTGGAGCCCGGCAGGTGCGCCAAGTGCGAGCAATGCCGTTATTATAAATGGTACTTACAACACTTCCAGCGGAAATATAGAGGCCTGTGAGCTTACTATAAATGGAGTAGTAACCGTGCGTGCCAATGAGTACCTAAATGTACAAGGCAACATCACTGTAAACGGAACCTTACATGTAGAACATCAAGGAAGTGTAGTACAGGTAGTTCCCACTGCTATAGTGACTAAGGACGTAGCTGGAACCATTAACGTGAATATAACAACACCTGTATTGCAGCAACGTGCTTTTATGGTCATGGGAAGTCCTATGGATCTAGAAACACGCAGCGGTGTTTTTACCAATGCATTTTTAGTACTGGATCACGCTCCTAATAACTTTAATCCTAATACGCACCCAAATATCCCGCAAGGAGCGACTAACTTCAGTGATGTAGAAGGAGATTTTTGGACATCGTATACGGGTGCTATCAATCCTGGAGAAGGATACATTGTACGACCACAAACTGGTTACGGCGACCCAGCAGGCATTACCTACGATATGACGTACAGTGCGGGTACGTTAAACAATGGGTTAATGAGCCGCCCAAAAATATACAACAACCTTAATAGCCCAGCAGGCACACCAAATATTTATGCAAACCCGTATCCAAGTGCGATAGACGGAGACAAGTTTATTCAAGACAACGGATTGAACGAACTGTTCTTCTGGGAGCACTTAACGCCACCTAGTGTAATTATCCCAGGAGAAGGTTTAAAATTTGATATGGACGATGTTTCTATCCGTAACTTCGGAGGTGGCGTTGCTGCAAATAATGATGACCCTTTAAACATTCCAAGCAACGTAATCTCTACGGGACAAGGATTTGCTATTAAGGCAATAGCCAATGGTACGATAGATTTTACAAACAATATGAGACTCATTACGGGCAACACTACGCTACGCGTCAACGAAGAAGAAATAGACCGTCTTTGGTTACACATAGAAAGTGATGCCTACCAATTGGCAAACAATATGATGATAGGGTTTAACCCACTTGCTACGGCAGAGATAGACAATGGGTACGACACAGATAGATTGGCGTGTAGTGTGTCTATCTATTCACAACCAGAAAGTGGAAACACTCGTTTGTCTATCCAGACACGTGAGGCATTTAGAGATGATATGAAGATACCAGTAGGATTCTCATCCATCCTGAAGGAAGAGACAAGTTTTACCATAAGTTTATCTAATTTTGAAGGATCAAATTTACTAGATAGAGCCATCTATCTTTATGATAATGAACTGAACATACTCACAAATCTAAAGCAAGAGAATTATACTTTTAGAAGTGGACTTTCCGAACAAGATCGTAGATTTACGGTAGTATTTGAGCAAGATGAAGAAGTGTTGGGTACCAACGAAGATTCCTTGGAAAGTATTGCTGTATATCCTAATCCAACAAGTGGTACGTTGCATATTGTTAGCACGAGTGCACCATTGGAAGCAGTAAAGGTATTTGATGTACTGGGTAGAGAGGTTGCCAATGAGAACTTGGATAATGTGCAGGGATATCAATTAGATATGTCACGTTTAAAAGCTTCAGTCTATTTTGTAGAGATTATTACTCCACAGGGAACCCTCGTAAAACGTATTGTAAAAAAGTAATTTGATAAGCTAAGTACTAAAAAAAGGTCCTCATTTACATGTAAATGAGGACCTTTTTATGTGTTGAAGTGTAACCAGCGTTTAAATGTTGAAAGCTGATTTTACTTTTTCAACATAATTTAATTTTTCCCAGGTGAACAGTTCTACTTCCATAGTCTTACTGTCGGCATTTGGGATCTCAAACGTTTTAGTAACTATTTCATTTTCTCTTCCCATATGGCCATAAGCGGCAGTTTCAAAATATATTGGTTGACGTAAATTTAAACGGTCTTCAATTGCTGCCGGGCGCATATCAAAAATTTCAGAAACCTTTTTTGCAATTTCACCATCCGTCATAGCTACTTTACTAGTTCCGTAAGTATCTACAAAAATTCCCATAGGTTCAACAACTCCAATGGCATAGCTTACTTGTACTAACATTTCGTCTGCAACACCTGCAGCTACCATATTCTTAGCGATGTGTCTGGTTGCATACGCCGCAGAACGGTCTACTTTACTAGGGTCTTTTCCGCTAAATGCCCCACCGCCGTGAGCTCCTTTTCCCCCGTACGTATCTACAATAATTTTACGACCTGTAAGGCCTGTATCTCCGTGTGGTCCGCCAATCACAAACTTACCAGTTGGGTTAATGTGGTAGGTGATATCATCTGTGAAAAGTGCACTAATTTCAGGCTTTAATTGAGCCTTTACGCGCGGAATTAAAATCTCAACAATATCTTTCTTAATCTTCGCCAACATGGCATTATCGTCGCTCTCAAATTCGTCGTGTTGGGTAGATACTACAATAGAATCAATACGAACGGGTGTATTGTCGTCATCGTATTCAATGGTTACTTGGCTTTTTGAATCTGGGCGCAAGTATTTTATCTCGTTCTCCTCTCTCCGAAGTACGGCAAGTTCCTTTAAAAGACGGTGTGAAAGATCTAATGCCAATGGCATATAATTTTCGGTTTCTCTGGTAGCATAGCCAAACATCATCCCTTGGTCACCAGCTCCTTGCTCTTCCTTATTGGCACGGTCTACGCCTCGGTTAATGTCATCACTTTGTTCGTGAATTGCAGAGAGTACGCCACAAGAATTTCCGTCAAATTGATAGGCTCCTTTGGTGTACCCAATTTTATTAATAACGTCACGTGCAATCTTTTGTACGTCTAAATACACAGTACTTTTAACCTCTCCGGCTAAGACTACCTGCCCTGTCGTTACAAGGGTTTCACACGCCACTTTACTTTGCGGGTCAAACGCTAAAAAATTATCTATAAGTGCATCGCTAATTTGGTCTGCTACTTTGTCTGGGTGCCCTTCAGAAACACTTTCTGAAGTAAATAAATACGCCATTGTTTATTTTTTAAAATTGAAAATAGTATTCGAGGGAGATTTGACGAAAACGTCGAAGGAAGTTTACAACTGCCTTTAGCATTTTTAATCCCGTACTTGTTACGAAATCTCATCCTCGGTACGTCCGATTCAGAAGAGGTTGCAATCAGTCAAATCTTTCCTCTTAATGGGTGCAAAGGTACAGAAAGAATTATAATTAGAAAGTATTCTATAATTTCTTTAACACAGCTCTTTGGATCGTACTAATGGGGTAAGAGATTACTTCAATTTTGTCTTCATCTTCGGTATACGTTACTCGTTTGTCGTTTTTTGAAGTAGCAATAATTTCAAAAATCATGTGATCTGCTTCAAACGTAATAAAGGTGGTGAGCAAGGTATCATTCACTTCAAATACGGCATACATTCTATTATCTTGTACCTTGTCATCCAATATAATTCCGTTGTTTTCATCTACAACATACGCTCCCGTAGCTTTGTTTTTTTCTAGTAAAGAGTAGTAGCGAATTTGTTTTGTTTCCCCTTCGCCATAGACCAAAGTATAAGTGTATTTTCCTGCCGTATCTGTCGCTAATAACTGAAACTCCATGGGAAGGATTTGATTTCCTTTATCTGAAGAAATTTGTAGCATTCCAGTATAAATTCCAAAGAAATCATCAGGAAATTGAACCAATTTCTCCTGAGAAACTGCTGAAATTGAAAATAATACCGCCAAAAGAAGGATGTGGAAGTTTCTCATTATCAATATTTTATGCTGAAATTATAAAAATGATTTTTTAAAAATACAAGAATTTGTTTGGAATTCTCACTTCTGTTTTACAATATTTGCACTCACAAAGTTCAAATCTTTATTGAATTGTTATCAAGAAAGGTGGAGGGATTAGACCCTTTGAAACCTTAGCAACCCTTGAAGTTCCCGCGCAGGCGGGAATCCAAACTTTAAGAAGGTGCTACATTCTACACCGGCCTGGCCGGAGATAGATAACGAAAAACTACATGTTCTTCCCGAATGTGTAGGGACTCACTTCTTACTAACAATTTTTCTAAAAGAGTACGCCACACGGCGCATTTGGCTTTTGTTTTAATCCGAACTTTTTAAATCAAGTTCATAATTATTAACTCAAAAAAATAGAAAAATGAGTGCAACAAAAATTATCCATTCCATTCCAAGCGACCCGCTAACGGGCGCGATTTCGGTACCTGTGTACCAAACCTCCACCTTTATTCAGGAAGCGCCTGGCGTGAACAAAGGGTTTGATTATGCAAGAAGCAACAACCCAACCCGCAAGGTGTTAGAAGACGTGGTAGCCCAGCTGGAAGGCGGTGACGCTGGTTTTGCCTTCGGGACAGGCTTAGCGGCTATAGACGCGGTGTTAAAATTACTTTCAACAGGCGAAGAGATTATTGCCGTAGACGATATCTATGGCGGTGCCTACCGTTTGTTTACACACGTGTACGAAAAGCTAGGGATCGACATTAAGTATGTAGATACTACCAATGCCGAAAACGTGGCAAACGCAGTAAGTACCAAAACAAAGTTTATCTGGATAGAATCTCCTACCAACCCAACATTGAAAGTTTCAGATATCGAAGCCATTTCAAAAATCGCCAAAAGTGTAGGTGCCTTGCTTGTGGTAGATAACACCTTTGCAAGTCCAATTGCCCAACAACCAATTTCATTAGGAGCAGATATTATAGTACACAGCGGGACCAAATACATTGGCGGCCATAGTGATTTGGTAGCTGGATTGGTGGTGACTAAAACGGAAGAACTGTCAGAAAAAATAAAATTCATTCAAAATGCTTCTGGCGGAATTTTAGGTCCGTGGGATTGTTTCTTGACCATTCGTGGCATTGAAACTTTAGATATCCGTTTCCGAAGACAATGCGAAAATGCGCAAAAAGTAGCTGAATTTTTACTGAAAAGCGAAGCGGTTTCCGAAGTCTATTTCCCAGGATTACCAACGCATAAAAATCACGACATAGCAAAAAGACAACAAAACGGACTCTTTGGAGGAATAGTATCCTTCAGTTTAAAAAAGGATACGGTAGAAGCGGCCAATGCCTTTGTAACTGGCACAGAATGTTTTAAACTAGCTGAAAGCTTAGGCGGTGTAAAAAGTTTAGTATGCCATCCGCCACAAATGACTCATGCGAGTGTTCCAAGAGCGCGCAGATTGGAAGCTGGAATAAAAGATTCGTTAATCCGTCTTTCATGTGGGATAGAAAATGCCGAAGATTTAATCCAGGATTTGGAGCAAGCCTTCAAAAAAACTGAAGTTTCACCAGCAACTGTTGCCGTGTAATTTTTTTTTAAGATGAGTACAACAATTTTAGAAATTTCAGAAGAAAAAATTGACATAGCCGCATTGCAAAGACGCCGTATTCACTTGGCTGTTTTTGGTCACGGCACAGTAGGAAAAGCATTTTTGGAACAATTATTTGAGCGACAAGAACAGCTTTTAAGAAACAAAAACTTGGAAATTGTAGTTTTTACAGTGGCAAACTCCACCAAAGCATTGTTTCAGAAAAACGGAATAGATACCAATTGGGAGCAAGATAAAAGTAGCCAGGGGAGTTCGTATTCGGTAAAAGATATCATTTCCTTCGCCAAGCTTCATACACTAGAAAACCTAATAGCCGTAGACAATACGGCAGATGCGGTATTTACACAGAATTACGAAACCTTGGTAGAAAATGGATTCCATTTGGTGTCATCCAATAAACATAAAAACACCCATAGCTGGACCGAGTATCTTCAATTGCGTGACGTACTCAAAAATAATAACAAAAGTTATTTATATGAAACTAACGTAGGTGCTGGTTTACCTTTAATAGATACTATAAATTTGCTACACCAATCTGGTGAGAATATCACGCGCATTCGAGGTGTTTTTTCGGGTTCACTAAGTTTTATTTTTAATGAATTTTCAGAAAAAGATAGTTCCTTTAGTGAAGTCGTAAAAAAAGCAATGACAAAAGGATTTACAGAACCAGATCCACGGGAAGACTTGTGCGGAATGGATGTAGCTCGTAAACTTTTAATTTTAGCAAGAGAGCTAGAGCTAAAGGTTGAGCTGGAAAATGTTTCGGTACAAAACCTCATCCCGAAGGCTCTAAGAAACGTAGATGAAGAAACATTTTTTGAAAGTATACAGCAATTGGATCACCCTTATTTAATTAAGAAGAAAAATTTAAAAAAGGATATAGTGCTCCGGTATGTTGGCGATCTTCACGGCGATTTATCCAAAGAAGATGGAGGTATTTTACAGGTAAGTTTGCAGGAAACACCTAAAAATAGTATGTTAGGACAGTTAAGAGGAAGTGACTCTCTTTTCGAAATTTACACAGAGAGTTACGGAGCAAATCCCATTGTTATTCAGGGTGCTGGAGCGGGTGCACAAGTAACGGCACGCGGTGTTTTTGGAGATGTTTTACGAATATGTAATAAATTAAATTAACTATGAAAGTAACCCTGGAAAGAAAAAATAATGCCTACTGGTTTCAAGGAATGGGAAAAAACTCAATTCCCGTAAATATCGACAATGGCGAGAAGGGAGCCAGTCCTATGGAATTATTATTAATGAGTGTTGGAGGTTGTAGTGCTGTAGACATAGTTTCTATCCTTACCAAACAAAAACAGGAAGTTACCAACTACACCATGGAAGTCATTGGGGAACGCATAGAAGTTGGACAAGCAAAACCTTTTAAGTCTATGCATGTAAACATTTTTTTAGAAGGCAAAATAAACCCTATAAAGGCAAAAAAGGCGGCAGACCTTAGTTTTCAAAAATATTGTTCAGTATCTTTAACTCTAGAGCCACAGGTGCCTATTACGTATACTATTCACGTAAATGGTTCTAAAATTGAATAACTAATGCTATCTAGAAAAACTAAATATGGCCTAAAGGCGCTTTCATATCTTGCTAGGGAAAATAGTAAGGACCCAGTGCAAATTGTTGTGATTTCTGAAGCCGAAAATATCTCTCAAAAATTTTTAGAGAGCATTCTTCTTATCTTGAGAAAAGCAGCCATTTTACAATCCAAGAAAGGAAAAGGCGGAGGGTATCTTCTCGCCAAACCTGCAGAAGAAATAACCATAGCGAGTGTTTTACGTGTGCTGGAAGGCCCAATAGCAATGGTGCCCTGTGTTAGTCTCAATTTTTACGAAAAATGTGACGATTGCCCAGACGAAGATGCCTGCAGTGTTCACAGGCTTATGGTGCAAGTACGGGATACCAATCTAGGTATTTTTGAAAATACCACCCTGGCAGATCTTATTGCAACCAAACCAAAAGATTAACCCGCAAAGTATTGGCATTTTAATAATTATGCTGTTTCTTTGTTTTAGTTCATTACTTACTGAAAGTTATCAAGAAAGGCGGAGGGATTAGACCCTGTGAAGCCTTAGCAACCCTCGTTGTCATTCCGTCGAAAGACGAAATCTCGAGAAGGTGCTACATTCTATTCCAATCATAATTTCTGGAAATAGATAACAAACAAACAGGTCACCACACCGCTCCACAATTCTTGATAGAAATTTTAAAACCGTTTAGTTCCTCCTAGGGACCAAAATGAGTTATATTTTGGCGAGTCCCTTTACAAATGCTTTGGGGCATTTGCAAAGCGTCGGGCTTTCGGCAGTCGCTTCCCAATGTCAGTCTGAGCGCAGTCGAAGACTAATGTTGTGGGAGAGCTCCAACAAAGCCTCAATCCCTCTCGCAGGGATAAATATTTATAAAGATCAATAAACACCGCACCCCGAGCGGAGTCGAGGGGAAACAAATGAAAAACAATATACAGCAAGCACTGCAAAACCGAATTTTAATCCTAGATGGCGCCATGGGAACCATGTTACAGCGCTATAAATTTTCAGAAGAAGATTTTAGAGGAGAACGGTTTAAAGATTATCCCACATCGGTTAAAGGGAATAACGATTTACTATCGCTTACACAGCCCAAAGCCATTGCAGAGATTCATGCGAAATACTTTGCAGCAGGAGCAGACATCGTGGAAACAAATACCTTTTCATCTACAACCATTGCCATGGCAGATTACGATATGGAAGATCTGGTATACGAGCTTAATTTTGAAAGCGCCAAAATCGCAAAAAAAGTCGCAGATGAGTTTACGGCAAAAGAACCCCACAAACCCAGATTTGTAGCTGGTGCCATGGGGCCCACCAACAAAACAGCAAGTATGTCGCCAGATGTAAATGATCCCGGATTCCGGGCTATTTCGTTTGATCAATTGCGTATCGCCTATAAACAACAAACCGAAGCCCTTTTAGACGGGGGTGTAGATGTATTATTGGTAGAAACCATATTCGATACCTTAAACGCAAAAGCGGCCCTTTTCGCCATAGAAGAAGTAAAAGCCGAACGTAATATAGAAGTTCCCATTATGGTGAGCGGTACTATTACAGATGCTTCAGGAAGAACGCTCTCAGGACAAACAGCCGAAGCTTTTTTAATCTCTATTTCGCACATTCCGTTGTTGAGTGTAGGCTTTAATTGTGCGTTAGGAGCAAAACAACTTACACCACATTTGGAAATAATAGCCAATAGAACAAACATCGCCGTTTCTGCATACCCCAATGCAGGCTTGCCTAATGCCTTTGGTGAATATGACGAATCTCCAGAACAAATGGCAGCACAAATAAAAGAATACTTGGACAAGAAATTAATCAATATTATAGGAGGTTGTTGTGGAACTACGCCAGAACATATTGCAGCCATAGCAAAAATTGCTTCCCAGTACCAACCCAGACCTTTGATTTCAGAAATTAACTCCCCAGTATGATACTCACAAAAAATCATTTAGATAAAGCAATAAATACGGTTGACGGATTGGTACATCAAACTCCTGTCCTCACTTCTTCTGCATTAAATGAAATGGCTGGCGCGCAAGTGTATTTTAAATGTGAGAACTTTCAGAAAATGGGCGCTTTTAAAATGCGGGGTGCTACCAATGCCATTCAAAATTTATCCAAGGAACAGAAAGCGGCTGGCGTGGTGACACATTCTTCAGGAAATTTTGGGCAGGCGGTTGCTTTGGCAGCTAAAAATTTGGGTGTTACTGCTTACGTAGTGATGCCAGAGAATGCGCCTTCAGTTAAAAAAGAAGCAGTAAAGGGATATGGTGCCATAATAACCGAATGTGAAAGTACGCTGAAAGCGCGCGAGGAAACTTCAGCAAAAATTCAACAAGAAACGGGTGCCACCTTTTTACATCCGTCTAATAATCTGGATGTGATTTTAGGAAATGCCACAGCAGGCGTAGAGCTATTACATAAATATCCAGAGTTGGATTATTTGTTAGTGCCTGTTGGGGGTGGAGGCTTACTAGCAGGAACAGCCCTGGCAGCAAAATACTTCGGCAACAATTGCAACGTCATAGGAGGAGAGCCTTTTGCTGCAGACGATGCGTATAGATCGTTACAATCGGGAAAGATCGAGACAAACGCTTCAGCAAACACAGTAGCAGACGGATTACGAACCAATTTGGGAGACCTAAATTTTCCTATCATTCAGGAGTTAGTTTCAGAAATTATTCGAGTTGAGGAAGATGAAATAGTAGAGGCGATGAAACATATCTGGCAACGTATGAAAATAATCATCGAACCTAGTTGTGCCGTCCCTTTTGCAGCTGTTTTGAGGGAGAAAGAGAAATTTCAGTATAAAAAAATAGGGATTATTCTCTCTGGCGGAAATGTGGATGTAATGAATTTACCGTTTTAGTCCCTAACCCCTAAAGGGGGTAAAAGAGTATAATTGAAATGTATATGAAAGAAGAATTTGAGAATACTATAATTCCCCCTTTAGGGGTTAGGGGGCTAAAATTATCAGGACTAGAACCCCTAATCATTACGCCTGAAAGCAATTTCATTAACGTAGGAGAGCGCACCAATGTGGCTGGCTCCCGTAGGTTTTTGCGTTTAATAAACGAAGATAAGTATGAGGAAGCTTTAAGTATTGCTCGTGAGCAAGTAGAAGGCGGCGCCCAGATTCTAGACGTTAATATGGACGATGGGCTAATAGACGGTAAAGCAGCTATGGTGAAGTTCTTAAACCTGATTATGGCAGAACCTGATATCGCCCGAATACCTATAATGATAGACAGCTCCAAGTGGGAAATCATTGAAGCCGGCTTGCAAGTTGTGCAGGGAAAATGTGTTGTAAACTCTATAAGCTTAAAAGAAGGCGAAGCAGAATTTATCCATCACGCAACCTTAGTGAAACGCTACGGTGCGGCTGTGATCGTGATGGCTTTTGATGAGGTAGGGCAGGCAGATAATTACGAACGCAGGATAGAAATTGCAAAACGATCTTACGATGTTTTGGTCAATAAAGTTGGTTTCAAACCCGAAGATATTATATTCGATTTAAACATCTTTCCTGTCGCTACGGGAATGGACGAACATAAAAAAAACGCAGTAGATTTTATTGAAGCTACCCGATGGGTACGCAAAAACTTGCCGCATAGTAGTGTGAGTGGAGGAGTGAGTAATGTTTCGTTTAGTTTCCGTGGAAATGATGCGGTGCGCGAAGCTATGAACTCGGTGTTTTTATACCATGCCATTCAGGCGGGAATGAATATGGGGATTGTAAACCCAACGATGCTGGAGATCTATGATGACATTCCAAAGGACTTATTGGAGCGCATAGAAGATGTGATGCTGGACAGACGTGATGATGCCACCGAACGTCTCCTCGATTTTGCTGAAACCGTTAAAGGCACGTCCAAAGAAAAAACCGCAGATCTTTCCTGGCGATTAGAGCCTTTACAGGACAGAATTACACGAGCACTCGTAAAAGGAATAGACCAATACATTCTTGAAGATATAGAAGAAGCCCGACAGAGTGTCATCAAACCCATTGAAGTGATTGAAGGGCATTTAATGATTGGGATGAACGTAGTGGGCGACCTTTTCGGAAGTGGAAAAATGTTTCTGCCGCAAGTGGTGAAGAGCGCACGGGTGATGAAAAAAGCGGTGGCGTATCTAGAACCTTTTATCTTTAATGACAAAGGAGCTAAAAGTAATAGTGCTGGAAAGGTTTTAATGGCAACCGTAAAAGGAGATGTACACGATATTGGTAAGAATATAGTTTCAGTAGTGCTGGCCTGTAATAATTATGAAATTGTTGACCTTGGCGTCATGGTAGCCCCAGAAAAAATAATCGCCGAAGCCAAAGCACACAACGTAGATATTATTGGTTTAAGTGGCTTAATAACTCCGTCCCTGGATGAAATGGTTTTTCTTGCCAAAGAAATGCAACGCAAGGAGTTTGAAGTTCCGTTATTGATTGGTGGCGCTACCACGAGTAAGGCACATACAGCTGTGAAGATAGACCCACAGTACAAAAGCGCCGTAGTACACGTAAACGACGCCTCCCGAGCGGTAACGGTGGTGGGTGATTTATTGCAAAGCGAACGGAAGGAAAGCTATATAAAAACGATAAAAGAAGACTATGCAGTGTTTCGCAAAAGCTTTTTGAATAGGCAACAAACCAAGACCTATGTTTCAATTGGAGAAGCGCGCAGGAATAAATTTACGATAGATTGGAACACTTCCGAAATCACACAACCGAACGAGTTAGGGATTCAAACACTGGAAGATTTTGATTTAGGAAAGCTAACGGATTTTATAGACTGGACCCCTTTTTTCCGAAGCTGGGACTTGCATGGGAGATATCCTGATATTCTTACAGATAACGTTGTAGGGACTCAAGCCACCGAACTTTTTGCAGATGCAAAACAAATGCTCAAAAAAATTATTTCAGAAAAGAAACTTAAAGCCAAAGCTATTTTTGGACTTTTTGAAGCCAACAGTAGTAACGATGATGATATAGAATTTAAATTTTCTTCTCCCCTTTCCTTGCCTCCGACGAGCTTGCGAGAGGAAGGCACGACCGAGAGGGGGATTTTCAGAACCCTCCGCCAACAATCTAAAAAAGCCACCGGTAGACCCAATATTGCCCTGGCCGATTTTATAGCACCTGCTGAAACTGGAATACAGGATTATGTAGGTTGTTTTTGTGTCACCACAGGTTTTGGTACTGCTGAATTAGCTGCTAAATACGAAGCTGAATTAGACGATTACAACAGTATTATGGTAAAAGCCTTAGCCGACAGATTGGCCGAAGCTTTTGCAGAATATTTACATAAAGAAGTACGTACCAAACATTGGGGGTATGCGACAGGTGAAACTTTGAGTAATGAAGATTTAATTAAAGAAAGTTATAAGGGAATTCGTCCCGCACCAGGCTACCCAGCCTGTCCAGACCATTTGGAAAAAGAAACTATCTGGGAATTGTTACAGGTGAAAGAAAAAATAGGCGTAACCCTAACCGATAGTATGGCAATGTGGCCAGCTGCTTCGGTTTCTGGATATTATTTTGGGAACGAGCAGGCGCGATATTTCGGATTAGGAAAAATTAAAGAAGACCAGGTGGAAGACTACGCCGAAAGAAAAAATATTTCAGTTGAAAAAGCAACAAAATGGTTGCAGCCAAATATTGCAGAATAGATGAAAGTTACAGAACATATAGCACAGGCAAAAGGAACCACTAAGTTTTCATTTGAAATTTTACCTCCGTTAAAAGGTCAAAATATCAATTCAATTTTTGAGAATATAGATCCGTTAATGGAGTTTAATCCGCCATTTATAGACGTTACCTATCATCGTGAGGAATACGTATACCAGGAATTAAAAAATGGGCTGCTTCAGAAAAAAGTAGTGCGGAAACGTCCGGGAACGGTTGGTATATGTGCGGCCATTCAGAACAGATATCACGTGGACGCTATTCCGCATATTTTGTGTGGGGGTTTCAGCAAAGAAGATACAGAGAATTTCCTGATAGATTTAGGTTTTTTAGGGATTGATAATGTCATGGCACTTCGTGGTGATGCCGTAAAAAGTGAAACCTATTTTACCCCGGAAAAAGAGGGGCACACCTATGCTAGTAAGTTGGTAGAACAAATTTCAGCGTTGAACAACGGCGTGTATTTGGATGAAGAACTTCAGAACAAAACACCAACAGATTTCTGCATTGGAGTGGCGGGGTATCCTGAAAAACATATGGAAGCACCAAGTTTGGATAGTGATATTCATTTCCTCAAAAAGAAGATTGAGAAAGGGGCTACTTATATTGTAACCCAAATGTTTTTTGATAATACTAAATTTTTTCAGTTTGTTGAAAAATGCAGGGCTGCGGGTATCACAGTGCCTATTATTCCAGGTTTAAAGCCCATTGCCACCAAAAAGCAATTGAATTTAATTCCGCATCGTTTTAGCTTAGAGCTTCCGGATGCGTTAATTATGGCAATTGTAAAATGTAAAGACAACACCCAAGTGAGACAGGTGGGTATTGATTGGTGTATTGCTCAAAGTAAAGAGTTGGTAGCTGCCGGGGTGCCATTTGTGCATTATTATTCTATGGGGAAAAGCGATAATATTAAGGCTATAGCGTCTCAAATATTTTAATTGTTTACATTTGCCGCCGTGGCAAAAATAATCCTCTTTATACTGATATGCGCTTCTCCAATTTTTGCGCAAACCGAAGCTAATTTGCCCTACTTTGTAGATGCCAATTATTACTATGGTTCCTTGTTGGTGCAAAATAAAAATGTCACACAACTTAATAGGAATCAGCCAGAAGGTTTTATTTTAAGTTTTAATAAAAAAACGTTTGGTACTAGCTACTGGCAACAGGAATATGGCTATCCAGATGTGGGGGTTTCTTTTGGGTATCAAAATTTTAACAGTGAAGTACTAGGTGAAAATTTTGCGGTATATGGTCATCTTAATTTTTATTTTTTATCAAAGAAACTACAGCTAAGAATTGCTCAGGGAATAGGTGTTAATACAAATCCGTTCGATTTGGATACCAACTTTAAAAATGTTGCCTATGGAAGTAGATTTTTAGCCGCCACCTATTTTCAGCTTACCTACCAGCAAAAAAATATATACAAGGGTTTTGG
The DNA here is from genome assembly GCF_050859505.1 of Rasiella sp. SM2506. Taxonomy (GTDB): domain Bacteria; phylum Bacteroidota; class Bacteroidia; order Flavobacteriales; family Flavobacteriaceae; genus Marinirhabdus. Next base: position 175,718 of record NZ_CP193934.1, on the reverse strand, counting down.
GATGCAGGCAGGACTTTCGTTTATACATCATTCTAACGGGAGCTTTAGAGCACCCAATTCTGGTACAAATGTGTATGCAGTGACCGTAGGGGTGCAGTATGATTTTGATGAAAAAGAAGCTGTATATCTTCCTCTAGAAGAGAAACAAGACATTAATGAGCCTTTGCATTACAATCTATTTGTGAGAGGTGGTATTAACGAAGGAGATATTGTTGGCCTTGGGCAACACCCGTTTTTTGTAGTGGGAGGTTTTATAGATAAACGAATAAGCTATAAAAGCACGTTTCAGTTAGGAGCAGAAATGTTTTTTTCAAAATCTTTAGAGAAGGAACTCGAATATCGTGCCATCGCCTTTTTTAAAGAAGATGAAGAAAAAATAGATTATAAACGTGTTGCTGTTTTTGGAGGGTATGAGCTGCGGATTTCAAAATTTGCAATTCCAATTCAGTTGGGGTACTATGTTTATTGGCCGTCTAAATACGAGTTGCCCGTATATGAAAGAATAGGGTTAAAGTATTATTTTTCTGAAAAATTATATAGTGTGGTTTCGGTAAAAGCCCACGCCGCAAATGCGGAAGCGATAGAATTTGGAGTTGGAATACGATTATAAGATGAAAAAATTATACTACCTATTGGTTTTACTTTGTTTTGCTTGTGATAGCGAAACGGCTCCAGATTGCTTTCAGTTGGCAGGAAATATGGTTCAAATACCTTTTGAAGTGAATGCCTTTAACAAGATTAGAATAGAGAATAACGTGTCTTTGCTAATTAAAGAGGGGGCTACACAAGAGGTGATCATAGAAACTGGAGAAAATTTGTTGCCAGATGTATTGGTGTATGTTCAAGATGGCGTATTGGTAGTAAGAGATGCGAACGAGTGTAATTATGTTCGTGACTTTGGTATCACAAAAGCCCAGGTAACAGTCCCAAACCTTTTGGAAATCCGCAACGGTAGCTCTTATGATGTAGTGGGTGAAGGAATACTCAACTTTCCTGAGTTAAGATTAATAAGCAATACAACCGGAGGATTTGAAGAGATTAGAAAAAGTGGAAACTTTACTTTAACCGTCAATTCTGTAAATTTAAGCGTGGAAGCCAATGGTTTTAGTGGCTTCTTTATAGATGGGTATACCGAAAATGCCATTATTTCTTTTGAAGATGAGGTGCCAAGATTTGAAGGTGCCAATCTAATTGTTGATCATTTACGTATCTTCCATAGAAGTGCCAATAAAATAATTGTAAATCCGCAATTAAGCATCCGGGGTCGAATTGTGGGAGTAGGAGATGTACTATCACTAAATCGTCCAAAAATAATAGAGGTTGAAGAATTGAATTCTGGCCGTCTTTTATTTCAATAAACATGTATATTTGGCGTTTGTTTTTCACTATGAAATTGCTTAGAGCTATTGTTTTATTATGTGTTTGTTGTCAAGGTGTTCTGGCACAACAAAATGAACTAAAATTTAATGAAGTTAAAGCAGAATATTTCTTCGGAACTATTATTGAACACAATCCAGACATTTCTCATTTAATAACAGGACATCCGTCAGGGCTCATTTTAAGTTACAGCCGTAAACCGTATGGCTATAATGAATGGGAGGGGCGCTATAACTACCCGGATTGGGGGTTTACCTACATCTTTCAGGATTTAGATAATCAATTTTTAGGACAGGTACATTCGGTATATGGGCACTTTAACTTTTATTTTTGGAAACGCAGATTGTCCATAGGTATTGGACAAGGAGTTGGTTATGCTACCAATCCCTACGATCCGGAAACTAATTTCGAGAATAATGCCTACGGTAGCGATTTTTTAAGCTCCACCTTACTTAAATTTAATTTTGTACAAGAAAATATTATAGATGGTTTGGGGGTTACTTTGGGTATGGGAGTGATTCACTATTCTAACGCAAACTTTAAAGCACCCAACAATAGTACCAATACATTTTACATTAGTGCGGGAGCTACCTATTTGTTTAATTCCATTAACTATCCGGAAGCGCTTGTACCTGTAGCTTGGGGAAGTGAATTTTATTCAGAACCCATCCATTATAACTTTGTAGTTAGATCTGGTGTGAATGAAGCAGATGTAAATGGCTTGGGGCAATATCCATTTATAACTTTATCTGCCTTTGTCGATAAACGTATTAATTACAAGAGCAGCTTTCAGTTAGGAACAGATTTGTTTATTTCAGGAATGATCGAAAGATTAATAGAGTACAGATCTATCGCCTTTACGAGCGATGGCTTAAGTGGAGATGAAGATGCGAGAAGAATAGGTGTTTTTGTGGGCCACGAATTACGATTTAACAAAGTAGCATTTGTATCTCAACTAGGCTATTACGTCTATTGGCCTTATGAATTTGAAAATCGCGTTTATAATAGATTGGGTTTAAAAAGGTATATTACTGAAAATTTATTTGGCTCAATAACTGTAAAGGCTCATTATGCGAAAGCAGAAGCTGTTGAATTTAGTCTTGGTATACGTCTATAGCATATGAAAAAGTTAGCTTTTATTGGATTTTTAGTTGTGTTGGTTAGCTGTAACACAGATGGTCTGGGAGATTGTTTTCAAAACGACAATGGAGATATTGTAAGGCAAGAGTTTGAAGTAGATGTCTTTAAGAGAATTATTGTTTTTGATAGAGTTAAACTTTATATTTCTCAGGGCCCTGTACAAAAAGTAATCGTAGAGTCTCCAGATAATTTAATCTCGGAAGTGGTAGTAAGATCTGAAGATAGCATCCTTAAAATTAAAGACAATAATAGTTGCAATCTATTGCGTGACTTTGAAACCACAAAAGTGTATGTAACCTCTCCGGAAATTGACCTTATAAGGAATAGTTCCGGCAGTACGGTTGAAGATATTGGAATTATTTCTTTTGATAGGCTAGAACTAGTATCTGAAGATAGACTGTTAGATGATGAATTCCATACAGATGGTGACTTCGATTTGGACGAATTAAACACCAATGGGATAATTATTAATGCCAATGGAATTTCTACATTCAAATTAAAAGGAAGAACTAGAGGTTTTCAAATTGGTCTTTTTGATAGCGATGCACGTGTTGAAGCAGGAGAACTAAAGGCTAGAACCATTAATATATTTCACAGGAGCACGAATAAAATTATATGTTTTCCAACAGATTCATTGCGAGGAACCATTGTAGGGTTAGGAGATGTGATTGCAAAGAACAGACCTCCTTTTGTAGATGTGGAGGAACTTTTTACAGGTAGGTTAATCTTTGAATAAGTCCCGGTATTAGACTTTAAACTGTCTAAAATGATGGTCTAAATGTTTGTATTGCATTTTCCCCCACTGCTCTTTTGTTAACTCCCCAAAACTTGGATGCGGTTTCCAGTCTTCACGCTCGCGTTGTGCTTCAAATTCAATTAATAATTGTTCTAGGTGTTGCTTTTCAGTAGTAAAATCTCTTGGTGTTGTTTCCTTGAATTGTTTCACAGTGGGTAAATTTTTTCTCCACGGTTTGTCGCTATACATAGCTTTTTTAAAGAACGTTTTTACAAACCAATTGGGCTTTAGGTTGTAGTTTTCTTTTTCTAAGATAACATTGAGAGGTAATTGACAATGATGCATCATTTGCCCAGAAGTCATTTTTCCCCATTGTTTTTCTGAATTTTCAGAAAGGCTACCCAAACGAGTTCTAATTTCGTTTAATGCTTCAGTTTCAAAAAGTGATTTCATACGATAGCGTATTGATTTTCAAAATTTTATTGAAATTTAAAGATACATCATTATCTTTATTGAAATTAGCATTCTTTTGAAAGATACTTCTTCTTTTTCTATTAAAAACTGGAACCAGGATGATCGCCCGCGAGAAAAATTCTTGTCCAAAGGAAGAACGGCGTTGTCCGATTCTGAACTCATTGCAATTTTAATAGGCAGTGGCAGTAGAGAGGAGAGTGCCGTAGAGCTTAGCAAGCGTATTTTGGCAGGAGCCAATAATAATTTGAATACGCTTGGAAAAATGGACGTAAAAGAATTGATGCACTATAAAGGCATAGGCGAGGCAAAAGCAATAACCATTGTAGCTGCGCTGGAACTAGGAAGGAGAAGAAGTGGGGAAGAAGGCTTAAAACAAAAGAAAATTACCTCCAGCCAATCTGTTTTTGAACTTTTGCAACCCATTATTGGAGAATTGCCACACGAAGAATTCTGGATTATATATCTTAATAATTCTAACAAAGTATTACAAACTACCCAACTTAGTAAGGGAGGAATAACAGGCACGCTGGTAGATGTAAGGCTTGTATTTAAGAATGCCTTGCAACTTGGCGCTGTGGCTGTAATCCTGGGACACAATCACCCAAGCGGTACATTAAAGCCTAGCAATGCTGACAAAACGCTCACACAAAAACTCAAAATAGCAGGGGAAAGTCTGGATATAAAAGTGCTAGACCATCTTATTGTCACCGAAAACAGCTACTTTAGCTTTGCAGACGAAAATCTTTTATAGCGCTAATGCTTCTTGTGTATTCCCAAAAATTAACGACCAGACTTTCCTATTCCTTTAAACATATTTTTTTAAGGATTTTAGGGATAGATGTAAGGTTCACCTCAGTTCTGGAAGAATTTATAGCCTACGAAGACCCAAAAATGTCTTACGGTAAGCACCCTTTGGGGAATGAGTTTTTTGTACAGGAACATGGATTGTTGGCAGAGAACGGTATTGAATCTATAGAGATTCTATTGAAAGAATGGGATGATATTCCCGCCTTTTTCCCAACCATTGAAAAAAGTGCCATCCCTTTCGATATTTTTGCAGCTTCCTTTTATTTATTAAGTCGTTACGAAGAGTATTTGCCTCACGTTAAAGACACAAAAGGAAGATATCCAGCCGCAGAAAGCCTAGCATTTCAGAATAATTTTTTAGAACTACCTATTGTAGATATGTGGGCCTATAAATTAAAGGTGGTGTTACAGCAATCGTTTGAAAATATAAAGTTTCCACATAAGCAATTAATGCTTCACAACGTTATTTCGGTACAGCGTCCTTTTGCCTACAACCAAAAGGGTTTTTTTAGATCTTTCTTGTGTTATTTCCAGGACTTTACAAAAGGTAGGTTTAAGAATAATTTTTATCGCACTCAGGTGTTGTTAGGCATTAGAAAAGACCCTTTCGATACGTTTACCTGGATTGTTAATATAGCCAAACGCAGTACCTCCAAAATGACAGCCTTTTTTCTATTAGGCGAAAATGAAGAATATCAAGACAGCTTAAACACGCATAGAAAAGCATTTCAATTATTAGTGAAATATGTAGCAGATTATAAAGAAGTTGGGTTGCTATATTCTGCGTCTTCTATAACCAAATTTGCTACCCTAGAAGAAGAAGTAAAGCGTATGGAAAGTACTATAAACCGAAATGTAGTTAGTGCCAAACAATCTAATTACTTCGTAAATCTACCAGAAAATTACCGAAACCTTATTGAACTTGAAATTGAAAAAGACTTTACCATGGCCTATTACGATACCCCGGGATTTAGGGCAGGGACATGCACACCATTTCTTTTTTACGATTTAGATTTTGAAATAAAAACACCATTAATCTTGCATCCTATTGCCTTAGCTTCAACAGCAATGCAACATGAAAAAGCAGAAAAAATAGAAGCCAAAATTCAAAATCTTATGCAAAAAGTAGCACAAGTAAATGGCGTTTTTAGTGTGGTACTGAGCAACGAAAATTTTACTTCAGAAGAAGAAAATAGGGTATGGCGAAAATTGTTTTCAGAAACCCTCCAAAATTATGAATAATTGTACGGACATTTTCTTTGATTTAGACCATACGTTATGGGATTTTGACCAAAATTCGGGTCTTGCATTTCAGCAGGTTTTTCAGAAATTTAACATTGAAGTGGCTTTAAACGACTTTCTGGCCATTTATGAACCTATTAATTTTAATTATTGGAAAGCCTACAGAGAAGAACGGGTAACCAAGGAGCAATTGCGCAGAGGAAGACTGTTGGACTCTTTCAGAGATTTAAAAGTTTCGTACCCTCTGGCTATTATAGATGCTATGGCGGTTTCATATATTGAAGAATTACCAATACATAATCACCTGCTGCCAGGAGCTATGGAAATTTTGGAATATCTTCATCCCAATTACAAACTACATATTATCACCAATGGGTTTCAGGAAGTACAAAACATAAAGTTGAAAAAGAGCAATATTGCTCATTATTTTAAAACCGTAACGTCTTCGGAAGAAGTGGGTGTTAAAAAGCCTAATCCTTTAGTGTTTCAAACGGCTCTTAAAAAAGCCAATACCACGGCTGCCCAATCTATTATGATAGGAGATACTTTTGAAGCCGATATTTTAGGAGCCGAAGGCGTAGGGATGCAATCCCTTTTTTATAATTACAGAAAAGAGGAAATCCCTACTACTTATCCCTTAGTAAATCATCTCTTAGAAATTAAAACCTTTTTGTAAGTATACTAATCCGTTTGTTTGTGGCGTTATACTTGTAAATCCCCAAACATGAAAACAAATCTATGGCTTTCTTTTGCCATGATATTTTGCTTAGGTATGTTGCTTTCTTGTGTTAAAGACACAGATTTTGACCAGGCAGATGATATAGCCCTTACTCCAGTTGTAGAGCTTGACCTTATTTTCTTTACACTCACCCCACCGGATTTTTTCGATTCTATTACTCAGGCACCAAGGTTAACTGTGGTGGATACTACGGAAATTAGATTTCTTGACGATACTGGAATACAAGAAAATCTTAAACGAGCTGAGTTTTTATTCAGTTTTACGAATAGCATTCCTCGTTCTTTTAATGTAGATTTTCAGTTTTTAAGCGAACAAAACGACACTACGTATACTACTCAAACAACAGTGAATCAAGGAACGGTAGCTTCACCAGAAATCACTTTGTTCACACAAAATGTAGAAGGAGAAGAAATACTGCAACTTACACAAGCGAATAAGGTTGTCGTTTCAGTAACAATACCCTCTACAGACCAAAACTTAGAGGGAGCGCTTAACCTTCAGTCTAAAACTACCTACTTCTTAGAAATAAAGGATTGAGCAAAATTACTATGAAAAAGTATTGGATTCTATTTTTTGCCCTTTGGGTTGGCGATGCCATTTCTCAAAACAAACAAGTGCTGTATGGCCTAAATGATGCACCACAAAGCCTTATGCTTAATCCCGGCGGCATGGTGCCTCAAGAAAAACACTTTGGAATTCCCTTTTTATCTCAAATCCATATTAATGGAGGTGCTTCGGGGGTTTCGGTTTTCGATATTTTTGGAGAAAGTGATGTAGACATTAATACAAGAATTAGAAACAAAATATTTGAACTTGACAATACAGACTTCTTTACGGTGACACAGCAATTGGAGTTGTTAAGTTTTGGGTGGAAAAATAAAAATGATATATACTTCTCTGGCGGTGTCTATGAAGAACTGGATTTTATCACCTATTTTCCGCGGGATCTAGCAATTCTTGCTTGGGAAGGAAACCGTGATTATTTGGACTATCCGTTTAATTTAGGGGAACTTAGTTTTACGGCAGATTTGTTAACGGTGTATCATTTTGGAGCCAATAAGCAAGTTACAGATAAATTGACCTTAGGCGCCAGGCTCAAGGTGTATTCCAGTCTTATTTCCTTCAGCAGTACAAATAACTCGGGTACATTTACTACGTCTCTGGATGAAGATGGTGTTAATATTTATGACCATACTATTGAAAATGCCGATATTACTGTCAATACCTCGGGATATGCTTCTTTAAGAGATTTGGATGGTGCAGGGGAGGTGAGCAGCAAAATATTAGGAAGATCTTTCTTTGGTGGCGATTTGGGTGTAGGCGTAGATGTAGGGGCTACTTATCAAGTTACAGATCGTATTACCACTACGGCAAGCATACTAGATTTTGGTGCCATTTTCTACGGAAAAGATACCGAAAACTATCAGGCACAAGGAGATTACAACCTTAATGGTATTGAGCTTATATTCCCTCAATTGTCGGATGGTGAAACTGCATTCCCATATTTTGATACTCTTGAAGATGACCTAGAACGTGAGGTGCCTATTGATACCTTAACAAATTCGTATACAAGGTTTAGGCCTATGAAAATGAATGCCAGCCTAGAATATGGTTTTGGAGATTCTTTTGGTGGGAATGTTTGTGATTGTCTAAACAAAGGGACAGGAGGCATTTGGCAACAAGCCGTTGGAATGCAGTTTTATAGTATTTTACGACCCAAAGGACCTCAATTTGCAGGGACTGCTTATTACAGGAGAAAATTTGGAAACTTCCTTAGTGGAAAAGTAACCTACACGGTAGATGCGTTTAATACGTCCAATTTAGGTCTTGGAGCTGTGGTGGATGTAGGGAAATTTAACTTTTATATTACTGCAGATAACATACTGCGATACGGAAATATAGCCAAGGCAAAAAGTGTATCTTTACAGCTAGGATTTAATATTAAGATAGATGAACAGTAAAATTTTTGCCATTACCTTTTTATTGACAGTAAGCAGCTATTTGGGATTTTCTCAGCAGTCAATGAGTGAGTATAGTTATATAGAAGTGCCAGAGATATATGATTTTCAAGAATCAAAAGATCAGTATCAGATTAATTCTCTCACTAAATTTCTTTTTAATAAATATGGTTTTCACGCATATTTTTCGAAAGAATTACCAAACGTAACCAAGTGTGACGGGTTGTATGCCGATGTAGAAACTGAACTCGGTTTTATTTATACAAAAATGGTTGTAGTTGTTAGGGATTGTAATGGCGTAGAACTTTTCCGAAGTGCCGAAGGTAGAAGTAAATTAAAAGAATTCAATAAAACATATAACCAGGCATTAAGAAACGCTTTTAAAAGTTTTGAAAGTCTGGATGTTTCGCAAAAGGAAATAGAAGTAGAACCCGTTACCATAAACACCACAACTACTGAAACCGATACCCAATTGGCTGCTGTAATAACAACCAAAGAAAGTAGTCTTCCATCCATTACATTCTCTAGCTATACACATGCAGGAAGTTCTTATTTACTTAGAAAGACTTTATCGGGCTATTCATTATTCCAAGAGGTTCTGGGAGCAGAGAATGATTTATTGCTTGTGGGTAGGGTAAGTTTTCAAGATACAGCAATGCAGTTTACTAATTTGGTTGGGGAAGTAGCTTCTGCTAGATTCGATCCAAATATGAACCTTACCATCAGCTTCCCATCTGGTGAAAAGGAGTATGTTTTGACTACAAATTAAAAAGAATATTTATCTTTCCATAGCGTTTTTAAATACTCGCTTATACGATGTTCTTTAGGGTTGTTGCCTGGTTTATAAAGAGAAGTACCTTTTATTTCTTCTGGTAAGAATTCGTGTGGCACAAAATTACCTTGATAGCTATGCGCGTACTGATAGGCTTTTCCATATCCTAATTCTTTCATAAGTTTTGTAGGAGCGTTTCTAATAGATAAGGGTACAGACAGGTCGCCAGTTTGTTTAACTAGCTGCTGCGCTTTGTTTATGGCCTCATAGCTCGCATTACTCTTAGGAGAAGTGGCGAGATAAAGAACGCATTGGCTTAAAACAATCCTAGCCTCCGGATATCCAATGGTAGTCACTGCTTGAAACGTATTGTTAGCAAGAACTAGCGCAGTAGGATTGGCATTACCAATATCTTCAGCAGCTAGAATTAAGAGACGTCTGGCAATAAATTTCACATCTTCTCCACCTTCAATCATTCTTGCTAGCCAGTATACGGCAGCATTCGGGTCACTTCCACGTATAGATTTTATAAAGGCTGAAATAATATCGTAATGTTGCTCACCAGTTTTATCGTAAAGTACCGTGTTCTTTTGAACTTTTTGCAGCACAAGATCGTTGGTGACTGTAACATCGGTGTTGTTTTCTGAAAGCACCACCAACTCCAGCATATTCAGTAATTTCCTGGCATCGCCGCCAGAAAGACGTATGAGTGCTTCGGTTTCCTTTAGTTTAATAGTAATTTTTGAAAGCTTCGTATCTATTTTTATAGCCCTCTCTAAGAGGTTATTTAAATCTTCTTTATTGAAGGCTTTCAGTACATAAACCTGACAGCGAGATAACAATGCCGGAATCACCTCAAAACTTGGATTTTCTGTAGTGGCTCCAATAAGTGTTACCCATCCTTTTTCTACAGCACCAAGTAGAGAATCCTGTTGCGATTTACTAAAACGATGTATCTCGTCTATAAAAAGAATTGGATTTTTAGTGGTAAACAGGCCGTCCCCTTGTTTTGCTTTTTGTATTACATCTCTTATGGCAGCAACACCGCTATCTATAGCACTCAAGCTATAAAAAGGTCTTTTGGATTCATTGGCTATGATAGTCGCCAAGGTTGTCTTTCCAGTTCCTGGGGGGCCCCATAAAATTAATGAAGAGAGAACACCTGTATTAAGTTGAGAGCTTAACGAACCTTTAGGTCCTACCAAATGCTGTTGGCTCAAATATTCATCGAGATTTTTTGGTCTTATTCTTTCAGCTAATGGTGTATTCATTTGGTAAATTTACAACAATCAAAATATTGAAAACTGACAATTTATCACTATTTATAAATTGGGCGTATTTTTGAATATGAAAACCTATGGCTACAAAAAAACCACTAGAATTTACATTAGATGTTATATGCTATCCGTTGCTTTTTGTGTTTATCGCGTGGGTAGTATTTTGGATAGAAACTAGATTCAAAATAAATTTGAACTATTTGGGAATTTTACCACAAAAGGCAGAAGGCTTACGGGGTATTTTTTTAGCGCCTTTTATTCATAGTAGCCTCAAACATCTGTTTAACAATTCTATTCCACTACTGGTGCTAGGATCGGCTCTTTTCTACTTTTATCGAAACATTAGATGGAAAATATTCTTTCTAGGTTTTTTATTAACGGGATTGCTTACCTGGCTCATAGGTCGTCCAGCGTTACATATTGGAGGTAGTGGGATAGTGTATCTGCTAGCTTCGTTTCTTTTCTTTAAAGGTATTTTGTCTAAACAATATCAATTAACAGCATTAGCACTCGTAGTTGTATTTTTATATGGTAGTTTACTGTGGTATTTGTTTCCTATAGATCCTAAAATATCATGGGAAGGACATCTTTCAGGATTTTTAGTGGGTTTTGTTTTAGCGCTTTTTTTTAGAAAGAATCCTGTGGAAAATAAGAAATTTGAATGGGAGAAAGATTCTTACAACGAAGAAGATGATGATTTTATGAATTATTTTGATGACGACGGAAATTTTATTGAAATGCTTCCTGAAGTTGAAGAACCGGATGACATACCAACCTCGGCAAAAGAAGATGAAACGTCTTTCAAAATTACAGTAAATTATTCTTATAAGTCATCTTCAGATACCAAAGGAACATCATAAAGAACGCTGTCTCAGGATTTCATATAAAAAGGCTCCACAGGCAACAGAAACGTTTAAAGAATTTATGGTTCCTATGAGTGGGAGGGAAGCAGACTCATCTACTAAGGATAATACAGATTTTGATACTCCTTTTCCTTCAGAGCCTAGAATTAAGGCCAGAGGTTTATTAAAATCTTTGGAATACAGAGTTTCTTCACTTTTTTCAGACGCTGCGATTGTGGTAATCCCTGACCCTTGTAAGTAGAATATTGCATCCTTAATGTGGTCTACTTTACATATGGGAATGCTAAATATGGCTCCTGCAGATGTTTTAACGGTATCTCCACTAACTGGAGCACCCCCTTTTTTCTGAATAATTACAGCGTCAACTCCTGTACATTCAGCTGTTCTTAAAATAGCACCAAAGTTTCTTACATCACTAATTTGATCTAATATAATAAATAGAGGAGTCTCTTTGGTCTTGAGTATGTTTTCTACAGTTTCCTCAAGAGGTGGAAAAGAAATAGGAGAGGTTACAGCTACCAGACCTTGATGATTCCCGTGTGTTAATCTGTTCAGTTTTTCAACGGGTACTATATTTATACTTACACCAACTTTTTCTGCATCGTCGAGAATGGATTGGATTTTTGGATTTTGAATATCCTTTTGTACATATAATTTATCAATCACGATATCTGCTTTTAAAGCTTCAAGGATTGGGTAGATTCCGAATATCTTATTTTCTTTCTTCATAGTGTAAAAGTAAAAAACCACCACGTTAAACGTGATGGTTTTTTATATTAAATTATTAAAATTTAATTATTCAACGGGTGGGTTAGAGAATTCAACTTCATAGTTGAATGCTTGTAACAAACCTTCAGCACCTAAAAGCGCAACCGATTCGTTGTTTGCTCCATTCCACATACCTGGCTCAGGTACAAAATCTGGATCACTAGGATCTAAATCTGGCGTAGGCTCTAAAAATTCTGTAGCAGTAAAGTCATACAAAACACCATCTACTGTAACAACTTTTCCTAAAAATTGAAAGCTATCACCTTCTTCAAAAGTTGAAATATCAACTCCAAATAATGAAGCCATATCCGCTCCTGTAAAACTTACGTCAAAAGGAAATGTTGTAGTACTTCTAAAAGATAAGGTATCTGTTGTAGCTCCAGTGAAATCTCCTACCACCATCAATTCGTAAGTGGCTATGTTACCATTAGGATCTTCGGTCGTTGCAGTAAAGCTTGCACTTAATGGATCTGCACCAGCATTAAATTCTGGCATTGATACAAATTTTACAAATCCACCATTGGTCAATTGAGGTACAGGTAATTTGTCCTCGTCTTCACAGCTTGTAAGTGTAGTAAGCCCAATTGCTGCAATAAAAGCTAATGTTATATATTTAAAATTTTTCATAATAGAATTTTGTTTAAATTAATTAATCCAAGTTATCACCACCTCTAGTATCCCAGAATACTTTTGTTAGTACAGATCTCTGCTGAATATTTGGGTTACCATCTACTTCAATAAGTGGGTATTGGAATGATCTTGGAAATGCACCAGCTGCAGTCACAGGAGCTTGAAGATCTGGCAAACCAGTTCTTCTATATAAATTATAAGGCTCTACACCGTTACCCCAAGCTGCAAGAAAGTATTCTTTTGAAACTACTGCCAGTTTACCATTTGCATTTGCAGCATCATATTCAGTTAATACAGAGTTTACATAATTATTAATGTCTGCATCTGTCATTTCAAAAGCACCATTGTCTGCAGTACCTGCGAAATCACGAACTTTGTTCATGCTTCTTCTTATTCCTGTCTCAAGTAAAGTTCTAGGATTTCCGTTAGCACCAATAGTTAAAGCAGCTTCTGCAAGAGTAAAATGTGTGAAAGATGCAAGAAATATTGGACGAATACCAGCTCCGGCAAGACTTTCGCTTGAAGATGCAACCGTAGGGGTTGGTGTTGCTTGGTCTGCGTCAAAAGCTCCACCTCCTGGGTAAATTCCATAAGCAGTTCTTCTTAAACCATCATTAGGAAGACCTTCATTATCTGCGTGGTCTCTACCCCAATATGCATTTCCTACGTAACAATAATCGTATATATTAACGCCTTCACATGGAATATCATTTCCTGTTGGAGCATTAGAAGTCTGACGGTAGAAGTAATATCTAGCACGAGGGTCTACAGGAGTATCAGTTTCAGGGAATGGTTGCTGGGCATCACCAACATTCATAAAATCAAATAAGTTGTTACTCATACGGGCACCAGCACCGGCTGAACCATAACTACTACCAAAGAATGGGTGTGTACTACTAGGGTTTGTAGCAGTTGAGTATTGGAATTGAAAATCTTCATCATTTTGATCAATGATGTTAGAAGCAGCAGCAGCATTAAAACCAGCTACGTTCCCTGTATTTAGATACGCTCTAAGTTTTAAAGTATTTGCTACATTAATCCAATTAGCCGTATCAAAATCTTGAAAGTATAAATCATCTGGAATTCTCGCTTGAGTAGCATCTCCTAAATTTAAGTTTGCAATAGCAGCATCTAAAAGTTCTAATTGAGCTGCATACACTGCTGCACCAGAATCTAGATTAGGGTTAGGAAATTCACTTGGTTGTACAGCCTCACTAAAAGGAACTTCATCCAAATAGTCAACTAGTAACATATAAGCATATGCTTCTATAATTTGAGCGACACCTACGTGGTAAGGAATACCTCCATTGTCAGCTTGAACGTCATTAATTCCTTGCAAAAGATCTATGTTCGAAAACATTTGATACGATTGACTAAAAGAAGTGTTTAACGTAGTGTTAGATACAGCACCGCTGTATGAATCAAATAAATTGATTTGTCTTACAATAGCTCTAGATGAACCATCATAACCTCCAACAACAGTATTAAAAGTAAGCTGAATATCGTTTAAGACGAAGTTAGGGTCAGCATTATCAGTAGTAACGTCATTAGGGCTTACTAGAAGCTCTAATTCTGACGTTTCACAGCTTGCGAACAAAGCTATTACTCCAGAAAGTAGTGTTATTTTTAATAAATTTTTCATAATATTTTATATAGGTTTTAAGTACATTATTAAAACAATCGAGGCAGGTTTTTACTACCTCGATTGTGTACTTTTTTTTTAGAATGTTGCTTTTACACTAAATGAATATCTTCTGTTAGAAGGTCCAGTTTGGAAATCCAAACCTTGTCCGTTACCAACACCAGTACTCAAAGCCTCAGGATCGAAGTTGAATTCATCAGGAATGTTGAACGTTTTAACATAAAGATTCTGTCCAGATAAAGAGAATGTAACATTTCCAAAAGGAGTTCTGTCTAGCATTTTCTCGTTTAAGCTGTAAGCAAGAGATACGTCTCTAACTCTAAAGTGAGATGCATCATAGATACCTTGACCAACTGGATCAACTAAGTTGATAAAGAATACGTCGTTAGCACTAATCTGAATTGTGTTATCAATAAAGTTTCCGCTACCATCAAGTAAAGGTTCACCTGTGTTAGGATTCGCTAAAATACCTGGTACTACATAACTTCCTTCTCTATTGTCAACATTTACCTTAGTAACACCACGTCTGTAGTATTGTGAAGCAGTTTGAGAAAATATATCTCCTCCATGCTGATATTCAAATTGAGCAGAAAGCGATAGTCCTTTGTAAGAGAATGTATGAATTGTTGTAGCATTCCAGTCTGGATTAGGATCACCAACAGTTAAAATCTGATCTGTTAAATCTAAAGTACCACTATCAATAATTTTACCGTCATTTGGATTTATCAATAATAAGCCTTCATTGCTAATTCCAAGAGGATTATCGTCATTAATACTTGCTGGGTTATAACGAGCAGCATATGTTCCTTTGATTACTCCTAAGGCTTCTCCTTCTGAAGCGTAGTTACCTAGTCCAATAAAACCTGCAAAAGGGAACGCTTCAAGACCACCTAAATCAACAACTTGATTTTCGTAAGCTGTAAAGTTATTTCTAACAGACCAAGTAAAGTTCTCAGTTTGAAGTGGAATAAAATCTAATCCTAATTCAACACCTTTAATTTCACTTTCTGCAATGTTGTCATTGATAAAGCTAAATCCAGTAGATGGATTAACAGGTCTGTTTACAATTTGATCTTCAATAGTTCTCTTGTATACTGTAGCATCAAGTGTTAATCTACGCTTGAAAAATTCTGCTTCAACACCAAGTTCAAATTCTTTCTGAAGCTCTGGCTTAAGATTTGGATTTGGACTAGTTGTAGGTAAAGAGTTAATTGTTGTTGGGTCTCCACTAGGACGTACAAAAGCGTTAGGATTTGTAGTTAATGTTGCACGTGTTCCATATAATCCAGGGAAACGAGCAGAAGTACCGTAACCAGCTCTAAGCTTTAAGAAATTTAAAGCGCCACTGTTTCCAAATCCATCTAATGAAGTAGGGATGAAAGAGACAGAAGCTCCAGGATAGAAAATAGATCTATTTTCACGCTCTACATTTGAACCCCAGTCATTTCTACCAGAAAGAGTAAGGAATACAAAGTTTCCATAATCAAAAGATGCTTCACCATAGGCACCTAAGATGTTTCTTTCAGATTCAAAGTCTAAGTTAGCCCCTGTTGTAGGGTCAATGTTAGCCTGTGTTGTAAAGTTTCTGTGATTAGCGAAATTAAATACGATTTGGTCAGAACTTGTGATACCAAATTGGTTGTACTCATCACGTCTCGCATTAAATCCTAACTGTGCAGTTAAGTCGAAATCTTCGGCCAACTGAATGTTGTTAAAACTAAAGTTTAAGTTGTGGTCAAAGATAAAGTTAGTACCTGAGGTAGTTCTTAAGAAACCATTCAAGTTTGGTGCATCATAAGGATCAGTAGAAGATCCTTTTGCTACTCTAAACTCTTGTCTTTCCGTATAGGTATCAAGACCAAAACGGTACGAAGCTAAGATGTTATCTGAAATTTCGTAAGAAGTGGCAAGTTTACCATAAAAACGATTCGTTATTTGCTCTGTACCAGCATAGTTTAATAACCAATTTGGGTTATCTTGATCACTACGGTAGTATACGTTAGAATTGTCGTTAGGATTCTGGAACGGTAAGTTATTTAAATCCAAGTTACGTGGAATAAATAAGGTACGTGCAAAAATAGATAAAGAACCAACAGCATTGTTTGCAGCAATAGGCGGAGTGTTTACACGCAAATTACTGAAGTTAGCAGTACCGTTAAAACTAAATTTGTTAGACAATTTAGTAGATCCACCCATACCAAGGTTGTAACGAGTTAATCCGTTGTTAGGGATATAACCGTCTTCTGTAGTATAACCAAAGTTAATGTTATAACGACTATCACCATTAGGTGCGCCAGAAACGTTTACAGAAGTAGTGTTACCCAGTCCTGTTTTAAAGAAATCCTTTACGTTATCTTCTGCTGCATTATAAGGAATCTGTAAATCCATAAATTGTGGGAATATACCTGGATCGGTTTCAGTACCACCATAGCTAGCCGCATATGGGTGATCAATTAGGATTCCAGTATCAAGAAGTCCACCCCAGTTACCAACAAATCCTGGATCTGGAAGGTTGTCTGAACCTTGTCCGTATTTGTTCTGGTATTCTGGTAAGTTCGAAATTTGTGTAATATAAACAGACTGAGAAAGTGTTACCTCAAACTTCTTGTTCAATTCTTTCTTACTTCCGTTTTTAGTTGTAATTAATACAACCCCATTTCTACCTTGCTGACCATACAATACAGCAGCACTTAATCCTTTAAGGATACTAATGCTTTCGATGTTGTTAGGGTCTAAATCTAAGAAACGGCTACTAGTAACAGAGTTACCACCGTCAAAGCCAGATTGTTGGTTAGTTCCACCATCAAAAGGCACACCATCAACAATAAACAAAGGTTGGTTGTCACCATTAATCGAACTCTTAGAACGAATAATAAAGTTGGTTCCAGAACCAGTGGCACCACCAGTACCTGTAACTTGAACACCGGCTACTTTACCGTTTAATGATCTCACTACGTCAGACTCTGGTTTATTTTCAACTGCTTCTGCCTCTAAAGTACTTACGGCATAACCCAGTGCTTTTTTCTCTCTAGGTATACCATAACCAGTTACAACTACTTCGTCAAGCGCTTGTGCATCTTCTTCCATTTGGATGTTGATGCTACTTGAAGCGGCCGATACCGGACGCTGAGTAGTTTTGAATCCCACATAGCTGTATACGATCGTTTGGCCTGCACTTGCTGAGATGGAGTAATTACCATCAAAATCAGATTGCGTACCAACCGTCGTACCTTTTACGAGGATGTTAACTCCTGGGAGTGGTAAACCGCTATTGTCGGTCACCGTACCGGAGATTGTTTTTTCTTGTGCGAACGTGAGTTGCACTACTAACGCTAGCAATAGCGTCAAAATTCCACTAAACTTTGTTCTCATTTTATAAATTATTTGAATTAGCCAATGCCAAAAATCACAATAAAAAGTTAATTACACAACTTTTTAAACTTAAAATTTGGTTTTTTTTTAATCTCAGTGTTAAGCTATTGTTAGCTTTATCTAAAATTGTGAGGAAAGACTAAGGTGTATTTTAGTGTTTGAAAATCTAAATGATTGATTTTCAGAGCTACCATTTGCGATGTTAAAGCGCAAAATACCTCCTTTTGTTTGTAGTCCTATTCCTAGACCAAAGCTATACAATTTTTCCTTTACATCTACAGGTTTATTTTCAAAATAGCCTAGGTCAATAATGCTGTGGACGTACAGCCCGGGGTTAAGGATGTAGCGATATTCTGTATTCAAAACTGAAAAAAGAGAAGCGTCTATACTGTTTTCATTAAAACCACGTATGCTATTGATACCTCCGAAGCGAAATAATTCGTTCGTGAAATAGGTTTCACTAAATAGAATGCTGGAACTGTTTTGAAGATACAGGGAGTTGTTTTCATTTATATTAAATATATGGTTTGCTAACGCCGAAAGACGTGTTTGGTTTTCTTGTAGGCCTTTGCTTTCTCTTTTTCCAAATTCAGATCCTAGTTGTAATTCGGTTTTTTTCGGAAATAGTTTTGAATTTTGCGGGATAATTACAATCCCGCCAGCTGTTAAAAATGAAGCGTTATAATCTTCTACCGCTATACCCGCTATTGCCTCGTCCAGTAGGTTGCTGCTTTCGTATCCCTTATACCCAATGTAAACCGATGATATGGTGTTGACCTGGTAGGTTACTTGGGCTTCTTGTTGTGTGGTGACAAAGGTACTGTCTCTTTTAAAAATATTTAATTCCAAACTAATTCCAAAAGGGGACTTCAATAAGTAAGGCATTTTTGCCTTGGCGCGAAAATTTACCTGTTCGTTGCCGTCTGCCTTGTAATTAATAAGGAGTTGTTCGCCAAAATTCAAATTATTGTTCAATTCAAGATTTAAATATCCATTTAATTGAAGTCTTTGTGTTTCTTCATCGGTAGCAAATCCTAGAATACCATCAAAGAGGTTATTGTTTTGTTTTTCGATATAAAAATAAGCTGTTGTAGATTCTTTTCTGAAAAGTACCTCGGGTGCTTTTGTGGTGTTGGCGAATCCTAAATTGTCTATTACCGAATTTTGTTGTAATAATTTATTTCTATTAAAAGTCTTGCCTGTTTTAATACCTGCATAATATTTTAAAAAAGATCTGGGAAACTTGTCATATCCTTTTATTACAATAGAATCTAATATCCTAAAACTTTTTCCTTGCGTGCCAAGGGTTGCAGTTACAAAAGTATCTTTGGTCTCTACCTTTGTAAGTTTTAATCTGGCAAAGGTGTTTCCTGTTTCTGTTTGTAGGTTGTTTAGTTTTTGAAGAGAGGCTTCGGCAGTTTCAAAATTTAAGATAAAATAATTGTCTTCTACCTCTTCGGAAATTTGCCTCAGTTGCTTTTTGCTGAAACTGGAATCCGAATAAAAAACTTTAATGAGTTTGTATTTTGGTCCTAAGAAATAGTTGGCAATGTAGCTGGAGTCATTTTTCTTTTCCAGAGATTTATTTTTAGCATCTATAAAACCTAAGCGGTATAATTTGTGAACAAGAGAGTCTGCGCCAGCTTTTAAAGAAAGAAAGTCTTTAAATTTTGGTTGTGATAACAAGCTGTCTCTTAGGGATTCCGAAATAGGTTTTTCGGCTTCTATCTCTAAATATAATTGCTGTGCAAAAGCCCCTTGGTTAAGAAGGGTATATATATTAAGGTATAAAAAAACGTAAAAAATTTGTTTCAAGTACAGGGCTATTTGTGCAGTAAATCTAACGTTTCAGAAGCGGTTTTCATATAGTAAAACAGTGTTTATTAAAAAGGTTTGTAAAATAAGTGAGTTGGTGTTTGAATAATCAAATAAAAATTCTACCTTTGCGCCCCCTTATAGTGGGGAAATTATATTATTAATTTAAGTATAACAGGATTTTATGCCAACTATTTCACAATTAGTACGAAAAGGAAGGACCAAAATAACCAAGAAGAGCAAATCGGCTGCCTTGGATTCGTGCCCGCAACGCCGCGGAGTGTGTACGCGTGTTTATACCACTACTCCTAAAAAACCAAACTCAGCAATGCGTAAAGTTGCGCGTGTACGTTTGACAAATGGAAAAGAGGTTAACGCATACATCGGAGGCGAGGGACACAATCTACAGGAACACTCGATAGTATTGGTTAGAGGTGGAAGGGTGAAGGATTTGCCAGGAGTTAGATACCACATCGTTCGTGGAGCCTTAGACACCGCTGGTGTTGCAGGTAGAACACAACGTAGGTCTAAGTATGGTGCCAAACGCCCTAAGAAGTAATTTTAAACAGTTTTAAAACGAAGAAATGAGAAAAAGAGCAGCCAAAAAAAGACCGCTTTTACCGGATCCAAGGTTTAATGACCAATTGGTGACACGTTTTGTGAATAACATGATGTGGGATGGGAAAAAGTCGGTGGCTTTTAAAGTATTTTACGATGCAATTGATATCGTAGAAGAGAAAAAAACAGACGAAGAAAAAACAGGCTTAGAGCTTTGGAAAGATGCCCTTTCTAATGTAATGCCTCACGTAGAAGTGCGTAGTCGCCGAGTAGGTGGAGCTACGTTCCAGATACCTATGCAAATTCGTGCAGACCGTAAAATATCTACTGCTATGAAGTGGTTGATTGGATTCGCAAGAAAGCGTAATGAAAAATCTATGGCTCAAAAATTAGCTTCAGAAATTTTGGCAGCAGCCAAGGAAGAAGGAGCAGCAGTCAAGAAGAAAACGGACACGCATAAAATGGCCGAAGCAAACAAAGCATTCTCACATTTCAGATTCTAAAAAATGGCAAGAGACTTAACATTAACAAGAAACATAGGGATTGCCGCGCATATTGATGCTGGTAAAACCACTACAACAGAGCGTATTTTATTCTATACGGGAGTTTCTCATAAAATTGGAGAAGTACACGATGGTGCTTCTACAATGGACTGGATGGAGCAAGAGGCAGAGAGAGGTATTACAATTACTTCTGCTGCAACTACGTGTGATTGGACTTTTCCAAAAGAAAATGGAGAGCCAACTGAAGAAGCGCAAGATTATCACTTTAATATTATAGATACTCCAGGTCACGTTGATTTTACGGTAGAAGTAAACCGTTCTTTACGTGTTCTTGATGGGTTGGTATTCTTATTTAGTGCAGTTGATGGTGTAGAGCCGCAATCTGAAACTAACTGGAGATTAGCAGATAATTATAAAGTGCCAAGAATTGGTTTCGTGAATAAAATGGACCGTCAAGGTGCTAATTTCATGGAAGTTTGTCAGCAAGTTAAAGATATGTTGAAGTCCAACGCTGTGCCAATTGTATTAAACATTGGTGAAGAAGATGGCTTTAAAGGTATCGTAGATTTAGTGAAAAACAGAGCTATTGTTTGGCACGATGATAATTACGGATCTACATTTGATGTAGTTGAAATTCCTGAAAATATGAAAGACGAAGTGCGTAAGTATCGTGCTTTGTTAATCGAAGAAGTAGCGAGTTACGATGAGAACTTGTTAGAGAAATTCATGGAAAATGAAAATTCTATTACAGAAGAAGAAGTGCACGCTGCGCTTAGAGCTGCTGTAATGGATATGGCTATTATTCCTATGGTTTGTGGTTCTTCTTTTAAAAATAAAGGAGTTCAGTTTTTATTAGATGCCGTGTGTCGTTACTTACCTTCTCCAATGGACAGAGAAAGTGTAATAGGAGTTAATCCAGATACAGATAAAGAAGAAAGACGTAAGCCTAGTGTTAACGAACCTTTTGCTGCTTTAGCATTTAAGATTGCGACAGATCCTTTTGTGGGGCGTTTAGCATTCTTTAGAGCATATTCTGGTCGTTTAGATGCAGGATCTTATATTTTGAACAATCGTTCTGGTAAGAAAGAACGTATTTCTCGTATTTATCAAATGCACTCTAATAAGCAAAATGCTATCGATTTTATCGAGGCAGGTGATATTGGTGCGGCAGTAGGATTTAAAGATATCAAGACAGGGGATACCATGTCTGATGAAAAACATCCAATTGTTTTAGAATCTATGGACTTCCCGGATCCTGTAATTGGTATTGCGGTGGAGCCTAAGACGAAGGCAGATGTTGATAAAATGGGTATGGCTTTGGCTAAATTAGCTGAAGAAGATCCAACTTTTACAGCTAGAACAGATGAAGCTTCAGGACAGACCATTATTTCTGGAATGGGAGAGCTTCACTTAGATATTATTGTAGATCGTTTGAGACGTGAGTTTAAGGTTGAAGTAAACCAAGGGCAGCCTCAAGTAGAGTATAAAGAAGCAATTACAAGAAAAGCGGAACACAGAGAGGTTTATAAAAAGCAATCTGGTGGACGTGGTAAATTTGCCGATATCGTATTTACATTAGAGCCAGCAGACGAAGGAAAAGAAGGTTTAGAGTTTGTATCTGCTATTAAAGGTGGTAACGTTCCTAAGGAATTTGTCCCTTCAGTAGAGAAAGGATTTAAGATGGCAATGGTAAACGGACCTTTAGCAGGATACGAAGTAGATGCTATGAAAGTTACCTTGACGGACGGATCTTATCACGATGTCGATTCTGACCAACTTTCATTTGAGCTTGCTGCTAAATTAGGATTTAAAGCTGCTGCCAAAGCTGCGAAAGCAGTAATAATGGAGCCTATTATGAAAATTGAGGTGATTACACCTGAAGAGAATATGGGTGATATTGTAGGAGATCTTAACCGAAGAAGAGGGCAAATGACTAGTATGGGTGATCGTGCCGGTGCAAAAACAGTTAAAGCAACTGTACCTCTTTCTGAAATGTTTGGATATGTAACTACGTTACGTACCCTTTCATCTGGTCGTGCAACATCAACAATGGAATTTTCACATTATGCAGAAACTCCTTCTAATATTTCAGAAGAAGTAATTGCAAAAGCAAGAGGAACCGCTAACGCTTAATATTTCAGCAATGAGTCAAAAAATAAGAATTAAATTAAAATCGTACGATCATAATTTAGTGGACAAATCTGCTGAAAAAATCGTAAAAACCGTAAAAAGTACAGGTGCAGTAGTAACCGGGCCAATCCCATTGCCAACTCACAAAAAAATCTTTACAGTGCTACGTTCACCACACGTAAATAAGAAGAGTAGAGAACAGTTTCAATTAAGCTCTTACAAGAGATTATTGGATATCTACAGCTCTTCTTCAAAAACAATTGACGCTCTAATGAAGTTAGAGTTGCCAAGTGGAGTAGAAGTAGAGATAAAGGTTTAAGTACTAAGACTTCTTAGTATACCTTTTGGTTGCTGAGCGGAGTCGAAGCAAAAATGTCCTTAACGATGGTTGGGGAAAAACGGAAAAAATAACATTCGGGGTCGAATTTATTTTTGACCCCGTTTCATTTGAATAAAAATAAAGCCGATAATCGGCGAATTACTAATAAATAAATAGATAAATATGTCTGGGTTAATTGGAAGAAAGATAGGGATGACCAGCATCTTTGACGAGAACGGAAAAAATATGCCGTGTACCGTTATAGAGTGTGGGCCCTGTGTTGTTACCCAAGTCAGAACCGCTGAGGTTGACGGGTACGAAGCTCTTCAACTTGGTTTCGATGACAAGAAGACTGTAACTAAAGCTGCTGAAGGCCACGCCAAGAAAGCAGGAACTGTTGCAAAACGCAAAGTCGCCGAATTCCAAGGATTTAGAGAAGATTATAAATTAGGTGATACTATCACTGTAGAACACTTTGTTGAAGGTGAGTTCGTAGATATTTCTGGAACGAGCAAGGGTAAAGGTTTTCAAGGGGTAGTGAAGCGTCACGGTTTTGCTGGTGTGGGTCAAGCTACTCACGGGCAACACAACCGTTTAAGAGCACCGGGTTCTATTGGAGCGGCGTCTTATCCTGCGAGAGTGTTCAAGGGAATGAAGATGGCTGGCCAAATGGGGAATGAAAAGGTGAAAGTTGAAAATTTAAGAGTTCTTAAAGTTGTAGCAGACAAAAATCTTCTAGTAGTGAAGGGATGTGTGCCAGGACATAAGAATGCTTATGTAATGATCCAAAAGTAATGAAGGTAGCAGTAGTAGATATCAACGGAAAAGACACAGGTAGAAAGGTTGAACTTTCTAACGATGTGTTTGGAATTGAGCCTAATAATCACGCAATGTACCTAGATGTAAAACAGTACTTGGCAAACCAACGTCAAGGAACTCACAAATCTAAGGAGCGTGCTGAGATTTCAGGGTCAACAAGAAAGATAAAGAAACAAAAAGGAACTGGTACGGCTCGTGCGGGAAGTATTAAGTCTGGTGTTTTTAGAGGTGGTGGACGTATGTTCGGACCTAGACCAAGAAACTATTCATTCAAATTGAATAAGAACTTAAAGCGTTTGGCTCGTAAATCTGCCCTTACTGTAAAGGCAAATGACAAGGCAATTGTGGTGATAGAAGATTTAAATTTTGATGCCCCAAAAACGAAGAGTTTTACTTCAGTTTTAAAGAATTTAGGACTTGAAAACAAAAAGTCTTTGTTTGTGTTGGGAGAGTCAAATAATAATGTATATTTGTCGTCTCGCAATTTGAAAGGTACAGAAGTTATAAACAACTCAGAGTTAAGTACTTACAAAATTATGAATGCAAACAGTGTAGTATTGTTTGAAGGTTCTTTGGAAGGAATTAATACGAACTTAAGTAAATAGAAACAAGATGAATATCTTAATAAAACCTATAATTACGGAAAAAGCCACGGCCGATGCGGATTTAAATAACCGATACGGTTTTCAGGTAAACCCAAAGGCGAATAAGGTAGAAATCAAGAAAGCGGTTGAGGCCACTTACGGAGTTTCTGTTGAAAAAGTTCGCACAATGAATGTCCGCCCAGATCGTCGTGTTCGTCATACGAAAACGGGAGTTCAAACTGGTAAAACAAATGCTGTTAAGAAGGCAATTGTACAGGTGGCGGAAGGTGATACAATAGATTTTTACAACAATTTGTAAGCTAAGCTTGCAATAAATTAGACAAAAGATGTCAGTAAGAAAATTAAAACCTATCACCCCAGGACAGCGTTTTAGAGTTGTAAATGGTTATGATGCCATTACAACTGATAAGCCGGAGAAAAGTTTATTAGCTCCGAAGAAACGTTCTGGTGGTAGAAACAGTCAAGGAAGAATGACTATGCGCTACATTGGTGGTGGTCATAAAAAAAGATACAGAATAATCGATTTTAAACGCGACAAGCATGGCGTGCCTGCTACAGTTGCGACAATCGAATACGATCCAAACCGTACAGCCTTTATCGCTTTATTGAATTATCAAGATGGTGAAAAGAGATACGTAATTGCTCAAAATGGACTTCAAGTTGGGCAAAATATAGTTTCTGGTGAGCAAACTGCTCCGGAAATCGGAAATGCAATGACACTTGCAAATATTCCTCTAGGTACTATTATTTCTTGTATAGAATTACGTCCAGGTCAAGGTGCTGTTATGGCGCGTAGTGCTGGTGCATTTGCACAGCTTATGGCACGTGACGGAAAGTACGCTACGGTTAAATTACCTTCAGGTGAAACTAGAATGATACTTGTTACCTGTATGGCTACCATTGGTGCTGTAAGTAACAGTGATCACCAATTATTGGTTGGTGGTAAAGCTGGTAGATCAAGATGGTTAGGACGTCGTCCAAGAACAAGGCCGGTAGTGATGAACCCAGTAGATCACCCAATGGGTGGTGGTGAAGGGAAATCTTCAGGAGGTCATCCACGTTCAAGAAACGGTATTCCTTCAAAAGGATACAAAACCCGCTCTAGAACTAAGGCTAGTAATAAGTATATAATCGAACGTAGAAAGAAATAAGCTATGGCAAGATCGTTAAAAAAAGGACCGTACGTTCACTTCAAATTAGATAAGAAAGTACAGCAAAATGTAGAGACTAATAAGAAGACTGTGATCAAAACTTGGTCAAGAGCTTCTATGATTACTCCAGATTTTGTAGGACAAACCATCGCAGTACACAACGGGAAACAATTTGTGCCTGTATATGTAACTGAGAACATGGTAGGACATAAATTAGGCGAATTTTCACCTACAAGATCATTCCGTGGTCACGCAGGTGCAAAAAACAAAGGAAAAAAATAATAGGCCATGGGAGTTCGTAAAAGAGAAAGAGCAGAAGCAATCAAGGAGGCGAAAAAGACACAGTACTTCGCTAAATTGAACAATTGCCCTACGTCACCAAGAAAAATGCGTTTAGTTGCAGACTTGGTACGTGGTGAAAAGATCAACACAGCGCTTAATATTTTAAGATTCAGCAAAAAAGAAGCTTCTAACCGTTTGGAAAAACTGTTATTGTCTGCCATTGCAAACTGGCAAGCAAAAAATGAAGAGGCCTCTTTAGAAGATGCAGATCTTTTTATTAAAGAGATTCGTGTAGATGGTGGAACAATGTTGAAAAGACTACGTCCAGCACCACAGGGTCGCGCACACAGAATTAGAAAACGTTCCAACCACGTAACACTGGTATTAGGAGCTAACGATAACACACAAAGCTAAATTTAAATGGGACAGAAGACAAATCCAATCGGGAACCGTTTAGGTATCATTAGAGGATGGGAATCCAACTGGTACGGAGGGAACGACTACGGCGATAAATTAGCCGAAGACGACAAGATTAGAAAATACATCCATGCTCGTTTAAGTAAAGCAAGTGTGTCTAGAGTAATTATTGAGCGTACGCTTAAGCTTGTAACCGTTACTATTACTACAGCAAGACCTGGTATCATTATCGGGAAAGGTGGGCAGGAAGTAGACAAGCTAAAAGAAGAGCTTAAAAAAATTACCGAAAAAGAAGTACAAATCAACATTCACGAAATCAAGCGACCAGAATTAGATGCATTTCTAGTAGGAAGCAGTGTTGCAAGACAAATTGAGAATAGAATCTCGTACCGTCGTGCAATTAAGATGGCAATTGCGGCTGCAATGCGTATGAATGCTGAGGGAATTAAAATCCAAATCTCTGGACGTTTAAACGGTGCTGAAATGGCACGTAGTGAATCGTACAAAGATGGACGTATTCCTTTGAGTACCTTTAGAGCCGATATTGATTATGCTTTAGTAGAAGCGCACACTACCTATGGTAGATTGGGTGTTAAAGTATGGATTATGAAAGGCGAAGTATATGGTAAAAGAGAGCTTTCTCCATTGGTCGGATTAGACAAAAAAGGTGGAAAAAGCGGTTCTGGCCGAGGTGGTAACAAATCACGTCGTAACAGAAAGTAATTTTTTAAAGAAAAAGAAAAGATGTTACAACCCAAAAGAACAAAATACCGTAAACAACAAAAGGGCCGCATGAAAGGTAATGCTGGTAGAGGAAATCAGCTAGCCTATGGAACTTTTGGTATTAAATCTTTAGATTCAAATTTCCTGACAGCACGTCAAATAGAAGCAGCGCGTATTGCCGCTACCCGTTTTATGAAAAGAGAAGGGTCTATCTGGATAATGATTTTTCCAGACAAGCCAATCACTAAAAAACCTCTCGAGGTTCGTATGGGTAAAGGTAAAGGTGCCGTAGAATATTGGGCAGCTGTTGTGAAGCCAGGTAGAGTATTATTCGAAGTTTCAGGAGTACCGTTAGAAACTGCTAAGGAAGCCCTTCGATTAGCTGCTCAGAAATTGCCGGTGAAAACTAAGTTTATCATGTCTAGAGATTATCAAGCTTAATTTTACAAAGATGAAACAATCAGAAATAAAAGAAGCATCAACAGCGGATTTGCAGGAAGCTTTAACTGAAAACAGACAAGCATTCGCAAACCTTAAAATGGCTCATACCATTTCACCGTTGGACAATCCAATTCAGTTAAGAGTTCATAGAAGAGCTATAGCTAGAATTGCGACAGAACTAACTAAAAGAGAAGTACAATAGTACGAAGCTGAAAGATGGAAGTAAAAAGAAACTTAAGAAAAGAACGTATAGGTGTAGTAACCAGTAACAAAATGGAGAAATCTATTGTAGTTGCCGAGGTGAAAAAAGTAAAACACCCTATGTATGGAAAATTCGTTTTGAAAACGAAAAAATACGTAGCACACGACGAGAAAAACGACTGCAACGAAGGTGATACTGTAAAGATCATGGAGACACGACCTATGAGTAAAACCAAAACTTGGAGACTAGTAGAAATAATTGAAAGAGCGAAGTAAATATGTTACAACAAGAATCAAGACTTAGAGTGGCGGATAACACAGGTGCCAAAGAGGTGCTTACCATCCGTGTATTGGGCGGAACCAAAAAACGTTACGCATCAATTGGTGACAAGATTGTTGTTACTGTAAAAGAAGCAACTCCTAACGGAACTGTAAAAAAAGGTACCGTTTCTACCGCAGTGGTAGTACGTACTGTAAAGGAAGTTAGAAGGCCAGACGGATCTTACATTCGTTTCGACGACAATGCTTGTGTATTGTTAAACCCACAGGGCGAAATGAGAGGAACCCGTGTATTTGGACCCGTTGCAAGAGAGCTTCGTGACAAACAATTTATGAAAATAGTATCATTAGCACCTGAAGTGCTTTAATAGATAACGAAATGGGAAAGCTTAAAATAAAAACAGGAGATACCGTAGTGGTTACCGCAGGAGCCCATAAGGGTTCTGAAGGTAAAGTGCTTCGTGTAGACGCTGTAAAGAACAAAGCAATAGTAGAGGGAGTAAATACTGTAAAGAAACATGAGAAGCCAAGTGCGGCTAGTCCTCAAGGTGGAATTATAGAAAAAGAAGCTCCTATTCATATTTCTAACCTATCGTTAGTAGATCCAAAATCTGGAGAAGCTACACGTGTAGGATATAGAATGGAAGATGGTAAAAAAGTACGATTTTCTAAAAAATCGAATCAAGTATTATAGTTATGGCATATACACCAAGACTTAAGGAAGAATACAAGAGCAGAGTAACAAGTGCTCTTACAGAAGAATTTGGTTACACAAATGTAATGCAAGTTCCAAAACTAGAACGCATTGTTGTTTCTCGTGGCGTTGGAGCTGCGGTTGCCGATAAGAAATTGATTGATAATTCTGTTGAAGAATTAACAATCATTGCAGGACAGCGTGCAATTGCAACTATGTCTAAGAAAGATATTGCAAACTTCAAATTACGTAAAGGGATGCCTATTGGTGCCAAAGTTACGTTACGTGGAGAACGTATGTATGAATTTTTAGATAGACTTGT
The DNA here is from genome assembly GCF_050859505.1 of Rasiella sp. SM2506. Lineage (GTDB taxonomy): Bacteria > Bacteroidota > Bacteroidia > Flavobacteriales > Flavobacteriaceae > Marinirhabdus. The sequence continues at coordinate 146,662 of NZ_CP193934.1, read as the reverse complement.
AACAAGTTCATTGCCAAACGTACGTGATTTTAACGGTATTAATGCAACTGGTTTTGACGGTAGAGGAAATTACTCTATGGGAATCGAAGAGCAGATTATCTTTCCAGAAATCAATATTGATAAGGTAAAGAAAATCGAAGGGATGAACATTACGTTTGTAACTTCTGCACCTACCGATAAGGAGGCGAAATCATTATTAACCGAATTAGGGTTACCTTTTAAAAAGAACTAAGATGGCTAAAGAATCAATGAAAGCGCGTGAGCGCAAAAGAGAAAGAATGGTAAAAAAGTATGCTGAAAAGCGTAAAGCTCTTAAAGAAGCTGGCGACTGGGAAGGTTTACAAAAATTACCAAAAAATGCCTCTCCAGTTCGTTTACACAACCGTTGTAAATTAACAGGACGTCCAAAAGGATATATGAGAACATTTGGTCTTTCACGTGTAATGTTTCGTGAAATGGCAAACCAAGGATTAATTCCAGGAGTAAGAAAAGCTTCTTGGTAATACTATAAACTGGTTGAAGGTTTTAGACTGAACTAATTTCAGAATAAAAAACCACTTCCGCAATACATAAATAATGACAACAGATCCAATCGCAGATTATCTAACGAGAGTTAGAAATGCAGTGAAAGCAGGACACCGCGTAGTAGAGGTGCCAGCTTCAAATCTCAAAAAAGAGATTACAAAAATTTTGTTTGACCAGGGATTTATCCTAAGCTACAAATTTGAGGACGATAACGGACCACAAGGAACCGTAAAAATCGCTTTAAAATATGATAAGCTTACAAAAGACCCAGTTATCAAAAGATTACAAAGAATAAGTACACCCGGTTTACGTAAGTATGCAGGTGCTTCAGAAATGCCACGTATTTTGAACGGTTTAGGTATTGCTATTGTGTCTACTTCAGCAGGAGTAATGACAGGAAAGCAAGCTGCCAATCAGAATGTAGGTGGTGAAGTATTGTGTTACGTTTACTAAAAATTTAAAGACAAAAAAGAAATGTCAAGAATAGGTAAAAACCCGGTAGCGATTCCTGAAGGAGTAACAGTAGATGTTAAAGACAATACTATTACTGTAAAAGGGAAATTAGGCGAGTTAACTCAAGAAATAGTTGATGTTAGCGTAAAAGTTGAAGAAAGTAATGTGATTGTAGAGCGTCCTAGTGATGCCAAAGATCACAGAGCAAAGCACGGTTTGTATCGTTCGCTTGTTAACAATATGATTGAAGGTGTATCTAATGGATGGACCAAAAAATTAGAGTTAGTAGGTGTAGGGTATAGAGCAAGCAACCAAGGACAAAAATTAGATTTGGCCATTGGTTTCTCTCACAACATTGTTTTGGACATTGCTCCAGAAGTAAAAGTGGAGACCGTAAGCGAGAAAGGGAAAAACCCAATCATAGTATTAACATCAAACGACAAACAATTAGTAGGGCAAGTAGCGGCGAAAATCCGTGCGTTCCGTAGACCAGAACCTTACAAAGGGAAGGGTATTAAGTTTGTTGGTGAAATCATTAGAAGAAAAGCAGGTAAATCTGCATAAGTAATAACGTTATGGCATTATCAAAAGAAGATAGAAGACAACGTTTGCGTTTCAGAATACGCAAAACGGTTTCCGGAACAGCAGAACGTCCGCGTTTGGCTGTTTTCAGAAGTAATAAAGAGATTTATGCACAACTTATTGACGATGTAAATGGTAAAACCATTACTGCTGCATCTTCAAGAGACAAAGACATAGACGCTTCAAAAGCAAATAAAGTTGAAGCTGCAAAATTAGTTGGAAAGGCAATTGCTGAAAAAGCAACAAAAGCTGGTGTTGAAATGATAAGTTTTGACAGAGGTGGATACCTTTACCACGGAAGAGTTAAATCATTAGCTGAAGGAGCTCGCGAAGGCGGCCTTAAATTCTAAGACATATGTATCAAGATTATAAAAACGTAGAAACAGTAAAGCCAGGAGGTATTGAGTTAAAAGACCGTTTGGTGGGTGTACAACGTGTTACTAAGGTAACCAAAGGTGGTCGTGCTTTCGGATTTTCAGCTATTGTAGTTGTAGGAGACGAGAACGGAGTAGTTGGACAAGGGTTAGGTAAATCTAAGGATGTTGCCAGTGCTATTGCAAAAGCTATTGAAGACGCTAAGAAAAACTTGGTTCGTATTCCTTTAAACAAGGCTTCTTTACCACACGAGCAAAAAGGTAAGTATGGTGGAGCAAGAGTAAATCTTTTACCAGCAGCGCCTGGTACCGGTTTGATCGCTGGTGGTGCGGTACGTGCTGTATTAGAGTCTGTAGGAGTTCACGATGTATTGTCTAAGTCTCAAGGATCATCAAACCCACACAACGTAGTAAAAGCAACATTTGATGCTTTATTACAATTGCGTAGTGCAGATACTGTTGCAAAACAGCGTGGTATTACTTTGGAAAAATTATATAAAGGATAAATACTAGAGAAATGGCAAAAATTAAAGTAACTAAGGTGAAGAGTGCCATCAACCGCACGCAAAACCAAAAGAGAACGCTTGAAGCGTTGGGTCTTAAAAAGATCGGACAGACAATCGAGCATGAAAACACGCCAAATATTCTTGGTATGGTAAATAAAGTTAAACATTTGGTTTCAGTAGAAACTGTTTAAGATATACAACATGGAATTAAGTAACTTAAAACCTGCAGAAGGTTCTACCCATAGAGAGGGAAAACGATTAGGGCGAGGTCAAGGTTCGGGTAAAGCCGGAACAGCAGGCCGTGGACATAATGGTCAGAAGTCACGTTCAGGATACTCTAAAAAAGTTGGTTTTGAAGGTGGTCAAATGCCTTTACAACGTCGTGTGCCTAAGTTTGGGTTCACTAACATTAACCGTAAAGAATATCAAGGTGTTAATCTTGATACCCTTCAGAAATTGGTTGATGATAAGAAAATTAAGGATACCCTTGACTTCGATACAATGATAAGTCTTCGTTTGGCTGGAAAGAATGAAATGGTGAAGATTTTAGGTAGAGGAGAATTGAAAGCTGGATTGAAAGTATCTGCACACAAGTTTACTGCCTCAGCAAAGCAAGCTATTGAAGCTGCCGGAGGTGAAGCAATAACATTGTAATACAGATACGAATGAAATTTATCGAGAACTTAAAAAATGTCTGGAAAATAGAGGAGCTTCGTAACCGAATTTTGGTTACACTTGGGCTACTATTGGTGTACCGTTTTGGTGCGCAGGTAGTACTACCTGGGATTGATGCTTCAAAATTAGGCGGATTTGCTGGTAACTTTGATGCTGGCGGAATTGGTGGATTACTAAATGCTTTTACTGGTGGTGCTTTTGCAAATGCATCGGTTTTTGCGTTGGGTATTATGCCATATATTTCTGCTTCCATTGTGGTTCAGTTAATGCAAATTGCGGTTCCGTATCTTCAGAAATTACAGAAAGAAGGAGAAAGTGGTAGAAAAAAAATCACGCAGATTACCCGTTGGTTAACCATTGGTATTTGTTTGGTGCAAGCACCTAGTTATTTGTTCGGTTTAGAAGCTCTTGGAGTTCCTGTTGATGCATTTATCCTTGGTAAAACACCTATGTTCTTTGTGTCTTCTACTATCATCCTGGTAACCGGTTGTATCTTTGCGATGTGGCTAGGTGAAAAGATTACAGATAAAGGTATTGGTAACGGTATCTCTATCTTAATTATGGTAGGTATTATTGCCACATTACCTCAGTCTTTTGCACAGGAATTAGCTTCAAGTAGCATTATGTTTGTGTTGATTGAGTTAGTTATTTGGTTTGTCATTATTCTTGCTTGTGTAATGCTGGTCATGGCGGTTCGAAAGATACCCGTCCAGTATGCAAGGCGTACCGCTAGTGGTGAATACGAAAAGAATATATTTGGAGCAAGACAGTTCATTCCGTTAAAATTGAATGCATCTGGAGTTATGCCAATTATCTTTGCGCAAGCATTAATGTTTGTACCTACAGCGTTGGCAAATTTAGGATCTATAAAAGATACCGAATGGGGTCAGAGTATGTTGGCTACCTTTAGTGATATTTTTGGATTATGGTATAATGTAGTGTTTGCTGCATTGATTATTATCTTTACCTATTTCTATACGGCTATTACAGTACCAACCAATAAAATGGCAGATGACTTGAAGAGAAGTGGTGGTTTTATTCCAGGAATTAAGCCGGGAACCGATACTGCTGAATTCTTAGATAGAATTATGTCGCAAATTACCTTGCCAGGATCCGTATTCTTAGCTTTGGTAGCAATCTTTCCAGCTTTCGTTGTGAAGTTAATGGGAGTTCAACAAGGTTGGGCATTATTCTTTGGAGGTACCTCACTATTAATTATGGTAGGTGTAGCCATAGATACTATGCAACAAATTAATTCATACCTACTCAACCGTCATTACGATGGCTTAATGAAGAGTGGTAAAAATAGAAAAGCAGTAGCATAATTATGGCCAAACAACCCGCAATAGAACAAGATGGAACTATAATCGAAGCATTGTCTAATGCAATGTTTAGAGTGGAGCTAGAAAACGGTCACGTTGTTACAGCGCATATTTCAGGTAAGATGCGTATGCACTATATAAAATTATTACCTGGGGATAAAGTAAAATTAGAAATGAGCCCTTATGATTTAACAAAGGCTCGAATCACATACAGATACTAAGCTATTATGAAAGTTAGAGCATCAGTTAAAAAGAGAAGTGCCGACTGCAAGATTGTTCGCAGAAAAGGCAGATTATATGTAATTAATAAAAAGAACCCTAGGTTCAAACAAAGACAAGGATAAGTTATGGCAAGAATCGCAGGTGTAGATATCCCAAAGCAAAAAAGGGGTGTAATCGCGTTAACGTATATCTTCGGAATTGGCAATAGCCGAGCGAAGGATATATTGGAGAAAGCCGGAGTTAGCGAAGACAAAAAAGTAAACGAATGGAACGATGATGAAATCGGTGCTATTCGTGATGCAGTTGGGTCTTTCAAAATCGAAGGTGAGTTACGTAGTGAAGTACAATTAAGCATTAAGCGCTTAATGGATATTGGTTGTTACAGAGGTATTCGCCACAGAGCGGGTCTTCCGTTACGTGGACAACGTACCAAGAACAACTCAAGAACCAGAAAAGGAAAACGTAAAACAGTTGCTAACAAGAAAAAAGCAACTAAATAATCACTAGATATGGCAAAGGCAAATCCAAAAGCTAAAAGCACAAAAAAACGTAAAGTTAATGTGGACACTGTGGGTGAAGCACACATCACAGCATCGTTCAATAACATTATTATTTCGTTGACAAATAAAGGCGGAGATGTAATATCTTGGTCTTCTGCCGGTAAAATGGGCTTTAGAGGATCTAAGAAAAACACTCCATATGCTGCGCAATTAGCAGCAGAAGATGCAGCAGCGGTTGCAACGGAAGCTGGAATGCGTAAGTGTAAAGTATACGTGAAAGGACCAGGAAATGGTAGAGAATCTGCTATCCGCTCTATCCATAATGCAGGAATTGAAGTTACTGAAATCATTGATGTAACTCCAATGCCGCACAATGGATGTCGTCCAGCAAAACGTAGAAGAGTATAACACTTTTTTAAGCAGAGATACGATATACAGTGCATAAAGTTATTTATAGCATTGTATGTCGTATATTTGCAAACTCAAAATTTTAATAAATATCAACCGAGGGGTTAGGGAACTAAAGGATTAACGTAAGACCTTAATTTAGTTTCTCCTTCAAAAACAACTAGAAATGGCAAGATATACTGGTCCAAAATCTAAAATAGCCCGTAAATTTGGTGAGGCTATCTTCGGAGAAGACAAAGCCTTTGAAAAAAGGAATTACCCTCCGGGACAACACGGAAACAACCGTCGTCGCGGAAAAAAATCTGAATACGCAATCCAGTTAATGGAAAAGCAAAAAGCAAAATATACCTATGGTATTTTGGAGCGTCAATTTAGAAATATGTTTAAAAGAGCAACTGCAGCTCCTGGGATTACCGGTGAGGTATTGTTGCAATTAGCTGAGTCTCGTCTAGATAACGTTGTCTTCCGTATGGGAATTGCTCCTACACGTAGTGGTGCACGTCAACTAGTAAGTCACAGACATATTACAGTAAACGGTGAAAAGGTAAACATTCCTTCATACCAATTAAAAGCTGGTGATGTAGTAGGAGTTAGAGAAAAATCTAAGTCTTTACAAGCGATCACGTCTTCGTTAGATAATACACGTAACGTATACGAATGGATTACTTGGAACGGTGAAAAAATGGAGGGAAATTATGTTTCTATTCCACAAATGATCCAGATTCCAGAAAAGATCAATGTACAGTCTATCGTCGAATTATATTCTAAATAATAAAATAATCATATTGGTATTTGGCCAAAGGATTTATAGTGTTCTTCAAACTTTTAAATCGCGCAACTAAATAACAATTAAAACGAAGAAAAAATGGCAGTATTTAGTTTTCAGAAACCCGATAAAGTTATCATGATTAACTCTACAGATTTCGAGGGGAAATTCGAATTTCGTCCTTTGGAGCCTGGTTATGGATTAACAGTTGGTAATGCACTTAGAAGGGTTTTACTATCTTCTTTAGAAGGTTTTGCAATTACTTCGGTACGTATCGAAGGAGTAGATCACGAGTTTTCTACTATTGCAGGCGTTGTAGAAGATGTAACCGAAATAATTTTGAACTTAAAGCAAGTACGTTTTAAGCGTCAAATTGATGAAATAGATAATGAGACTGTAACCATTTCAGTAAACGGAAATGACCAGTTAACTGCAGGAGATTTCCAAAAATATATCTCTGGTTTTCAAGTATTGAATCCAGATTTGGTTATCTGTAATATGGAGAAGAAAGTAAACATGAACTTTGAGATTACTATCGAAAAAGGTCGTGGGTACGTTCCTGCTGAAGAAAACAAGAAAGCAAACGCGCCTCTTGGGACTATTTTCACAGATTCTATTTATACGCCTATAAAAAACGTGAAGTACAGTATTGAAAACTTCCGTGTAGAGCAGAAAACAGATTACGAAAAATTAGTTTTCGAAATCCAAACAGACGGATCAATTCATCCAAAAGATGCCTTGACCGAAGCTGCAAAAACCTTAATCCACCACTTTATGTTGTTCAGTGATGAGCGCATTACGTTGGAAGCAGACGAGATTGCACAAACTGAAACATACGATGAGGAATCATTACACATGCGTCAGTTACTAAAGACCAAATTAGTAGATATGGATCTTTCAGTACGTGCCTTGAACTGTTTAAAGGCTGCAGAAGTAGATACACTAGGAGACTTGGTGTCTTACAATAAGAATGACTTGATGAAATTCAGAAACTTCGGTAAAAAATCATTGACTGAGCTTGAAGAGCTTGTGAATGTAAAAGGACTGAACTTCGGAATGGATCTTTCAAAATACAAATTAGATAAAGATTAATTAATCATATTTTGCTCTCCGCCAAGGTGGATTTGGTAGCAAGATGATAAAACAAATGTCATGAGACACGGAAAAAAAGTAAATCATTTAGGAAGACAAACAGCGCACAGAAAGGCAATGTTAGCCAATATGGCATGTTCACTAATTGAACACAAGAGAATCAACACTACAGTAGCAAAAGCAAAAGCTTTAAAGCAATTCGTAGAACCAATGATTACAAAATCTAAAGAAGATACAACGCACAATCGTCGTATCGTTATGGCAAGATTACGTCAAAAAGATGCTGTAATTGAATTGTTTCGCGATGTAGCTGTAAAAGTAGGTGACCGTCCAGGAGGATACACACGTATCATCAAATTGGGAAGTCGTCTAGGAGATGCTGCAGATATGGCGATGATTGAACTTGTAGATTACAATGAAATATACAATGTAGGAAAAGCAACTAAAAAGAAATCTTCTACACGTCGTAGCCGTCGTGGAGGTTCTAAACCAGCCGCTGCTCCAGCAACAGAAACAAAAGCAACGAAAGAAGAAGAGTAGATGAAATTTCATTGCTAGATACTTTAAAAGGGATAAACATTATAATGTTTATCCCTTTTTTTTGTGAACTCATTTGCATTTCCACGATCAAGGCTGCTAAAAATACAAGCAGCAGGTTTGTGAGTCACAATTGTTTAAAAGTTCTAAAACCTAAATTTTAATACCAATCTCAATAAGCGTATTTTTGCAAAACTTTTTACAGAAAACTATGAAATACCAAACTAGAAAGCCAGCCCTTATTTTATTAGCAGACGGAACCATTTTTCACGGAAAAGCCGTGGGAGGTAAAGAAGGTTCATCCTTTGGAGAAGTTTGTTTTAACACAGGGATGACGGGGTATCAAGAAATTTTCACAGACCCATCCTATTTTGGTCAGTTAATGGTGACCACCAATGCTCATATTGGAAACTATGGCGTTGCTAAAGATGAAGTGGAGAGCGAAGGGATAAAAATTGCGGGATTAATTTGTAGAAATTTCAGCTACCACTATTCAAGACCTGAAGCAGATGGCTCGCTTGAAGATTTTTTAAATGAAAATAAATTGCTGGCCATTAGCGATGTAGACACAAGAGCTTTGGTGAGTTATATACGTGATAATGGTGCCATGAACGCTGTGATCTCTACTGAAGTTGATAATATAGAAGGTCTTAAAAAACAACTCTCCGAAGTTCCAAATATGAACGGTTTGGAGTTGGCGAGTAAAGTTTCTACCAAAGAGCCTTATTTCTTCGGAAATGAAAATGCGACGTATAAAATTTCAGCATTAGATATTGGCATCAAGAAAAATATCCTTCGCAACCTGTCTGAAAGAGATTGCTACATCAAAGTATATCCTTACAACGCATCTTTTGAAGAAATGCAAAGTTTTAATCCAGATGGCTTTTTCTTAAGCAATGGTCCAGGAGATCCGGAACCTTTGACCGAAGCAATAGAAACTACCAAAAAAATAATTGAAACTGGGAAACCTTTATTCGGAATCTGTTTGGGACACCAGATATTAGCACTCGCTAACGGAATCTCAACCTATAAAATGCACCACGGTCACCGGGGGATTAACCATCCAATCCTGAACTTAATTACTGGAAAAGGTGAAATTACCTCACAGAACCACGGTTTCGCCATTAACAGGGAAGAGGCAGAAGCGCACGCAGACATTGAAATTACGCACCTGCATCTTAACGACCAAACGGCAGCAGGAATACGAATGAAAAATAAACCGGTTTTCTCGGTACAATACCACCCAGAGGCCAGCCCAGGACCCCACGACGCAAGCTATTTGTTTGACGAGTTTGTAGAAAACATCAAAAATTCTAAAAAATAAAAGTCACAAGGCCTGTCAGGTTTAAAAAAACCTGACAGGTTTTTTAATAATAAATAAAGTGCTTGCACTTTATAATAAAAAATAAGTATGAGCATCATCATAGACATTCACGCAAGACAAATTTTTGATTCAAGAGGAAATCCTACGGTAGAAGTAGATGTGCTTACCGAGCATGGGTATATGGGTCGCGCTGCAGTACCTTCGGGAGCTTCCACGGGAGAACACGAAGCGGTCGAACTTCGTGACGGCGGCGATGCGTATATGGGAAAAGGGGTGTTAAAAGCTGTGCATAACGTGAATGGAAAGATTGCTGGAACACTTTTGGGAGTTTCAGTATTTGAACAAGCGCAGATAGATAAGATTATGATAGATTTGGACGGCACTCCTAACAAATCTAAGCTAGGAGCAAATGCTATTTTAGGCGTTTCATTAGCCTGTGCTAAGGCAGCGGCCGCTGAATTAGGTCAGCCTTTGTACCGCTACGTTGGTGGTGTAAGTGCCAAGACACTTCCAGTACCAATGATGAACATTATTAATGGAGGTTCGCACAGTGATGCACCTATCGCGTTTCAGGAATTTATGGTGATGCCGGTAAAAGCGAAGAATTTTACACAAGCCATGCAAATGGGTTCTGAAATTTTTCACCATCTTAAAAAAGTACTCCACGATAGAAATTTAAGCACTGCGGTAGGAGACGAAGGTGGTTTCGCACCAACCTTAGACGGAACAGAAGATGCGCTGGATACCATTGCAAAAGCGGTAAAAAATGCTGGGTATACGTTAGGCGACGACATTATGATTGCCTTAGATTGTGCCGCGGCAGAATTCTATGTGAATGGGAAATATGATTACACAAAATTCGAAGGTGATAGCGGAAAAGTAAGAACCAGTGAAGAGCAGGCTAGCTATTTGGCCGAATTATGTGAAAAATATCCCATCATATCAGTAGAAGATGGCATGGACGAAAACGATTGGGAAGGCTGGAAATCTTTAACCGAAAAAGTTGGAGATACAGTACAATTGGTTGGAGATGATTTATTTGTAACCAATGTAGAAAGACTTTCGAAAGGAATTGATGAAGGCATTGCTAATTCAATTTTAATAAAAGTAAACCAAATTGGAACGTTAACCGAAACCATTGCAGCCGTGACTATGGCACATAATGCGGGATACACTTCAGTAATGAGTCATAGAAGCGGCGAAACCGAAGACAATACGATTGCAGATTTGGCTGTAGCGCTCAATTGTGGGCAAATAAAAACAGGTTCGGCATCGCGTAGTGATCGTATGGCAAAATACAATCAATTGCTTAGGATTGAAGAAGAATTGGCAGAAGTAGCATACTACCCGGGTAGAAAAGCGTTTAAGATTTAATACTATAAAAGTCAAAATTTAAGAGCCTCTCCTATACTATATATGAGAGGTTTTTTGCTTTTAGGATTGTTATGTGTTCAAAAGTCTCAGTTTTAAGGATTATTTAACCTACAAACTATGCCGATTGCTAAAAAATTAGTGCGATATTTCGTAAATTAGCATCTTATTTGTTTGCGAACATACCGCAGGCAGTTTTCTGAAATTTTAATAAAACCAAAAGCATATATGTCTAAAATAGCCACACTAACAATTGACGGTAAATCGTATGAATTTCCTGTAGTTGTTGGGACCGAAAATGAAGTTGCCATAGATATTAAATCACTTCGTGGAGTGACGGGCGGTGTTACTACCCTAGATCCAGGATATAAAAATACAGGTTCCTGCGAGAGTGCCATCACTTTTTTAAATGGTGAAGAAGGTATTTTAAGATACCGTGGGTATTCTATAGAAGAGCTTGCAGAGAAGGCAGACTTCTTAGAAGTAGCTTATTTGTTAATTTTTGGTGAATTGCCTACTAAAGAGCAGTTGGACAAATTTCATAATGATATTAAAGCCCAATCACAGGTAGATGAAGACATAAAGAAAATTTTAGACGGTTTTCCTAAGGCTGCACATCCTATGGGAGTAATGTCTGCGTTAACATCGGCTTTGATTGCTTTTAATCCCACTTCAGTAAACGTAGATAGTGAAGAAGAAATGTATCAGGCTATTGTTCGTATCATGGGTAAATTCCCAGTTTTAACAGCCTGGACTTACAGAAAAAGAGCAGGACTTCCGTTGGATTATGGAGATGATTCTTTGGGATATGTGGATAATTTCTTAAAGATGATGTTTAAAAAGCCAAATGGCGAGTATACCTCAAATAAGACGGTGGTAAACGCATTGGACAAATTATTGATTTTACACGCAGACCACGAACAAAATTGTTCCACATCGACAGTACGGATGGTAGGTTCTTCTCACGCAGGATTATTTGCATCACTTTCGGCAGGTATTAATGCATTGTGGGGCCCGTTACACGGTGGTGCCAACCAAGCTGTAATTGAAATGTTGGAGGCTATTAAAAGTGATGGGGGTGACACGCATAAGTTTATGAACAAAGCAAAAGATAAGGAAGATCCCTTCCGCTTAATGGGCTTTGGACATAGAGTATATAAAAACTTTGACCCACGCGCAAAAATCATCAAGAAATCTGCAGATGACGTATTAAGTGCTCTAGGAGTTCAAGATCCAATATTAGATATTGCAAAAGGATTAGAAAAGGAAGCTTTGGAAGACAGCTACTTTGTGGATAGAAAATTATATCCAAATGTAGATTTCTATTCGGGTATTATTTACCGTGCTATGGGCATTCCTGTTGAAATGTTTACTCCAATGTTTTCTCTAGGTAGATTGCCAGGTTGGATAGCACAGTGGAGAGAGATGCGTTTAAAAAAGGAACCAATTGGTCGTCCACGTCAAGTGTATATTGGTGAAAACTTAAGAAGTTTTAAACCAGTAGATAAGAGATAAAACAAATACGATAAAAACTTTAAGAAAGCACTTCAGCAATGAGGTGCTTTTTTTATATTTGAAATTATGATTCAATTAAAAGTCACTAACGAATTTTCCCCACTAAAAGTAGTTGTGTTAGGAACTGCAAAAAGCAACGGCCCTACCCCTGCACTTAAAGATGCTTACGATCCTAAGTCGGCAGAACATATTGAAGCTGGTACATACCCGGTAGAAAAAGATATGGTGAAAGAGATGGAAGCCGTAGCGGCTGTTTTCAAAAAACACGGAGTCACGGTGTACCGACCCAGTACGATCGAAGATTACAACCAAATATTTTCAAGGGATATCGCTTTTGTAATTGAAGATAAATTTATTATCGCCAACATACTGGAAGATCGCTCAAGAGAAATTGAAGCGTTGCAACACGTAATTTCCAAGATAGATCCTTCAAAAATTATTGAGTTTCCCGAAAATGCACATATAGAAGGTGGAGACGTCATGCCGCACGGAGACTATATTTTTGTGGGTACGTATTATGGTGAAGATTATAAAAGTTATATCACAGCAAGAACCAATATAAAAGCGGTAAAGCATTTACAAACTCTCTTTCCGCATAAAAAAGTAAAATCTTTTAATCTTCGGAAAAGCAACACGATTGCGCAAGACAATGCCTTACATTTGGATTGTTGTTTTCAACCTATCGGGAAAGGAAAATGCATTATTCATAAAGAAGGTTTTTTAATTGAAGAAGAGTATCAATGGCTGGTAGATTACTTTGGAAAGGAAAATTGCTTCCATATAGATGCCATGGAAATGTATTATATGAATAGTAATATCTTTTCTATTTCAGAAGACATTATAATTTCAGAAAAAAGCTTCACCAGATTAAATACCTGGTTGCGCTCCGAAGGTTTTACCGTAGAAGAAGTTCCCTATTTTGAAATTTCTAAACAAGAAGGCTTGTTGCGCTGTACTACTATGCCGCTTATAAGGGAATAATAATACAGGCTTCAATACGTTAAATTTTAAGGCAATAGCCAATTTTTTTGTACTATTGTGAACTACATAACCAGTACCCCATTGTTATGAAATTTAAATTACTTTTTGCTCTTACGATTCTAACATTTATAAACGGCTTCTCGCAACATTCCCCTGCCCGTGATTGGAATGAAGAAATGTTATTTGCCATTAGGCACGATTTTGCCAGACCCACCGTTCACGCTCGTAATATTTTTCATAGCACAGTAATTACATACGATTCATGGGCAATTTTTAATACACCCGCGTCTCCAGTATTATTAGGAAACACGTTTCAAGGTTTTTCTACACCATACAATAGTTTGCCAATACCTAACAATCCAGACGTAGCAACAAAGGAAGTAATGAGCTATGCGATGTATAGATTGATACGGCACCGTTTTGAAAATTCACCAGGCGTTGACGATATTTATGCATCTATAGATGCTCTAATGGCTAGTTATGGCTACGATACAACTATTAATACTACAGATTATAGTACTGGCTCCTACGCGGCTTTAGGAAATTATCTTGCTCGAAAGATGATAGAGTTTGGTTTCCAAGACAATTCCAACGAAGAAAACGATTATGCAAATCAGTTTTACGCTCCTGTAAATCCGCCGTTAATTTTAGAGGAATACGAAGATAATCTCAATATAGACCCAGACCATTGGCAACCTTTAGCATTTGAATCTTATATAGATCAAAGTGGAAATATAATCCCTGGAGGAATTCCTAATTTCTTAGGTCCGGAATGGGGCGAAGTTAGTCCTTTTGCGTTGCAAGAAGAAGACTTAGAGATTCTAAACAATGGTAGTATTACCAGTTATGTGTACAAGAATCCTGGAGCACCACCCTATATACAAGACTCTGCAGATAATGGTATTGAAGACCCCTACAAATGGAATTTTTCATTAGTGCTTTCTTGGTCATCGCATTTAGATCCAGATTTTTCAACACAAATAGATATTTCTCCAGGAAACTTAGGAAATGTGGATATTTCAGAACTTCCCAATTCGTTCTCGGAATATAAAGATTTCTACAATTTTACTACTGGTGGCTCATTAAGTCACGGTCATGATGTAAATCCTTTTACTGGAATGCCTTATGAACCTCAACTGGTGAAATTAAGTGATTACGCCCGTGTGTTGGCCGAGTTTTGGGCAGATGGACCGGATTCTGAAACACCACCTGGGCATTGGTTTGTAGTCTTAAATTATGTTTCGGACCATCCATTATTGGAAAAAAGATTTAAAGGCGAAGGACCCATTCTATCAGATTTGGAATGGGACGTAAAGCTATATTTAACGCTGGGTGGTGCTATGCATGATTCGGCTGTAAGCACTTGGGGGATTAAAGGGTATTACGATTATACTCGTCCTATTTCAACCATAAGGTATATGGCGGCAAAAGGACAAAGTACAGACCCAACGCTAGCAAATTTCGATCCTCACGGCCTTCCCCTTATTGACGATTTAATTGAGGTTATTGAAGTGGGTGATCCTCTCGCAGGCTTTGAAAATAAAAATGTTGGTGAGTTAAAAGTATTTGCCTGGAAAGGTCCAGATTATATAAAAGATCCTACTGTGGATATTGCAGGAGTAGATTGGATATTGGCAAAGCGATGGTGGCCCTACCAACGAGGCACTTTTGTTACGCCACCCTTTGCAGGGTATGTGTCCGGACATTCCACCTATTCAAGAGCTGCTGCTGAAATTCTCACTTTTGCCACTGGAGATGCTTTTTTCCCTGGAGGTATGGGTACCTTCGAAGTAGAACAAGACACCTTTTTGTTTTTTGAAAAAGGCCCTTCAGAACCATTTACGTTACAGTGGGCTACCTATCGTGATGCTTCAGATCAAACAAGTTTATCTCGTATTTGGGGTGGAATACATCCACCGGTAGACGATATTCCTGGGAGAAAATTAGGGGAACAAATAGGCCTTGAAGCTTTTTCGCTTGCTGAAGCCTATTTTAACGGGGAAATTTTAGGAGTTGAAGAAATTGATGTTTCAAATGAACTCACATTGTATCCAAATCCAGCTGCTCATACGGTTCAGATAGCACATCCCTTTACACTTAAAATTGAAACTATTGAAGTATTTGATACAGCATCAAGGAAGGTACAGTCGCTTCAGAACAATAATAAAAATCAACCTGTTTTAGATGTACAGACCTTAGAAGATGGATTGTATATGGTAAAAATTCAAACTTCTGAAGGGATTTTTAGCAAACAATTACTCGTGCATAGATAAATCTAAAAGTCTTATAGTTTCGTACATCTAGTATGCGATTATTCCTTCTAATTTTTGTGCTGTTATCTTTAAGTATTTCCTGTTTTGGACAAGGAAAAATAGATGGTTTTTATAAGGGAAAGAAAAAAGGTGTTGTTGTACTGGGTGGTGGTTTTGAAGATTCCAAAAAATATTTGGCAGGTGAAAAAAAATTGGATTTGGAGCGTAGCACCTATTATGCTTCTATTTTCACAGCCTACGGAATTACAGATAATCTAGATGTACACCTTTCTACACCATATATTTCCAGTAATAACCAAAGTAATCTTCAGGATCTTTCGGCTTTTTTAAAGTATAGATTTCTTCGTTTCAATTCAAACTTTGGGACTTTTGAAATAAGTACTGCAGCAGGTTTTTCCACACCACTATCAGACTATGCCATTGGAGGGCTTAACGACATTGGGCAGCAAGCCACCATTCTTGAAACTAGGGTTTTGTTGCACTTTACGAGCAAATCCTTTTGGTTTGCAACGCTCCAAAGTGGTTTTTCCTTAAAATTTGAGGAAGTTCCCAATAGTGTACCCGTAACTTTAAAAGTGGGCAGGGCAACTTCGGCATGGTATTATGATGTGTATTACGATTACCAACACTCATTTGGCGGTATAAACTATCGTGGCACACCAGCTCCACAAAATTTCAGGGAGTTTGGGGTAGATTTTCATAAAGCTGGAGGGACGCTGTACAAACCATTTTCATCAGATTTAGGTGCCTATGTTTCAATATCCTATACATTTGCTGGAAGAAATACTTTTCTTGGAGCAGCCTATGGATTGGGAGTGAGCTATCAAATAAATTCCGATTAATATTTGAGGTATTAGATGTTATTTTAAGTCACTATTTCCTTAGTTTTGCATTTCGAAATATAACTACATGCCACAAATTACCAACACTATTTTAATGATTCGCCCAGTAGCCTTCCGTATGAATGAAGAAACTGCAGTGAACAATTATTTTCAAGAAGATATAGACGCTAAAAACTTCGATATTAATGCCAAGGCACAAGAAGAATTTGATGCGTTTGTAGAAAAATTGAGAGCTGTTGGTGTGCGAGTGATCGTAGAAAACGACGATTTCAAAATGGATACGCCAGATTCTATTTTTCCTAACAACTGGGTTAGTTTTCATGCAAACGGAACGGTAGGATTGTACCCAATGTTTGCTGAGAACAGACGTCGCGAGCGTAGAGAAGAAATTATGACCCGTTTAGAAAGTGAAGGCTTTGAAATTCATAATTTTATGGATTATACCCCAGCCGAAGAAGAAGGAGTGTTTTTGGAAGGAACAGGAAGTTTGTTGTTAGACAGAGCGAATAACATAGCTTATTGTGCATTATCTCCAAGAGCCGATGAAGAATTGTTTATCGAGTTTTGTGAAGATTTTGAATACGACCCCGTGGTTTTTACTGCCAATCAAACCGTGCATAAACAACGTATGCCCATTTACCATACCAACGTAATGATGGCACTGGCTGAAAATTTTGCAATTATCTGTTTGGATACCATAGACGATAAACACGAAAAGAAAACCGTTCTTAAGCATTTAAAAGAATCTAAAAAAGAAGTAATCACTATTACTGAAGATCAAATGCATCAATTTGCCGGGAACATGCTCCAAGTACAAGGCGCAACTCATACGTATATGGTTATGAGTGAAGCGGCTAGATCTAGTTTAAAGCCTGACCAGGTAAGAGCTATACAAAAACATACTAAAATTTTAAGTAGCGACCTTACTACTATTGAAACGTGTGGTGGTGGAAGTGCCCGTTGCATGATGGCTGAGGTGTTTTTGCCTAAAAGTAGTGCAGTGGTATAAGAATTGAGATGTTGAGAAGCGGTTAAATCCTGTCTATTTTTTAAATTTTCACCACCCCTTTTACATCTTCGACTTCAGTTTTGAGTTCGAGTTCGAGTTCAAATTCAAGTTCTATTTTATGAATTAGCGATTCTATCAATCATTCCAGCAAAGATAAAATAATGAAAAGGCAACATTGCATACCTTGGAAATTGTAACGCCAAAAATTTAAAAATGATTGCTGCGCAACGTATTCATTTTTAAATTTTCACCACCCCGTTTACATCTTCGACTTCAATTTCGAGTTCAAATTCAAGTTCTATTTTATGAATTAGCGATTCTATCAATCATTCCAGCAAAGATAAAATAATGAAAAGGCAACATCGCATACCAATAGAGTCTTCCCCACAGCCCGCGAGGTCTGAAGGTGGCTGTTTGATGGAGCACGTTGTTCTTGTCTATAGCAAATTCTAACCACGCTTCGCCAGGGACACGCATTTCGGCAAAAAGTAATAAACGCCGCTCTTTTTTATCTGCTAAAATCACTCTCCAGAAGTCTAAGCTATCACCTTCATAAATTTTATTGGGATGGGTACGTCCGCGACGTAAGCCCACGCCTCCAAAGACCTTGTCTATATAGCCCCTGATTTTCCAGAGCCAACTTCCATAATACCAGCCGCGTTTACCGCCAATGCTCCAGATATTTTCCAAAGCTTTCTCAGGATTTTTAAGTTGGATGGTTTGCGCATCTTTTAAACAACCTTCGTCTGGTACTTCTACATATTTTTTTAAATCATTTCTGAAGCGTCCACTTATCATACTATCCTTCCAGCTGGAAACCACTTCATTTTGCTTTATTTTTTTAAAGGCCAGATCAATCGCTTCATTATAGGTAATGGGTACAACGTTTAGCATTTCTTGTAAACGTTTGTCTTTGGTAATTACTTCAATCCGCATACTATCCACTAAGTTTAATGCCAGTTTGTACGAAGTTGAGGTAACAAAGTACAACCAATAGGAGGATAGTTTAGGCGACATAAATGGTACGTCAATTATGGCGATACGTAGATTTCGGGATTTAGCATACCCTTTCATCATTTCTTTATAAGAGAGAATGTCTGGACCTCCAATATCAAAGCTTTCATCATATGCGTTTTCATTTCCGAGGACTCCGGTTAAATAGATTAATACATCACGAACGGCAATGGGTTGGCAGCGGGTTTTTACCCACTTCGGAGTGATCATTAATGGTAACTTTTCGCAAAGGTCTCGTATAATTTCAAAGGAAGCGCTCCCACTACCCACAATAATAGCAGCTCTTAAAACCGTAAGTTTTGCTTTACCGTTGTATAAAATATCCTCTACATTCTTGCGGGACCAAAGGTGCTTGCTAAGGTTTGTCTCGTTTACAATTCCTCCAAGATAAATTACTTGTTTACATTGGGTATGCTCTAGATACGCATTGAAGTTTTTTGCTGAAATTTCCTCTTTTTCATCAAAATCATCGGTAGAGGCAGACATGGAGTGAATTAAATAATACGCAGCATCAATATCTTTAGGTAGTTTTTCGGGCTGTACTTCTTCAAGAAAATCTATTTCAATAATTTCGATTTTATTTTTTAAATCTTCAGTAATAGAAAGCCTGTTTGCATTTCTTACAGAACAAACAATTTGGTGTCCTTCTTCCAAAAGTAACGGCAGTAAACGCATCCCAATATATCCGTTGGCTCCGGTGAGTAAAATTTTCACGTGTTATTAATTTGTTTAAAGATACGCTCTCATTATTAAACAAGTGGAGACTTTATAAAAACTTTAAATTCGCTTAATTAGGTTTACTATCTTTATCAAACATAAAAACCAATTATGAAAATATTAAAATCTGTTTTAATTGTTGTAGGTATCGTACTCATCGGCTTCGGGTTGTACAATGCTTTTGTGCCTCAAGAAGTTCTGGATATTGGCCCTTTAGAAGTTTCAGCTAAAGAAGGTTTAAGCAATCAAACCCTAGCCATGATAGGATTGGGAGTTTTAGCGTTGTTAGCGGGTGCTTTTATGCAGAAACGCTAATTTCTCAGAAAAAAGAGCATTGAGAAAAGAATAGAAACGTACGTTTTTTAAAGTAATAGTAAAAATCAAATCTATACATCCTCGATTCGTGAGGGGGTAGCATCGGCTTTTGCGGATAAAATTTTACTTATAAAATTGTGTGTTGCTTTGTCTTTTTTCTTCGCTTCAATTTTTATAAAATAGTTGTCTCTGTACACACTATACTCCTCGGCTTTACCTTTGTAAAGCACTAATTTATAATACGGAATAACCAATGCATAACTTTCTAACAAGCTTCTAAAACCTACAATAATTCCGTTAGGACGCATTTCAATGTTACATTGATTTCGATTACTGTCTAATAGTAGGAGATTATGTATTTGTACACTTGTTTCAGTAATAATCAATTTTGAAGAACCAATACCACCCATTTTAAATCGGGTAGCAAGGGGGAAAGGTTTGCCTACCTCAGCATCAATTTTTTGACTTATTTGTTTGTTGTTGTAGGAGACATTTAGCAGCATTTGAATACATTTAATTGCCGTTTAATGGCTTTAAATTAATGTAATGGTATTTAATTGTCCCTAGGTGTTCTACGTCTAGTTCTTTAGAATTTAATTGTGCCCAATCGCAACTTTCTTCAATTTTTTGATTTTTGTAATGCCTTAAAAGCGAATCTGAAATGAGCAGATATTCATCTACTGGCACATCATTTTTAAGCAGTCTATGTGCCGTAATCACGTCTTCGCCCATCAATTTTATATGGTTACCTATTTGTACCATACCAATTTCGGCACCATAGTGAAGAATTATTTTGAGTCCGAGAATTTCAGGGAAATCGACGTCTTTATGTTTGTCTTTAAATTTTTTCAGCAGGACATCCATCCGCTCATAAAACTGAGTGTAAAACAATTTACACTGATCTACCAAATCCTGAAAAGAGGGAAGTTCTCCTTTTCTAAAAAACAAAACAGCATCGCCTTCAATCTCTGAAACTTTCAAATTTATCTTGTTGCTATAAATAATCTCGTTGAGTAAGGCAGGAATTACTTGTGAGCTTACCTCAATATCTACGGCGCGCATAAACTCGGTAAACCCGCTAATGTCGGGAATACAAATAAGGGCTGGGCTTGCTTTCATTACGTTTTAATTTGAGTTGAAAGATACAATAGCCAATCTGTATGACAAGTCACATTAACATTGCGTTGATTTTACTATTGAAACTTCCGCCAGGAACCGCTATCTTTTTAAATATAACTATCTTTGCATCTTCATTCTTCAAAGCAAATGCGCGACGAAGAACCCTTAAAACACCACCATGAATTTGCAGGAGAATTTAGCACAGCACATTAAAAAAGCCGTTACCGAAACCTATAATGTCACCCTTGAAAACGTAGAGTTTCAAGCTACTCGTAAGGATTTTGAAGGCGATATAACCGTGGTTATTTTTTCAATGCTACGTTCGGTAAAAGGCAATCCTGTGCAAATAGGGGAGGCCATTGGTGAGTATTTGGTAGCTCATGTAACTGAAGTTTCAAAATTTAATGTGGTAAAAGGCTTCTTAAATTTGGTGTTAAGCGATGCGTATTACCTGGATTTCTTTACTACTATTCAGGATTTTAAAACCTACGGTATGGTTGCAATCACTCAGGATGCGATGATGGTAGAATATGCTTCTCCCAATACAAACAAACCCTTACATTTGGGCCACGTGCGTAATGTGTTGTTAGGCTATTCGGTTGCTGAAATTTTAAAAGCGGCTGGTAAAAAAGTCTATAAAACACAAATTATAAACGATCGTGGGATTCATATTTGTAAAAGTATGTTGGCTTGGGAACGATATGGTGAAGGGGAAACACCAGAATCTTCTGGATTAAAAGGTGATAAACTGGTGGGTAATTATTATGTGCGATTTGACCAGGAATACAAGAAGGAAATTAATGCGCTAGTTGAAAAAGGAAAAACCGAAAAAGAAGCAAAAGCCGAAGCTCCCATCTTAATTGAAGCTCAGGAAATGCTTCAAAAATGGGAAGCTGGAGATGCAGAAGTTGTTTCACTTTGGGAAAAAATGAACGGCTGGGTGTACACAGGTTTTGATGCTACGTATAAAAGTATAGGCGTAGATTTTGACAAAAACTATTACGAAAGTGAAACCTATTTACTGGGAAAAGATTTTATAGAATCGGGTCTTGAAAAGGGCGTGTTTGTTAAAGACCCAGACGGCTCTGTTTGGTGTGACTTAACCGAAGATGGTCTCGATAGAAAAATTGTGTTGCGTAGTGATGGAACGGCTGTGTATATGACGCAGGATATTGGTACCGCCATCCAACGTGTAAAGGATTTTCCAGATATAAATGGGATGATTTATACCGTTGGAAACGAGCAGGAATATCATTTTCAAGTACTGTTTTTAATCTTACAGAAACTCGGTTTTAAATGGGCTGAAAATTTATACCATTTAAGTTACGGGATGGTAGATCTACCTTCGGGAAAGATGAAAAGCCGTGAAGGAACCGTAGTAGATGCAGACGATTTGATAGATGATATGACAGCTACTGCCAAGGAAATTTCAGAAGAGCTTGGGAAGATTGATGATTTTTCAACTGAAGAGAAATCGCATTTGTACAAAACTATTGGTTTGGGCGCCCTTAAATATTATATCCTAAAAGTAGATCCTAAAAAACGAATTCTTTTCAATCCGGAAGAAAGTGTCGATTTCCAAGGAAATACAGGGCCTTTTATTCAGTATACCTATGCGCGTATTCAATCTATTTTGAGAAAGGCTAATCACGATATCATCCTGAGCGCAATCGAAGCGCCAATGGAACTACACGAAAAAGAGAAAAAGCTCCTTAAAATTTTACAGCAGTTTCCAGACGTGATACAGATGGCGGCGGGTAATTACAGTCCTGCGCTGGTGGCAAATTATACCTATGATTTGGTGAAGGAGTTTAATTCGTTTTATCAAAACGTATCTATTTTTGGTGCCGAACATTCTACTGAAATTGCCTTTAGAGTTTCCCTATGTGATGCTGTTGGAAGTGTGATTAAAACAGCTTTTTCGTTACTTGGAATACAAGTGCCGGATAAGATGTAGTTAAAACAACAACTGCAACGAAATATTGGGTGTTAAGCCAAGGGAGAATTCATCTACACGGCGAATCGTGGGAACCCCTTCTACATTTTCTAGGATATGATACCTGTTTAAAGCGTTATTTCTGTTGAAAATATTTAGCACGGCTATGTTTATTTTTCCTCTAAAAGTTTCATCCAGTTTTACAGCATACGATGCCGAAAAATCACTTCTAAAATAACTTGGAAGCGTTTTATTATTAGGAGCGTTGTAATTTATTGTTGAAATTCCACCAACTGTTGAGACGGGATTACCAGCAACAGGAGCCGTGTATGGCAGTCCAGATTTAAACGTATTCCCCAACGAAAAACTGAAATTTTTATAATCGTAGGAGCCTGCCACCGTTAAAGAGTGATTACTGTCTAGATTATTTCTAAAAGTTTCGGGCTTAAATTGTCTAAAGGTATAGGTGTTATCTTGATAGGTGTAACTCAGCCAGATATTAGCGTCTTTCAATTTTTTATTGAGAGAAACTTCGGCCCCTTTTATAGTATACTCGCCAGTAAAACTCGTTTCCTGTAATTGATTTCTAAAACCAAGATTTGCCGTGTTAATGCCTTCTACGTTTTTTAGAAAAAATTCTGTCGCAACAATCCAGTTATTTTTACTATAATTTATACCAGCTCCCAATTGTTTGCTTTGTAAAATTTTGTTGTTGTTAGCATTTGCTAGTAACCAATCACGGGTTTCAACTCCCAATAAATTGTCATCTCTATTTACGGTTTGATAGACAGCCTGGTGCTTTAATTCACCAGATACCGTAGCGCGCCAATTAGCATTCAGTTTTTGATCTATATGAAATCTAGGTTCTACAAAACTTTCTGAGATAGTAGCATAGTGCGTAAACCGAAGTCCCGAAGAAACATTCGTAGTTCCATTAAAAAAACTAAGCGTACTGCCAGCAAAGAAAGCATTTGAAAACAAGCTGTTTTCTTGAGATTCAATTGTTGGCGTATTGCTGTCTGTTTCAGCATCCACAATCTCAGTATCGGTGTATTGGTAGCCACCAGTTATCGTTATTTGCTCACTTAATTTATAAGAGACGTCTGCTTTTAAACCTTTTTCGGTGACTTTGTTTTGGTTGGAGGCTAGCAAGGATAAGTCTACATTATTTGTAAACTCACTACGGTTATAATTACTTTGATACAACAATACCTTTGAAGTAAGCGGAATTTTGCTACCCCAGTTGCGTTGCCAGGAAAACCCATTGGTGGTATTTTGTTGCTCCAGTTCACTTTCTAACACAGAAGAGTTTCCAGTTGCTATAAACCGCTCCGTAAATTGTAATTTATTATCTATGGCAAGAAAATGATAACTCACCTCATCTCGAGGTGTAATTTTCCAGAGTGCTTTTACCGAAACATCAAAAAAGTTGAAAGCTTCATCTGTAGAACGCACACCGTCTGTTGTATTATTCTGTAGCGTAGTCACCACCGTATTTTGAAAAACTTTACTGAAAAATTCGTTATACACAGGATTCCCAATCCCAGTATTAATAGAGGTTCTTCCAGAAATAGTGAGTAAAAATTTCTCTGAAATAGGAATTTCTCCATACCCATTGGCGCTTGTTACGTTTATTCCCAATCCGCCCTGGAAATTTTCTGGAATGGTATTGTTGGACTCTAGTGCAATGACGCCAGAAACACCTTCTCCATAGCGAGGACTTGTTCCATTTTTGTAAATAGTGACATTCTTGGTAAGATTAGGGTTAAAAGCCGAAATGAGTCCAAAAAAATGTCCTGTTTGATACATTCTAATATCATCCCAAAGTATTAAAAACTCATCGGATGTCCCACCACGAACGTTGAGGTTGGCGGCTGTTTCGTCTGCACTGTCAATGCCTGGTAATGCCTGGGCAATTTGTAAAACATCGGGTTCAATAAGACTTGGAAGAATATCGAAATTTTTGTTTGATATGGTGGTGGCTCCTTGGATATTTCTAGAAATTCCTTTGGTGATAAAATCGCTTAAAACAACTTCTGGTAAGTAAGTATAGTCTTGCGATACATATACAAAAGGACATCTATTTTGAAGGGCAAGATCTTGCGCATTGATGCTGCGTGCTAAAAATCCGTTTATTAGGATGCTTATAATTTCATTTTCTGAAACAGATACTATGTTGAAATTTCCTCCGCTATCGCTTGTTGTAATGGCGTTGGTAGTAATAATTTCGGCATTTGCAATAGGGAAACTACTTTCTGAGTCTATAAGAATACCACAAACTGAAATTTTCACGGCTTGTTTTACCTGTATCGCAATATAACGTTCGTTTATTTGTGTAAACTGAAGGTTTCCGGAAACAGAAAGCTCACCTAATGTTTGCTCTAATGTTAAGGATTTCGAAGGTTTTTCAACTTTAATGTTTTTAAGATCTCTTCGGATGTATGAAAATTTCACATCAAAAGATTTTTCAACTTCTTTAAGGGTTTTTAAAATCGGAAATTTTTCAGATGGAGTTTGAGAAACAACTGAGAAGGTTGTAAAAAGCAAAAGGAAGCCGTACCGAAATAAGTTCTTATTCGGAAGTATTTTTAGATGTAATGATGATACTTGTTTCGCTTTCAATAGTATAAGTTAATCCTAGTGGAATGGTGATAGTTTGTAAGGCAGCCTCTAAGTCTTTGTGCGTGTAGCTACCTGTATACCGTAAAGTTACATCAATATTTTTAGTTGTCACGGTAGTATGGTATGTGGTTTCAAAATCCTTAAGCACATTGGTGATACTTACATCGTCATAACTACTTTCGTTAGCAATCCATTCTGGTTTAGTAGTGAAAACTTCAGTCATTTGCAGGGAGCCATCTAATATGGCGGCACTTTTTCCTTTAACTAATTTAATGGTCTTGTCATTATGAGTGACGGCTACTAACCCTTCGTAACACGTAACACTGAAATGAGTGCCATTTTCCAATACATTAAATTGCGTCCCCAGCACTTCAACGTCACCTTGAGAGGTGTGTACGGTGAATTTTTTTCCTTTGGCAACTTTAAAATAGGCTTCTCCAGAAAGGTTTAATTCTCGATGATCCTCCCAAGAATTTTCTTTATAAGATATTTCAGAAATACCATTTAGTAGTACTTCCGAAGTATCTGGTAAGACAATTGTTTTAGTTTCGGCTAGCTGGGTAGTAACTGTTGTGGATAATGAATTTATAAAAACATAGGAGGCTGCTATAATAGCTAGAACAGCGGCAAGTTTCAGCAACACTGGCAAGGTTCTCACTTTTGGAGTTCTCTTACTTTTTGTGTTCAATTTTTCTTTTAATTCCTGTAAACCCATCTCGGTATTAAAAGAAGGCATTTCAATTTTTTGCGCGTACGCGTCAATTTTTTGGTAGGCAGCAAACTCTGGATAGGTTTCCAGGGTAGCCAATTCTTCGGCGGTATGGGTGCCGTTAAGCCATTTGTCCAATAATTGCGTATTCATAGTTACTTGGTTCTAGTTGTTAAACAGTTATGATCCTTTTTTACTACCTATGGGTTAAATTTTTTCTACTGTTTTGCGAAGGGCTTCCAAAGCGTCGTGAATTCTTTTACTCACCGCTTTGTTCGAAATATTCAAAATTTCGGCAATTTCCCTATATTTTTTTCCTTCCACACGGCTTAATAGAAATGCTTCTCTTTGTATTTCGGTTAGATTGGCAATGGCCAGTTGTAGTTTCTCTCCGTATTCTTTTTCTTCCAGTAAAAAATGAGGCGAATGTTTTTCCACGTTAGGTTGGTGGCTTTCTACATATTTTAATACTACCTTTTTGTGTGCTACTGTATTTAAAAACAAGTTGTTGGCTACGGTATAAACATATGATTTGGCTTTGTCTGGCGAAACTTTTTTACAATTTTCCCATAATTTAATAAAAGCTTCCTGCGCCACATCATAAGCCTTGTCCTTATCGCCACATTTAAAATATATAAAATTTCGAATGGCTTGAGCGTGCTCTCTATAAATGGTGTCGTAAGTGCGTTCTTCGCAAACGTGTTTTTTTTCTTCCATAGCTGGGTGTAAACTTATAGAAAAAATTAAATATAAAAACCAGGTAATAATTTCTCTCGTAAATTGTTATAGTAGTAAGGAACAGTTTTTTAGAACGAGCTGTCCTTATCTAAAATTTGTTTCGAATTTATGAAACGAAGGAAACTGAATTGCTATGAAGAAGATTCGGTTGGTTAATGTGAAAGCCCATGTTGCAATTTATTTTGCAGATGGGCTTTTTTACTTTACTGAAATTTAATCGAAGAATCTATATCCAACTATCTTATCATTTCCTTCGGTAGCATCTATAACCACTAGATACTTAAGTGTATGGCCATCTGCAAAAAGCAAATAACTTTGAAATTGATATAATTTACCAATATCATCTGTTTCTTCAGCAATACCGAAGAGCGTATAACTCTGTATTAATCCGTGCTCTTTTTCTGTGTTTGAAAGTCCGCTTTTTATATTAACCGACATCGATTTCGGAATGTCTTTGTTGCTTTTTAAAGCATCCAGGCCTTCAAAATTTTTGTTGACAATGCGTTTTGAAAAATCGTGGAAGATCTTCGATTTATGGTTTACAGGTGCCAGTTCTGATACTTTGTAAGTATATCCAAGCGTATCGCTTGCCGTGCTTATGAAGGAAACCTGAACATGAGAATACTCTGTTTTCTCATCATCAGTTAAGGCATCAAAAATCATTACGGCAGCATTTGCAGTGCTTACCGTGCGCGGCAAGGTATCTCCCAAAGTACTATTTTTAATAAAGACATTGAAGGTAGTATTTTTGCCTTTGGTGTTGCTTACAAAACTTTTGGTATAGGTAACATCACCATTATATACTTCAGCAATGTCATCCAGAACGCCCCGTTCGGTTTCTGAAACGCAGGATAATAGCAAAAGTGGCGTTAGTAGTACTAGTAGCTTAAATTTTTTTTTAAATATCATAGTGTTTAGTCTTAAAATATAAACGAGTAGGCGACAAAATTGGTTTTTTATTTATCAAAAGCCACCCTATAAAATACATCTTTAGTAATAAATAAAAGTTGCCTCTGCATCTGTATCGTGCTGTATAAAAGATTCAGTAAATTTTTGGAAAGTATCCTATTTTTCAGCCAATATTACTACCACATCGTAAGTAAAGTTAAAAGTTTTTTTGCTTGATTTATTCTTATATTATATATTTTTTCTGCGGTGGTTACTCAGGTAACATCGCTACTGCAACCCAACAAAAGAAAAGATAAAAAATATACTACGACTATTTTTTTTCATAAATTCTATAGTTTGGTTAGATCATACTCTATTGCAGTGCGTACTAATCCTGCCGTATTTCTTACCCCGGTTTTAATAAGCATATTTCTACGGTGGGTTTCTACGGTTCCAAAACTTATAAAGAGCTTGTCTGCAATTTCCTGGGTAGTACATTCGTCCATAATAAGTCGTAACACATCTTTTTCGCGTCTTGACAAAGTGGGGAAGGGACTGGTTATTTTTTCATTTCCGTTTTTAAGAACGCTGTTTAAAACAATTTCGTTAACCGTATCATCCAAATACATTTTGTTTTTGTAAACAGTTTTTATAGCATCAATTACTTCGTCTTGGCCTGCATTTTTTAATACGTAGCCTTTGGCGCCACTATTTAGCATTAATTTTATTAAGCTGCTTTCTTTGTGCATACTTACCGCAACAATTTTTAAACATGGGTTGTCTTTAAGTAATTGTTTACAAGTATCTATGCCGTTTATTCCAGGCATGTTAATATCTAGTAAAACTACATCTACTTTTTGCATAGGGATTTTTGCAATACTTTCTTCTCCGTTTAATGCCGTCCCCACTACGGTAATATCTGTTTCATTTTTTAACAGTAATTGCATACCATCTATTACCATTTTGTGATCGTCTACTATAAATACATGTATCATTTTGTTGGGATATTAATGGTTAAGGAGGTTCCGTTGTTGGGTTGTGTGTCCCAATCTATGCAACCGTCAAGATACGCAACTCTACTGTTAATGCTTTTTAGACCTAGACCGCCTTTGGCAACCGCTTCTTCAAAAATAAAACCTTTGCCGTCATCTTCCACTAGCAAATTAATTTCCTGATGGTGGCCTACCAACTGAATCAGTATATTTTTTGCTTCGGCATGCTTCCTAATATTTGATGTAATTTCTTGTACCAGTCTATAAATCATTACTTCCTTGGTAGGTTCAATATTTTCGGGAAGATTCGTAACTTCTAAGGTCACACCATACCCTTGTTCTTTAAGATGTGTGGCAACATCTTCAATGGCGCCCTGGAGACCAGAAAGGCTCAGTGCATGAGGCATCATATTATGAGAAATTCTACGTACTTCTATACAGGCTTCATCAATTAAATTATTGGTTTTTTCGGTAAGATTTAATTCACTTAATTGTTCAATTTCCTTTTGAATGGTCGTAAAATGGGCTTTTACAGTACTTAACAATCCGCCCAAGCTATCGTGCAAATCTTTGGCAATGCGTAATCGTTCTGCTTCTTGCCCTTCAATCATACTATTCATAGCAAGTAATTTATTTTTTTGTTGTAGTTCGGTAATTTTTTGTTGCTGAAGCGCTTCGGTCTGCATAGCCAATTTGTTTTTGTACTGCATCCGTTTCCGTAAAAACAAAATAATAACAATTGAAAAGATTGCCAATATGACTAAGCCAAGTAAGATATTTCGTTTCAATCTTTTTTCCTTCTGAAGGATTTCTTCCTGCTCTTCTTGTTTTTTGTTGAAATCATACTGCATTTCAATTTGCGTGAGATACTTAA
This sequence comes from Rasiella sp. SM2506, assembly GCF_050859505.1. Taxonomy (GTDB): domain Bacteria; phylum Bacteroidota; class Bacteroidia; order Flavobacteriales; family Flavobacteriaceae; genus Marinirhabdus. Next base: position 117,461 of record NZ_CP193934.1, on the reverse strand, counting down.
TATTTTTCTCGTTAATAATCGAATCTCTTGCCACGGTGTATAGCTCAAAATTGGATAGCGCTTTTTCAAAATTACCGTTTCGTTTATAAGCATCGTACAAACATTCACACGCCTTGGACATAAGTTCTGGCACCTTAATGGCGTCTATAAGCGTTTTTGCTTGTTCGCAATCTATAATGGCCAGATCGTATTTTCCTTGTTTAATATAAAGAATGCCACGCTCTGGTAAGGCTTCAGCAATTCCAGTTTGATATCCTTGTTCTTGAAATGTTGCTAGCGCTTCATTCAAACTTGTCATTGCCTTTTCGTCTTGATTCAGTTTTACAAATGCGGTACCTAAATTTAGTTCTGTAAAAGCTATTGAAACGGGAGAAGCACCTCCTTTTAGTTTAAGAGCTTTACCTTTTTTAAAAGCATCTAAGGCTTCTTCTTCACGACTCATCTTCAATAATAAATTACCTTTATTGCTGGTAATTACTCCTGCCGCTTTCATATCACCCATCTCTAGAGCAGCTTCGTTTGCTATGTTGTAATAGACGAGCGAGGTTTCAAAATCTTCTGTCTTGTTATATAAATTGGCAAGCGAATTTGCGAGAACGAAGTTTTGTCCTTTGCGCTTTGTTTTTTGGTCCTTAGTTAGCTTTGTGGTGTCAATTTTATCAAGGATTTCTCGCGCTTGCATTGTATAGAGAATAGACTGGGAAACGGCGTCATTCTGGCTGGCAATACCTCCTTTGGTGGCCAAAATTCCTGAACGAATAAAAGGAAATTGGTCTTCTGGAATGTAGGTGAGCGATTTATCCAAATATATATTAGCAGAGTCTAATTGAGCATTGAAATAATAATAGTTGCCTAACGAATAGTACGAATTTGCCAGCATCTCCGCATCATTTTTTTCTTCAGAAATGGTTAAAGCTTTATCTATAAGTTTTCGAGTAGATTTTATATACCGATTTTTTCCGGCATTAGATGTTAGGGTTTTAATGGCTTCCATTTCTTTTGGCATACCCCTAACCACCTGAAGAATGGAATCCACCTTTTCCTGATTTATAGGCTGTTCCTGGCTATATGTAAACGTGTGCATACACAGCATAAAATAAGTAAGTAAGAGCGGATTACGAGTGTTGAATATCACGGAATACTTTGCAATTTGGTTAGGTATTCCGAAATTACGTGAGTCTTTTTTAGAAACGTGTATGTTTTCAACCATAAAGCAAATCTATATGAATTCATAGAGGGTGATTTCCTACAAATTATACAACTGGTATTTTAATCATAACCGTAGTGCCCCGACCTATCACCGAATACCAATCTATAGTGCCATCCAAAAATTGAACACGACTATTAATACTTTTAAGTCCAAGACCACCATTTTCTACTTGTTCGTTATAATTAAAGCCCCTACCATCATCTTCTACCAAAATGGTTACTTCATTTTCATAGCCTATTAACTGTATGGTAACTTGTTTTGCTTTGGAGTGTTTGCGAATGTTTGAAAGCAGTTCTTGGAGCAACCTGTATAGCATTACCTCTTTTGTAGGTTCTGTTTTTTCGGGAAGGTTTACAAATTCTACATTAGTTTCGTACCCTTCTTGCTGTAGTTGTAGTCCCAGATCTTCAATAGCCCCTTTCAAACCTGAAATACTAAGTGCTTGTGGCATCATATTGTGAGAAATTCTTCGTACTTCAATTACGGCTTCATCTATGAGTTTAGTAGTTTTATCGGCAAGATTCATTTTTTCAATTTGCTTAAATTCATTTTGAATAGTCGTAAAGTGTGCTTTTACAGTACTTAGCAAACCACCTAAGCTATCATGAAGATCTTTTGCGATACGTAGTCGCTCAGCTTCTTGTCCTTCAATCATACTATTAAGGGCAAGTAATTTGTTTTTTTGCTGAAGTTCAGTAATTTTTTGTTGCTGAATCGCTTGCATTTGTAGCGCAATAGTTTTTTGCGATGTAAGTCTATATTTAAAAAAGAAGAAAAGTAGTAAAGCCAATACACCCAGAACAATTAACCCATAGCGAGTCTGATTTTTTTGGCGGGTTTGTTTCTCTAACTCTAATTGTTGTGAGAGAATTTTTCGTTCTTTTTTTTCAGTTTCAAACTCAATTTCGAGCTCCGCAATGTTGCGTCTCATTTTTTCTGAAGTCACACTGTCCTGTAACGAACCTTGTAATATCTTATAATCGTAAGCTTCTTTATAATTGGTAGTTGCCGCACTCATTTTTGCAAGCGTCAGGTATATATCAATAAGGTGAGACGGTTTTTCTACTGTTTTAAGTTTGGAGACTGCTCTTTTTAAATAGGGTATTCCTTTTTCTGGGGTACCATTGGCATCATATATATTGGCCAGAGCTATGGTTGTTGCTACATAGGAATTTATACTCTGTAGGCTATCGCTTATCTGTATAGTTTTTTCCAGTAACGGTATATTTTCCTTACTCATACGTTTCTTAAACAGCGCCTCAATAGGCATATGTCCTGCCGGGGTATTAGCGTGGGCCTCTTCGTAAAGTTCTGAAAGTATTTGAGTAAATTTTGCTAACTGTTCTGGTTTGTCTACCTGAGTGTAAAAATCCAGAATCATATATAAGTGAAATCGTTTCTGAGGTAGGTTGGGCATGTCTTTTACAAGATTGTACACTTTTAAAAGATACATTTCCTGCTTGTCATATTCTTTGAGGGAATTGTATACGGCAGATTTTGCATCGTAGAAGTTTGCCAAGATGTCTTGATTTTCTTTTTTCAAAGCCAATTCTTCAACTTTATTCAAATACTGTAGCGCAAGGTCTGGCTGGTTTTTTTGATCATAGGCATAGCCAAGTGAAAAGTGGTAAAATATAAAACGCTTTTCATCTTGAAATTCTTCGGCCAGTTCTATACCTTTTTGTTTAAGAATGATAGCCTCATCCAAGAAGCCGCTTCTAGATAAGTTTCTGGAATAGGTTTCATACATAATAAGTTTGGCATAGGCCGTAGTATCTTTTTTAAATACATACTCAAACAAAGTTGTAGCTTCTTCGGGACTATTTTTTAAGACCAAACTATCCCCTAAATCAGAATATATAAGACGTAGGTCCTTTTGAGATTTGTTCTCCAAAGTCCCCAGAATTTTATCTATTTTTTCTTTACCGAAGTTTTGAGCATACAAAAATTTGGGTTGACACAAAAAAAGGAATGTCAACCCAACTAGTAAGGAGATATATTTTGATCGCATTTTCACAAACAAAAGATAAGTATTTATTTTTAAGTGAGATCTACCGTGTTTTCATAGAAACTTGTAGCGTAAAATCACCTTCACTTAAACCGTCTGCTCCAGTGACCCCAATAACAACTCTATAAGGTCTGTTTATGGCAACCAAATTTGTGACTTTTCTTGTGTGATCCTGTGTTTTACCCACGACTGGACGATCCATTTTGTGACCTGCTTCACATCTAATGCATCTTTCAAGATTGGGAACCAAACGCATGTTGTCCACACCAATTTCGTAGGCATAAATACTAAAATTTTTACTTTTATCTTTTGGGATTACCGTAACTTCCATTTCGCTGTATTTTGGAATAATTCCAGTAAAGAAAACGTGCTTTCCTGTAAATTTTTGTTTTTGAGTTTCAGGAAAACAAGCATTTTGGCTGCTCCAGGCCCAGGAAAGATCGTCAAGAATAATTCCTTCATTCAGGTTTGCGGTGTAATTTACTTCACCATTGGGTTCAGGTTGTATTTCATTTACTTTAGGTTGTGCTATCATGCTAAAAAAAGGGGCTATAAGTAAAAGTGTGAGTAGATGTTTCATAATTAATAGATTTTAAAAGTTATTGTAAAAGAGCTGCGATACCATCACAGCTCTTTACAGTGAAAACTGGTTTTATTATTCTGCGTCGATACGGTATTTAAACTTGTTTCCAACCGATTGGTTTTTCATAGAAACAATAATGATTTTTCCTTTTACATTTCTAAGATTAAAGGTTTTCACTTTGCCATTTTTATCGTTCGGGAATATGTAGGACTCCTTTTGTGTAGTCACCCCATCTTTACCTTGAACACAAATCACGACACCTGTCTTGGCTTTTCCATCATATTTGTTAATGGTAAGCTTCACGTTATCATTAAAAGATGGGTGTGTTACAAAGGTTCTTTTTGTTTGTCCCGTAATACTTCCATTTTCTTTACTTCCATCTATCTCCAAATACCGTGGGCCAATATTTGCTCCACCATTCGAGGCAATCCAGTTCCACGTGTTCTTTATAGGTTTGATGGATGCTTTAAATGGATTGAGGGTTATGTTTGGTTTCCAGGGGCCATATTTTTGCCACGCTGCTTTAGCTAATTTTTCGCCTTGATTACAGTTCTGTGCGCCCGCAGTAAAAGTGAAGGCGAATAATGCGATACTAAATACTAAGATTAATTTTTTCATGATGTATGTTTTATAATTAGGGTTTTGATGTTTTAGTTTCTAACTTCTGCTTCCATAGAATAGCGGAACATGTTCCCTACTGAAATATTTTTCAATTCTATTTTTAGTTCTTGACCCGAGTTAACGTTTAGTACCATTTGGTTACCCGGTTGGCTTACCTCAAAAGTGTCGCTAGAATACTCTATCCAAGAATTTCCATTTTTTCTCCAAACGCGTACCGTACCACGAGCGTTTCCAGATGTTCTTTTAATGGTAATTTTTGCTTTATTGGTACAAGAAGCGTTGGTGTATATAGTTTTCTTTTGTTGTCCAACCATGGTACCAGTTTCGGTGCCAGTTTTTGACAGATTGCTGGTACTTCCGGTAGCTTTCATACTATACTTAAATTTGTTCCCCACAGATTGGTTTACAATTTCAACTTTAATATTTTTTCCTTTCACTCCAGGGATAGTTTTATTCATCCTGGGTGTGTCCCGACCGTTTTCAAAGATCATACGATCCTTAAAAGAACCATTGGCGTAAATATTTACCGTAGTTTTTGCTTTACCACCAGTTTTATTTACTTCTACATTTATTGAATTTGAGGTAGCTCTGAATTCAATTTTCGCTGGCCCTGCCGCCATAACGGTTCCAGAACGTGAAGCAAGTGTAGCGTTGCAGGATTGTGCGGCACTGCTAAATCCAAATGCTAGGATTGCGATGGCAAGCAGCATCATTTTTGTAATGTTGTTGATGTGATTTTTCATGATTTTGAAATTTTAATTGTTAATTTTTATACTGCTAAACTACCTCGAGATACTTACTTGAATATCAAAGAAAACGGTGAGAGATTGAAAATGTATGAATTCTATTAGCGTTCCCTTAATTCATATAGTATATTGAAATACAGGTGCTTAATGCAATAAAAAAAAGCACAACTCTTGGCTTGGAGATGTGCTTAAAAAATAACTTTATAAGCTTTTGAAATTATTTTGCAGCAATAGTAAACTGTGCTTTTTCTCCACTATTTTTTAAAGAGATACTTAGAATTTTTCCTTTTACATTCTCAAGCGTAAAACTTTTAGAACTATCACCTGCAAGCATTGTATAGCTGTCCAGATTCTCGGTCATATTTGCTTTGGTGTGGGCACAAACCACTATTTCTAGTCCTGCAAGGCTCTGTGTGCTTTGTAGGATAATTTCCATGGTTTCTTTAGGAGCCATATAGGTAACGTAGGTTTTCTTTTTATTCTTTTTTAGGGTTCCATTTTTTGGCCTTCCTTTAGTAGATAGTATTTTGGGAGCATTTCCTTTAAGACTAAGACCGCCTAATGAATTGGTTAGATTTTCTTTTGCTGAATCAAAACTGGATGTTAATGATTCTGGATCGTTGAGTGCATTTTCTAAGGTTAGGTTTTCCCAAAGCCCTTCAATTTGTTTAATGTCTTCGCTACATTCCTGAGCTTCTATGTTAAATGCTATACTGAAGAAAAATAATAAAAGAAATACAGTTTTCATGATGTGGTGGTTTAAAGTACATCACAAAACTAAGCTGAGATAAAGGATGAAGTATCAAAGAAAACTAGGAGCGAAGCAGAATGTATGAATTCTGTGAGAAGTGTTTTTTGAAGATGAAACCGAAAACGAAGTCATCCTCCAAGAAGGTAGCGACGGCAACTTTGTAGGTGTTTAAATTATTCTGAAGCACCCTTTAGCTCTAATAATAAGGATTCAAACAAATTTCTCTCATTACTTTTTTGAAGGATATAACTTCCTGTAAGTTGTGGTCTTCTTATTGTTAATGCCGAGGTGGTCATACGTCGGATTAAGACCGATGATGTTTTAACCATGACTTCTCCAGCTTTCTGTATTTCCGAAAACTTTGTAATGTTTATTTTTTTCGAAACAGGATCACCACCATTATAAGTACCTGAAGAGCTTTCCTTTTCAGTAATAGGAAAATATTGAAAGGAATCTTGAGTAATGAGGTACCTATTATTATTTTGATCTAAATATGTAATAGTTTCAACATTAGCTTCCATAGGATTTGGGCAAGTAGCACTCATTTTGTTGTTTTTCATGGAGCTACATCCTATGAATGAAAAAAGAATACAGCAAAAAAAGAATTTTGATGCTTTCATTACTTTTTATACAATGTCTTTCCAGCAGCTTCATATTTGTCTCCAGCTGTCCAAAAAGGCGTTACAGCATCGTTTGCAATAGAGCGACTCGCTAGTACGTAAGCTCTAAAAAATTTCAACAAATAATCATAATCTAAAGTGTCTGCCTCGTCGCCTGGGCGGTGGTAGTACTTGGTCACTTCCCCATCAAAAGAGTTAAAACCCATAGAAAAGGTAGGTGCAGGGATTCCTTTTGCTGCAAAATGAACATTGTCACTACGGTCAAACAAGCCTTGCTCAGGAGCGGGATCGTCTATGGCAGTAAGTCCAAAAGTAGTTGCTGCTTTCTTAATGTGTTCTGCAGCCGTAGTTCTGGGCAAACCAATAATAGTTGCTTTTGAGGTGTCGTTATATCCAGCGTTATCACTATTAAAGCAATACACCATTTGGTTTAAGGGGAGCACAGGGTTTTGAACATAATATTCGCTTCCTAAAAGTCCTTTTTCTTCGCCCGTAAATAGAATAAATAAGGCAGAGCGCTTGGTTGGATATTTTGCCAAGTTCTCGGCCATGCTTAAAACGGTTGTTGTACCCACAGCATTATCTCTGGCTCCATTGTAAATAGTATCTCCCGTTTCGTCTGCCGTTCCAATACCTACGTGGTCATAATGAGCGGAGTAAATTATGTATTCGTTTTTTAGTGTTGGGTCTGTGCCTTCTACAACACCTATTACATTTTGCGACAGCACTTGTTCTTTTTTTGAGGCATCCATTTTTAAAGAGACCCCCAGTGCTCTTCTTGAGCTAATGTTGGTTGCCAACGTGTGCTCTTTATCCTGTACCCAAATATGAGGAATATTTGTATTTTTTGTTAATTCTACTTTCATTTCACCCAATTCCAGCGTTGGCGCATCAAAATTATGAGAGATAAATCCCCACATTTGATCTTCACTATTGAGTAATTCTATTAATCCAATAGCACCGGCGGTCTTGGCAATTTCTCGTTTAGTTTGCATCAATCCAAAAGCACCTCTAGCATCTTTTGCCGCGTCACTTCCTGCCTTTACAACAACAATCTTTCCGGTTACATTTTGGTCTTTGTAATCTTCTTCTAGACCATAATTTACATACACAGCGTGACTGTTATACTCTATGGTTGATGCGCTTAAAACTACTTTGTTTTTAATTTCCTCCCCGCCAATTGTGAGTGAAATATCTTTTGGCGGTGTATTTTTTGTGAGTGGCACTTGTTGATAGTACGTTCCTGTTTTCGGATTCGTTTTTACGCCATAGCTTTTCAATGTATTTGCCAAATAGGCTGCAGCAATTTTGTTTTCTGGGGTTCCGGTTTCTCGACCTTTAAGTAAATCGTCTGCAAGGAAATAGATATGTCCTTCAATTTTAGATTTTGAGACGGTGCTTTCTACTTTTTCTTTTTCGGTTTGTGCAAACGTGGTGCTAAAAGCGAATGCAAAAATAAAGGCTACAATTAATTTCATGAATTTGGTTTTAAGTAAGATTGAAAGATACGATATGAAATGCTTGTTTTTGAATAATTTCAGCAACATTAATTTTTTCTGAAAACCACTTTAGTAGCTAAGGTTTCAATACCATCAATCCTAATAGGCTTGGTAATGATGTGAGCTGTGAGGGTATCGGTTTTAGAAAGATTTTTTGAAGCAATGGTGTATAAGAATGACTGTTCTTGAAGGGTGTCGTTAATTTTAACGAGTGGTCCCAATGCCGAAAGGTTTTTTACAGCAACGGAATCTTGTTCCCTGGACAATAAAATTGAATCTGTAGTTATTTGCCTAAGTTGCGCCGAAATTGTTTCGGCCAATTCGGGGTGTTTGTTTTTAAGGACAAGTAAATCAAAATATTCTTGTAATTTTTGTTCGGTAATGGTGGCGTAGGAGAAGGCCTCCTCAATTGGAATTGAGGAGGCTTCATCCAATTCAGTTTCGGCTGTATCACTGGTGGCGAAGGACTTTTCTTCGGAAACGTTGGCACAACCTATTAAAAGGACCGTAAAAAGTATATAAACTAGCTGTTTCATTTTATTAAAAATTTAAGTTTTACTAGTTTTCCGTTTTCATAGGTTTTATTCAAAATCTGAATATTTTTTAAGGTACTCGTGGGGAGCGTTAACTTTTGGATAAAATCGGTTTTAGAATATAATTCAATCCCGGTGTTATTGGGGTAAACCTGATAAATTTGCGCATTGTTGGCAATGAGATTCTGCAGTTGCTCCTGGCGTTTTTCAACATCTTTAAAGTTTCCGGTGCTGTAGTATTTCAGCATTAAGGTATAATCGTCCACGCTTAATTTTACAGTGCTATTCTCGCTGCCATCGATACTGCGGGTAATAGTATCGGTCTTATGATAAGGCGATTGTACGACAAAAGAGATTTTTTCTGCGTCAGTTTCATACGTAAAACATCCAGTAGCATCAGTTTTAAGATACACAGGAGATTGGTCAGGTTGTAAAATTTTAATATCTACCGTTTCAGTAATGGCTTCATTTTTATCTTCATCTACCATGCAAAAAGTGAAGGTGTTTTTATCCATCGTTTGTATGAAAAGTATGATAAGGATCGGAACAATGATAGCTATCCATAAAACTGGTGGGAAGTTCTTTTTCTTCTTGTCTTCTTTTTCTTCTACTAAACCAAGATTGCCGCCTTTAAAATCCTGCCAGTTATCATACCCTCCATATTGACTCAACAAATTGAGAGCGTCTATTCTGGGTAGATTTTTAGGTTTATTTTTAAAATAGGTATAAAACGATTTTTCTGAAATACGCCCTTTTGTTTTATTGAAGAGATCTTCCTGAAAAGCAACAATTTCTTCGCCTTTCCAATCACCAATATGCCTGGATGCATGGTGCTCTTCCAGAAAAGTTTCGGCAACTTTTGCTTTTAGCAGATTGAAATGATGCAGATTGGTTTCGGTCAATTTGTTTTGTATATAGTTGAAATATAGCTTTTTGTAAATTGTAAAATAGATTACAAAGCCATTACAAGGGTTTTACAGCAGCCTCTTTTAAGGATGCGGTAGGTTTGTCTCATAATCTTTAAAAATATAAAATTATGAAGACACTTAGCAAAAAGTTCAATTTTAAATTCATCGCAATTTGTATTAGCTTACTAGTAGTAGGGAGTTGTCAAAATGCTTCCTATAAAGAAGACTTTGCCATGGAAACTGTAGCTATAACCGAAAGCTACCAGGCAGTAGACGGAAGTGAAGCTACAGGAACGGTTGCAAATACGCCTGTTCAGCTTAAAATTATTAAATCGGCTTCGGCTCGTTACAAGGTAGAAGATGTAAAAAAGGCCACGGCGCAGGTGAAGGAAATGGCGCAAAAGTACGATGGGTATATAAGCGACCTTCGGTTTGAAAACAATAGCTACGAGAAACAAAACCGATTCACCATTAAAGTGCCCAACACACATTTTGATGCGTTGTTAGATAGCATTGCCAGTGTTTCTATTTTTACAGAATTTGAAAACATCACCACTCAGGATGTCACTGAAGAATACTTAGACTTAGAAAGCCGATTAGCAACCAAGCAGGAGGTAAAAGAGCGTTACGAGGACATACTTCGGAAAAATGCCAAAACTGTGGAAGATATTCTAGCAACCGAAGAAAAGTTAAGAATCCTGCAAGAAGAAATTGAAGCTGCCCAAGGAAGACTAAAATACTTAAGTAATAAGGTTTCGTACAGTACGGTGCAGGTAGATTTGTTCGAAACCGTGGAATACAAGGAAGAGCCGGAAAGCTACACCAAATTGTTTCTTGACAAAGCTGGGAGCGGGTTTAATTTTGGTTGGGAATTGATAGAGGCGATTGTAGTTGGGCTACTACATATTTGGCCGCTACTCATCATCATTACGTTGGTTATTATGTTTTTGAGACGTAAGATGAAGAAGAAATAAAAAGCCGCTGTCTGGTAGAGCCTTTTGAAGGGCTCGTGCCAGACCAAGGTTGAATCCTAATTTAATTATCAAATTAATAAATTTCGACTGTACTCAGTTTGATCTGCTAAATACTTTTTAAACAAACTCCTTTCAGCTCAATTTCACTCAAATAAATTAAACGTACCTTTGTCCCTCATAAAGAGACTAAACAAAAACTTCACCTGTCTCTGAAACACATTATATGTCATTTAAAAATCTTGGGCTGTCCGACGCCCTGCTAAAAGCAATTAGCCAAAAAGGATACGATACCCCAACACCCATTCAACAAAAAGCAATCCCAAGGATATTAGAAGGAAAAGATGTGCTGGCTTCAGCACAAACAGGAACGGGAAAAACGGCAGGTTTTACACTGCCAATGTTACAGAAATTAATAACCACACCACCACTTCATAAAAGACCAGTTCGCGCCTTAGTATTAACACCAACCCGAGAATTGGCTGCACAAGTTCTGGAAGATGTAAAAACCTATTCAAAATTTGTAGACATACGTTCTACCGTAATTTTTGGTGGGGTGAATGCAAATCCGCAGATTAGAACCTTACGTCAAGGCGTAGATATTTTGGTGGCTACCCCAGGGAGATTACTGGATTTACACAACCAAGGTGTTTTCAGTTTAAAGAATGTAGAATTTTTGGTTTTAGACGAAGCCGATAGAATGCTGGATATGGGCTTTGCCCGCGATATCAATAAAATATTAGCGTTGCTACCTACAAAACGACAGAACTTATTATTTTCTGCCACTTTTTCAAAAGAAATCAAAAAATTAGCGGGTAGTTTCCTTCATAATCCAGTGATGGTTGAAGCAGCTCCAGAAAATACAACTGCCGAAAAAGTAGACCAGATTGTCTACAAAACCGATAAGGCCAAAAAAACCGATTTGGTTATAAAACTTATTTCTGAAGGCGATTGGCAACAAGTTTTAATTTTTACAAGAACGAAACACGGTGCCAACCGATTGGCAGAAAAATTAAGTAAAGCGAAAATTTCTTCCGCAGCTATTCACGGAAATAAAAGTCAGGGAGCAAGAACAAAAGCTCTAGCAAATTTTAAAAGCGGAAATGTCCGCGTTTTGGTAGCTACCGATATTGCAGCTCGCGGCCTGGACATCCCTTTATTGCCACACGTAATTAACTACGAACTTCCTAATATTCCTGAAGACTATGTACACCGTATTGGTAGAACAGGTAGGGCAGGAGCAAGTGGGGAAGCAATTTCAATAGTAAGTGTAGACGAATTTGAATACGTTCGTGGTATTGAAAAACTATTAGGTGAAAGATTGGATCAGGAAACAATCGAAGGCTTTGAAGTAACCGAAAAACTACAAGATGTCTTAGATAAGAAAGCTGAAAACAAAGCTGCCAATCAGCGTGGGCGACAGAGTTCAAGAGGTAAAAAACCATCTGGAAATGCTTCTAAAAGTGCCAGCGGGAACCGCCGAAATTCACGAAGAAACAGCCGATAATTTATTGTTGTTGACAGGGCTAGAATAGTGACTCGCTCACTTTGCTACAAGCCCTTCAATTTGTATCTTTGCATCTTTAATTCTCTAAAGCGTTTGCGCGATAGAGAAATCCTAAAAATGACAAAAGACCATGTTCAATAATCTTAGCGATAAACTAGATAAAGCCCTCCACGTATTAAAAGGGCACGGTAGCATTACCGAAGTAAACGTAGCCGAAACTTTAAAAGAAGTACGCCGCGCCCTACTGGATGCCGATGTTAACTTTAAAACAGCCAAGGAATTTACCAATCGTGTAAAGGAAAAAGCGCTAGGACAAGATGTATTAACGACCCTGCAACCAGGGCAGTTAATGGTGAAAATTGTAAAGGACGAACTTACCCAGTTAATGGGGGGTGATACCGTTGGTATTACACTTAAAAGTTCGCCAAGTGTTATTTTAATGTCTGGTTTGCAGGGTAGTGGTAAAACTACTTTTTCTGGTAAACTGGCCAATTTCCTTAAAACAAAAAAGACCAAGAAACCTTTACTCGTTGCCTGTGATGTATACCGTCCGGCGGCAATTAACCAGCTACACGTAGTGGGTGAGCAGATAAAGGTAGAGGTGTATAGCGAAGAAGGTAATATGGATCCTGTATCTATTGCTACCAACGCTATTGCATACGCAAAACAACATGGTCACAATGTGGTAATTGTCGATACGGCAGGTCGATTGGCTGTAGACAAAGAAATGATGGATGAAATCGCCAACGTACACAAAGCGATTACTCCAGACGAAACCTTGTTTGTGGTAGATTCTATGACGGGTCAGGATGCTGTAAACACCGCAAAAGCCTTTAACGACATCCTTAATTTTGACGGGGTAGTCTTAACCAAATTAGATGGTGATACCCGTGGTGGTGCCGCTATTTCAATTAAAAGTGTTGTAAACAAACCCATTAAATTTATTGGTACCGGCGAGAAGATGGATGCGATAGACGTATTCCACCCAGCTCGTATGGCAGACCGTATTTTGGGGATGGGAGATGTTGTTTCTCTTGTGGAAAGAGCCCAGGAGCAGTTTGATGAAGAAGAAGCAAGAAAATTGCAGAAAAAGATCGCTAAAAATCAATTTGGTTTTGACGATTTTATCAAGCAGATTCAACAAGTAAAGAAAATGGGGAGTATGAAGGACTTGATCGGGATGATTCCTGGCGCCGGAAAAGCCCTAAAAGATGTAGATATTGACGATGATGCCTTTAAAGGTATTGAAGCGATTATCCATAGTATGACTCCCGAAGAAAGAAGCTCTCCGTCTGTAATTAACGGCAGCCGAAAGAAAAGAATAGCGAAGGGGAGTGGTACTTCGGTACAAGAGGTGAACCAGTTAATGAAACAATTTGACCAGATGAGCAAAATGATGAAGATGATGCAAGGCGGCGGAGGCCGAAAGATGATGCAAATGATGGGGAAGATGAAATAGCGCGGAGCGCTTTATAGTGGCAGTAACCAGTGGCAGTTGCAGTATAAAAAATATTTTATAAATTATTCTTTTATGGCATTTAAGAATCTTCTGGCATATAAAAAGGGCTTTGATTTATCGATGAAGATTCAAGAATTGTCGAAATCTTTTCCGAAAGAAGAAACATATTCTCTGACTGATCAAATTAGAAGAAGTTCGCGATCTGTGTGTGCAAACATTGCCGAAGCATATAGAAAAAGAAGATATGAAAGGCATTTCATAAGTAAACTTACAGATAGCGATTCCGAGAATTCTGAAACACAAGTTTGGTTGCAATTTGCTCATGCTTGTGAATATATAAATAAGGAAGTATTTACATCGTTAACCAATGAAAGTTTAGAAGTTGGTAAACTAATAAATTATATGATTAACAATCCAGGTAAATTTGGAGTGCATACAGAATAAAACTGCCACTGCCACTGCTACTGCATACCAATTGAAAATGACAATACTAGACGGAAAGAAAATAAGCAACGACATTAAGGACGAAATAAAAGTCGAAGTCGATAAGATGAAGGCTAATGGTGAAAAGGTTCCGCATCTTGCTGCCGTTATTGTTGGAGATGATGGGGCTAGTTTAACTTATGTGGGAAGTAAAGTTCGTGCTTGCGAACGTGTTGGTTTTGAAAGTACGATGGTGCGAATGAAGCATACTACTTCAGAAATTGAACTGCTTCAAAAAATAGAAGAATTAAATCAGAATGAAGACATAGACGGATTTATCATTCAGTTGCCTTTGCCTCCGCAGATTAATACTCAAAAAGTATTGATGGCTGTAGATCCAAGTAAAGATGTAGATGGTTTCCATCCCGAAAACTTTGGAAGAATGGCGTTGGATATGAGTACATTTATTCCTGCGACGCCTTTCGGAATTTTAGAATTGTTGGAACGGTATGATGTAGATACCAAAGGAAAACACACTGTAGTAATAGGGAGAAGTCATATTGTAGGCCGTCCCATGAGTATCTTGATGAGCCGTAGAGGTTGGCCGGGGAATAGTACGGTTACCTTGACACATAGTAACACAAAAAACATAACACAGATTATTTCACAGGCAGATATCGTGATTTCGGCATTGGGAGTTCCTAATTTCTTAAAAGCTGAAATGGTAAAAGATGACGTTGTTGTTATAGATGTTGGAATCACACGCGTAGAAGACGAAGATGCGCCAAAAGGCTACCGAATTGTAGGCGATGTAGATTTTGAAAACGTGAGTAAAAAAGCAAGTTTTATTACACCCGTTCCTGGTGGTGTTGGTCCAATGACCATTGCAATGTTGTTGAAGAATACACTTTTGGCGAGAGAACAGCGTGCGCAGTAATGGGGGTCAATAAACTAGTAAACCTACCAGTTTATTTTTTACTTTTTGTATGTATTGCAACTTCTGCATGGGCACAGGAAAAGGAACAAAAACCATTTATTTATGGACAATTTGGTGCCGAGGGTGGAAATTATGGGGGTTTCACACTTGCTGGAACGTATGTTTTTCCAAGTAAATATGTGCTACAAGTAGGCTATAAAGCGCTTGTTAGTAACGCCGAAGAAAGACCCAGCGACTATCAGGCTGGTACCTTCGATTTTTTTACATTAGGACTTTCTTCAGCAAAAGATACTTATACTATAGTTCACGCATCTTTCGGGAAAATTTTAGAACTGAAAAATCATCCCAAAACACGGTTTAATATCTTAGGTGGCGTAGGAGTTTCCTTTTCTAATTTTGCAACAAATTTTGAAGATACAGGAAGTGCATTTGGATTAGTTTCCAACTATACTTTCGATACTGAAAACAGTACCGCTGTCTTTTTTATAATTCAGCCCAAAGTGGAATTTTGCCTCTCGCAACACCATGGCATCGCTGTGGGACCTGTTATTAAACTTTCAGAACGTGAAAATCTTTTCGGTCTTTCTGTAAATTATATTGTTGGAAGGCTTCGGAATACAATAGAGACTTCCCAATAGACTTACGAACAAGGTGATACCCCCATTTTTAAAACCTTTCAGTACCCTTGCTTTTTTATACTTGTTTATTTAGATTTCAGCGTAATTAGAATCATACAGAAACGTCCTATTAAAAAAGTAATGAGACCAAAAAGTGTGGTGAGTAATGCTATTTTTAATCCGCCAGCCATCATTCCGTTAGACATATCATCAACACTTTGTATAGCGTCAAAGCCCTGTATTAATCCTATAGTAGACCCCAAGAATCCCCAGACCAATGCAAACAGACTCACGTGGGAAATAAGTTTTGTGTATTTTTCTCGGGTCTCTACTTTACGTATGGCTACTATACACAGTATAATTAGTAAGAAAATAAATAGAATAAGAGGAATCATAAAAAATGGGCCGCCGTCGCTGATAATGTTTAGTGGAATTCTCATAAGATTACTTTTTAATATGTATGCTTCGTTTTTTGTTCTTTTTTCTGATGATAAAAATAGATGGAAGTAAAATACTCACATACCCAATTACCAACAAAGTTAGTACATAAGGTTTGTTGCGTTGCATTACCACATAATCTCCAATTCCTGCTTTCCAGAAAATCCACTCGTCTGCGATAGATGAGGCTAGGTTATGATTACCTGTTTCTAAAATGATGATGCCACTTTTTGATTTCAGATCAATTCTAGCGGCTGTATTTATTGCGTTATTTCCGCTTCCGTCGTGTCCTATAATCACTGAGTTCTCGTCGTTTTGACTATACAGATGTGGTCCCAATCCATACACTCCAATCTTATTAATAAAGGTTTCTGGGGTGCTCATTTTTGTAATAAGCTCTTCTGAAAGAACTGAATTGCGTGATACATTTGCCAATAAAAATTTAGATAAATCTGAAGTTGAGGTATTCAAAGAAGCTGCTGCAAGAGCAGTAAACGTATTGAACTGTCTTGTTGTACCATCATCTTTATATATTTTAGCGAACTGAAGCTGTGGTTTTTCGCTTCGAACAAAGGTTGAATTGTTCATTTCCAAAGGTTCAAAAACTGCTTCCGTCATATATTCTTGAAAGGTTTTACCGGTAACTTCTTCAATCACCAATTGCAATAGTGTGTAAGCTGCTCCTGAATACATATATCCAGTTCCTGGCTCATAGCCAACTTTTGCAACGCCATTAGAATAAGGTGCGTCAGCTGCTTTAGTTAACGATTCTTCAAGTGTTTGTACCGTTTCATTAACTGTAAAACCTTCATAACCAAGATCGTCTATTAAACCTGAGGAATGGGACAGTAATTTTCTAATGGTCACTTTTTTATTGTCAAATTCACTTTCGGGCAGATGCCATCTCGTAAGATAAATATCCACGGGTTTATCCAAATCTAATCTACCTTGTGCCACTAATTTTAATATTCCAAAAGATGTGACCCATTTGCTAATGGAAGCAACTGGGAATACGGTATTTTTATCTACAGGTTGGTCGACTGAGTAAAAGAACTCTTCTGAAACTTTTCCATTTTCTAACAACGTCATCGCTACGTTCCCAACAAATTCCTCTTTTATTTTTTCTTTGGTAGCTTCTATAAATGCTTCTGAAGTTTTTTTGGATGTAATGGGCTTTAATAGAAATCCGTTTATAAATCCATAACCTATAAAAGCCGTCCATAACAGAGCAGCAAGAACTATAAGTGTGATGTGTTTAAATGTTCTCATTCATTTGTAATTAGATTGTATTGTCTTGATTGTGGCAACGAAAATACCAGTTATTCATCCTTAAAAGTTAAGAATGCGACCAACGGGTTTGTTTGGGTAGCTAAACACCAATATAAAGAGGTTTTCGGTTTTTTATATGAAGCGCAGTTATTCTGCCTGTTAAATCTGTTGTCTGTCTCAAAAAATGGTAGGATTATAAGAATTTGTCCATCTTTGTGATATGCTATCGTTGTTGCTTAAAAAATTTAAATTTGCTCCATTTCATATAGTATTATGGGTGCTTGTGTGGTCGTTCTATGTGTATTTTTTTAGTTACAACACACAGAATGAAACATTTGTACTTTGGTTTTCAGCCTGTCTTTTACCCGTAAGTATTGCTGCAACCTATCTGTTTTCGTATGAGCTAATCCCCAAGTATCTTTTGCCTAAAAAGTACATAGAATTTATACTCTATAGTCTTTATACAATTATTGGATCTTTGTTTTTAATCATCTTAATTGTTTTTTTCAGTTTTCTGTTTAAGGATAATTTCAAACTTGAAGCATTGCCGCTACTTACACGAAACTTTTTATTCGTATTTATCCTCGTTTATTTGGTGGTGGGTGTAGTGAGCTTTATGAATTTACTGCGATACAATTACCAAGCGATCCATAAAAATAAAGAACTCCAGAATATAGTATTAGAAAGTAAGTTGGATTTAAAACAGAAAGAACTGTACTATTTAAAGCAACAAATACATCCACATTTTTTGTTCAATACGCTTAACACGGTGTATGCATTTGCGCTAAAAGAGTCCAAAGAAACTCCTGCACTTGTCTTGAAACTTTCAAATTTGCTGGATTATGTGCTCCATCAAATAGAAAAGCCAACCGTCTCCATTTATGACGAAGTAACCTATATAGAATCCTATATTGGTTTGGAAAGTATTCGGTTTAAGGAAACAATGCGAATCAATTTTGAAAAAGACATTCAATCAGATATTCAGGTGCCGCCCATGCTTTTTATGGCCTTTATTGAGAATGCATTTAAACACGGTGGAAGAGAAGATGCTTTTTTGGATATTTCCATACAACTAAGCGTCACAAATACATCACTTTTGTTTACTATTGAAAATACCTTAAATGCTAAAAAAGAACACACAAGCAATCACGGTATTGGCCTCCAGAATAGTCGGAAACGTTTAGAGACACTCTATCCAAATTCTTTTGAACTCGCTACGCATAAAACCGAAACGTTATTCACTTTAAAACTCATTATTACTTATGAAAATGAAGCAACATAGCGTGCTGATTATAGACGACGAACCCATGGCGCGCGAAGTGATAGAGCGTCATCTTTCTAAAATGGAAGGGTATACTATTGTAGCGAGTTGTAAAAATGCAGCCGAAGGTTTTTCAGCCTTGCATTCACATACAGTAGATCTTATTTTTCTGGATATTAATATGCCAGAAGTCACAGGGCTTATGTTTGCAAAAGCTATTGGGAATAAAGCTACCATTATATTCACAACGGCTTACAGGGAGTATGCGGTAGAAGGTTTCGAAATGAATGTCTTAGACTACTTAGTAAAACCTATTTCATTGGAGCGTTTTGCGATGGCATTACAGAAATTTCAGGAATTGAAAGCTGTTGAAAATACTCAGGAATCATACGATTTTACTTTTTTTAGATGTGACCGGAAAATGGTAAAAATAGATTTTGAAACGCTGTTGTATGTCGAAAGTTTCGGGGATTATATAAAGTTACATACTGTGCAGAAGACTTATGTTACAAGAGAAACGATGAAGAATGTTTTAACGAAGTTGCCGTCTGCTAAATTCTTGCGGGTACATCGTTCTTCGGTTGTTGCTATTTCAAAAATAGAGAGCTATACAAATGAGCTGGTAATACTAAATAATAATGCAATTGCTATAAGTAGAGGCTATCGAGAGATGGTACAAGAAAGGCTTGAAAATATTTAGGCATCTCTTTTTTCAGAAAGCTTCCAATCCAGGTATTTGTGGACATCGGTTTCTATCCATCCCATCCCTAATGAAAGCACGGCAAGGTCGTCTATGTAGCCAACGCCTGGGATAAAATCTGGAACTAGGTCCATTGGGTTTAGCATGTACAATAAAACCATAACAATAGTTCCAATTACAAACCACGGTACGCTAGTGTAGGCACCACGCTTCATATCTTTAACCATACCAAACATAATTTTGCCTAATTCTACATATTTACTCAAGGAATTGGCACCAGCTAGTTTTTTAGAAATCTGTTCCTCATTATCCAGTAAAATTTCTACATCACCTTCGTTAATTTCAGAAACCTTTTCTTCCATATAAACGTCGTCGATTTTCTTTTCGACTATATTCTTATCCTCTTCTTTCTTTTTGCTGAAAAACATATAATTTAATTTTTAATAAAGATACTATTTAGGAGCGGGCTTCTGTTTTAAAATTTTGTTATAAAAATTTCAGTAATAAAAAAAAGAGCAAAATAATTCCGAAGCAATACAAGACCCAATAATATGTAAACGAGAGCGGATTTGATCCCAACATTACTTTTGTGATTTTGAAGAAAATACGTCTATGCTTAGCAATAAAATTATAACCGTGATCACTAAGTTTGGTAAACCAGGTATAAGTAACATACCAATAATGACAGGGCGATTTTGGGTTGGCGATATAATAGCTCATATACGCCGAGTCTGGGCCACTATGTACGGTGCCTTCTGGTGTGATTAACCGCGAAGCCTTTTTAAATTCTTTTATAGGAATATCTGGAAATTGCAGAGCGACTTCCTGATAGGTTTTAAAATGGATTTTATTTTCTGAAATTCGCTTCCAACGAGTTACCCAATACTTGCAGAAACCACATTCGCCGTCCCAAACCAAAATGGGCTTTACTTCTGGCGGAAACTTTGTATGGCTAAATTTCTGAAACATAGTTATAAATCTGGATCGTCGTCTGGCTGTGTTTTACCATATTCGCGTTTGTAGATTCGCATCACAATCATAAATAAACTAATGAGTAGTGGTCCAAAAATAAGACCAATAAATCCGAACAACGGTACCCCAACTATCACACCTATAAGTGTTACTAAAGGATGTACATTGTCTAATTTTTTTAAAACATACAGCCTGATAATATTGTCGGTAGATCCTACTACTACAAAGCCATAGATTAGAATACCCCAGGCTTGAAAATTATCTCCACTGGAAAGCGTAAGGATAAATACAGGTAAAATACCGATTAGTGTCCCCACAAACGGAATCATAGAGCCAATAGTAACAATAACAAACCAAAAGAATGGATTTTCAATACCAAATATAAAAAAACCGATAAGGGCTATGATTCCTTGAGCTACTGCAACCATAGGGATGCCTAGTGCATTGGAACGAACCATTGCGTGCGACTCATCACCAATTTTCTTGAGATTAGCTTTACTAATTGGAATGTACTCAAAAAGAGATTCTTTAAGTTCTCTACGATTTGTTAACATGTAATACAGCATAAAATACATAAGTCCAATAGCTATAAACATATCAAAAGTACTCCCCGCTAAGCTCTGAAGGTTATCCGACAACCAACCTGAAACCGCAGAAACATCTATCTGAGAACTTAAATCATATCCTAATTTATCTTCCCAGTTCCCAACTTGTTCTTTTACAGCTTTCGTAACTTTTTCTGAATTTTTAACAGCACTACCAATTTTATTTCCCAGCATTAAAACGATTCCTGCTACGGGAAGTAATATGCCAACAAAAGAAAGGAGCATAAGTAAGGTAGCTGCTAATTCTGATTTCCAGCCACGTTTTACCAATTTCGCCATCCATTTTCTAAGTAATACATAGAAAGTGATGGCTCCTAAAACTCCCGAGAGATAAGGAATAAGTTCGCGAAAAATTAACGTACCCATCAACAGAATGAGTAGGAGAATAAATATTTGACGTATAATTTTTGGGTTTATAGAAGTTTTCATCGGTTAGCTAGCAAAAAGTTGGTTTCTGTTTTTGAAGGCTTTAAACTCCAGCGCATTCCCTGAAGGATCTTTAAAAAACATGGTAGCCTGTTCCCCGGTTTTTCCCTGAAACCGAATATACGGTTCAATAATAAAAGTAATGCCCTTTTCTTTTAATGTGTTGCCCAGTGTTTCAAACTGTTCCATAGATAAAACCACTCCAAAATGTGGAATGGGTACCTCTTTACCATCTACAGGATTACTATTTTCTGAGTTTGCTTCGGAAGATTCTTTAACATGTAAAACCAATTGGTGTCCAAAAAAGTTGAAGTCTACCCAATGGTCACTACTTCGGCCTTCTTCGCATCCTAAGGTTTCCCTGTAAAAAGTTCTGCTAGGTTCAAGGGAGTTTACGGGTATGGCTAAATGGAAGGGGTGGAGTTGTTGCATCTATTAATTATTTCGTAAAGCGTGAATTAGTTCTCTCTTGTTCATTTTGGAACGGCCTTCTATACCAACGTTTTTAGCTTGGTCGTATAGTTCTTTTTTCGTTCGGTCTTCGTAGTCGCTTGCCTTACCTCCTTTTTTGCCAGCGTTTGGAGTGTTAGCGATACGGGCAGCCTTTTCTTGGCTGTACCCTTTCTCTCTTAAGGCGTCATATTGTTCTTCGTTTTTAATACTAGGCCTTTCCATGCTATTCTACATCTTTATTGTCGGTGTCTTTACGATATTTTAATAATCCAATACCGGCGAAAAAGAAAACAACACCAAGAATCATTAAAGCCCAAGGGCTCAAACCGGTTTCAAAGCTACCAAAAACTCCTAAAACACCCATAATAAGTGCAATACCACCAGCTATTGTTAAGATAAGTCCTAAAATTTTAATCATAATATTTTTTGTTATTGGTTATGGGATTAAAAGTAGGAGAAATACTTTAAAGTCGGTAAGTGCTTAACAAAATGTTAGGAGCAGAAAACTTTTATTGATCATTTGATGTGCCTCTTTTTGTCCCGAAATTCATTAGTAACTATAAAATCTTACGGTTGGTTTGTATTTTGTAACCCTACCTCACATAAAAGGAACCTTGGTGAAACAACTGATTGTAGAATAAAAAAACAGAGCTACGATAGCAGCTCTGTTTTTAGGTATTTATGTTTTTGGAATTTAGAAATTATTTCTAAATATCTCCTTCCTGAATCTCAATAGCCTCTCCAGCATCCCAACCCATCATAAAATATTTAAACGTGGCAGTATCCGGAATTTGAGTGGCTTCTATCTTTTGGTTAAAGTTGTAGCGCACTTCTTCGGGTAATTGTTTCTTGTCTATCGTTAAGTACAAATCGGTTCCTTTTAAGAATACAACTACAGAGTTAATTGCATTTTGAATTCCCTCAATCTCATAGTTGGCTTTTACATCTTTAAAGGTACTGGCATTAGTTAATCCTTTGTCGGTTTTATACCGTGCATCAAAAATCTGAATGTTCGCGATTTGAGACGTTGGATCACTTTCGTCATAAGGCGAAAGTAATAAAAGTTTTGTACCGTCTTTGTCATAAATCTCCACTTCGCCTTGTGTTTCAATAGCACCGGTAACAGGATTTAACCTTACAATGCTATCTTGTGCAAAAATGGAATCTACTTGCTTCATTTGCGTTTTTTTCGTCAACGGGCCAATAGCTCCATTCGTAATTGCAAACGGATCTTTTTCTTCTTCACATTGCACAAAAAGCATAGTAGCTAAGGCGGCAAATAATAGGGTCTTTTTCATTTTAGTTTATTCTTTTATCTTAATTGTGTTATACTCTTATTTCTGTACGCTTGGTTTTATTTTATAAGTTTGCTTAAGATCCCTAATACACTTCTAATAATTGTTGGGCTTGTAAGCATTTTTTCTAAGGCACCTTTACTGGAACTTCTACTTCTGCTAGAAGAGGAGCTTCTTCTGGAAGTAGCTCTTTTTGCAGCGGCTTTTTCTTCCTCAGCTTTTTCTTTTGCTTCTTCTTTATGTGCGATTTCTATTTTTTTGTTCAGCATTTCATAGGCACTCTCACGATCTATTTCCTCATTATAGGCTGTACTAATTTTTGACTTTCCAAGCAAATCCTTCAGCTCATCTTCTGTCAATACATCCATACGGCTCATTGGGGCACGCAACATGGTTGCCGCTAATGGCGTCGGAATTCCTTTTTCATTTAATACACTTACCAAAGCTTCTCCAATTCCTAAGGAGGTCAATACCTCGTCTGTCTTGTAATATTCTGAAATTGGATAATTTTCAGCAGTCAATTTTATGGCTTTTCTATCTTTCGCCGTAAACGCTCGCAACGCATGCTGAATCTTTAATCCTAACTGACTTAGCACCGCGTCTGGCACATCGGTTGGGTTTTGGGTTACAAAATAAATTCCTACTCCTTTGGAACGAATGAGTTTTACAATACTTTCAATTTGGTCAAGTAATGCATCACTAGCTTCTTTAAAGATGAGGTGGGCTTCGTCTATAAAAATAACGAGTTCGGGTCTGCCACTATCGCCTTGTTCGGGGAAGGTGCTGTATATTTCGGCCAACATACAAAGCATAAAGGTTGAAAACAGTTTGGGACGATCCTGAATATCGGTTAAGCGAACAATATTTATGTAGCCCATCCCATTTTCATCTATCCGAAGCAGATCGTCTGTATCAAAGGATTTTTCTCCAAAAAATAAGTCACCTCCTTGTTGTTCCAGCTCTACAATTTTCCGAAGGATGGCGCCAGAAGATGCTGGAGAGATACGGCCGTATTGTTCGGCTATTTCCGCTTTCCCGTCGCCTGTGGCATATTGTAATAGTTTTTTGAAGTCTTTTAAATCTAGTAGAGGTAGCTTGTTATCGTCACAATACTTAAAAAGTACTGAAATGATTCCAGCCTGTGTTTCAGAAACATTCAGGATTCTTGAAATCAGTACAGGTCCAAATTCGCTTACAGTAGCTCTTAGTCGAACGCCTGGTTGTTCTGAAAGCGTTAAAATTTCAACAGGGAATTTTTGTGCGTTAAACGGAATTCCAATCTTCTCGTGGCGTTCGTCAATTTTTGCATGTCCAGGGCTTGGTTGTGCAATTCCACTTAAATCTCCTTTCATATCCATCAGTAAAACAGGTATTCCTTTTTCTGAAAGATTTTCGGCAAGTATTTGTAGTGTTTTTGTTTTTCCCGTTCCTGTGGCACCAGCAATTAATCCGTGACGATTCAAAGTTTTTAGTGGAACGTTTACCAATGCATTGGTAATGGTTTCGCCATCTAGCATCGCTGCTCCCAAAGTAATGGAGTCGCCCTTACTAGTATATCCTTTAGTGATATGATCAAAAAATTCCTGTTGGTTTGCCATGTGGTTGAAATTGGGCATAAAAATACGCATTGTACCGTAGCTTCTGAAATATTCCGTATTTTAATTGAAATTTTAAGACACAATTATGAAAATTATTAGCCTTGCCTTATGGGCCTTCATTCTATGCTGTTTCTTAGGTTGTAAGGAGCATAAAGAAGATAAAGAAGAAATTATTTCAACAGTTACATTCGAAAAACCAGAAGCCCCAATTTTCCACAAATCCCACGAACCAAAAAAGCAGGACGCTCCCTTTAGCGATGTCGTTCAGGTTGGGAATATGTTGTATCTATCTGGACAGATTGGGATGGATCATTATACTCGCGAATTGGTGGAAGGTGGTATAGAGGCCGAGACAAAACAGGCTTTCGAAAATATTCGGGATGTGTTGTCTGTGCACGGACTCAATTTTAAAGATGTGGTAAAGGTTACCGTGATACTGGATGACATAAATGATTTTAAAGCATTTAATGATATATACATTCAATATCTGTCCCATAAGCCCGCCCGCACTACCTTTGCAGTAGAAGCGCTGGCAAGAGGTGCTAAGATTGAAATTGAAGTGGTGGCTGTCGCCAGTAAGCAGTAGCAGTTAACAGTTCGCAGTATAAATAAATAGCAGGAAGTATGTTTTGTAAAAGTTACTGCCAACTGCTACTGAAAACTGCAAACTCATTACTACCTTTGTCCCAATGAAAACCGAAGTACAAGAACTAGTTGAAAAAGGTACCATGCTCCCATTAATGGAGGAGTTTTATACCATTCAGGGAGAAGGATATCACAAAGGAACTGCTGCGTATTTTATACGCGTGGGAGGTTGCGATGTGGGATGCCATTGGTGTGATGTAAAGGAAAGCTGGAACCCGAATATTCATCCGCCCACCGAGATTACTTCCATCGCCGAAAATGCCGCAAAATATTCCAAAACCATTGTAATTACAGGGGGTGAACCGTTAACTTGGGATATGGGTCCACTAACCTCTTTGCTGAAAGAAAAAGGTATGGACACCCATATTGAAACTTCGGGTGCGTATACATTAAGCGGTACTTGGGATTGGATTTGCCTTTCTCCAAAAAAAATGAAATTACCAACGCCAGAAGTCTATAAGGCAGCTAATGAGTTGAAGGTGATCATCTACAACAACGACGATTTCCGCTTTGCTGAAGAACAAGCTGCTAAAGTTTCGAAAGATTGTAAGCTTTATCTGCAGCCCGAATGGAGCAAACGCGATAAAATGATTCCTGCCATCGTGGAATACGTAATGAACGACCCTAAGTGGGTGGTGTCTCTACAAACACATAAGTATCTCAACATTCCGTAGTGCCCCCTAGTCCTCCCGCTAAAATAACGGGGCAGACTCTAAAGAGGGAATAAAGATTTTATGTCTCAATAGAAAACCCCAAACTTCAACCTTTACTACCCCTTTAGGGGGTTGGGGGTGAAATTTGGGATTTTAGTTTTGTGATTTCCTAATAAATTCCCCTTTAGGGGGTTAGGGGACTACATTGGAACCGACATAAAAGGAACCGCTACTCGCATAGTTCCCCATCCAAGGAACATATGTACGCCACCTTCTGCTTCTTCAAATGCAATACTGAAAGCTTCTAGGGCATCATCGCCTTTCGTAACTTTTCCGGTTGTTCTTACAATATCGTTTGCTTCATTATAGCTGTAAGCACCCCACACATTAACATCTGAACTTAAAATAACAGTCCAGGTAGTGTCGCCTGGTATTGTGAACAAAGAATAGGTTCCTGCTGGAACTATTTTGTCACCAATCTTCATAGCTTGGTATAAGGTGATTTCGGCTGCTTCGTTAGCGCCAGTTCTCCATACTTTTCCTTCAGGAGTTAATTCGCTTAAGGGGCGTTCTTTTAATTGTGGTCTACTATAAGCAACTTTTACGAGTTTGTTGCTCTCTCTGTAATTTGACGGATACGCTGCTATGTCCATCGGACTTTTGTCAAGGTCTGAGAATTTTTGCGCATCCATGTTTGAAGTGAATAATACGGCTAGCGCAATTAATGCTGTGGAGAGGAATTTGTTTTTCATGAGTTTTTATTTAATTTATAGGGTTAAAGATACTTGTTGTGCCTTGTATTTACGTTAATAAAAAGCAAAAGTAATGCCGTTTTGGTCGTTTCGTTCGGAATGAACTAACAGGCGGTCTGAATGAACCTGTTTACTATGAATTCAGAAAGAAATTTCAGCGAAAAAAAAGCGCCGACTTTATATCTCAAAACCCATATTTTTTCCACAATAATTTGTTAATAACTTAAGGGCTTAAAAACGTGAAAACAGCCTGTTTTATTGGTGGTTTGGTTATATTTGTTCGTTAGTGAAAATTTGAAGACAAACAACCTATTTTTATATGAGCAAAGAACAAGATAAAAGTAATTACGGTGCTGAAAATATTCAGGCGTTGGAAGGAATGGAACACGTGCGTATGCGTCCTTCCATGTATATCGGAGATGTTGGGGTAAGAGGATTGCACCATTTGGTATATGAAGTAGTAGATAACTCTATTGATGAGGCGCTTGCAGGACATTGTGATACCATAAGTGTGGTGATTAACGAGGACAATTCGGTTACTACCAAAGATAATGGGCGTGGTATTCCTGTAGATATTCATAAAAAAGAAGGTGTTTCTGCACTTCAGGTTGTAATGACCAAAATTGGAGCTGGAGGTAAATTTGATAAAGATTCTTATAAAGTTTCTGGAGGATTGCACGGTGTTGGTGTGAGTTGTGTAAATGCTCTTTCAGAACATTTGACGGCTACAGTATATCGCGATGGTAAAATTTATCAGCAAGAATACGAAAGAGGAAAGCCACTCTATCCTGTAAAACCCGTTGGTGAAACAGATGAAAGAGGAACCGTTGTAACGTTTAGACCAGACGAACAAATATTTCAGCAAACACGTGAGTATAATTATGATACGTTGGCGAGTCGTTTACGTGAACTAGCTTTTTTAAATAAAGGAATTACCATCACGCTTTTAGATAAACGTGAAACAGATGAAAAAGGTGAATTTATTGGTGAAACGTTTCATAGTGATGAAGGGCTTCCTGAATTTATTCGTTTTCTGGATGGTAATCGTGAGCCTTTAATTGCTGGTGTAATTTCCATGGAAGGAGAGAAAAATGGAGTGCCGGTTGAGGTAGCGATGGTGTATAATACCTCCTACAGTGAAAACTTACACTCGTATGTAAACAATATTAATACCCACGAAGGAGGAACGCATTTAAGTGGTTTTAGACGTGGGTTAACAACAACCTTAAAGAAGTATGCAGATGCTTCTGGAATGTTGGATAAGCTGAAATTTGATATTGCTGGAGACGATTTCCGTGAAGGGTTAACAGCTATTATTTCGGTAAAAGTACAGGAGCCTCAATTTGAAGGACAAACCAAAACCAAACTAGGAAACCGTGAAGTAACAAGCGCGGTAAGTCAGGCGGTTTCTGAAATGCTGGAAAATTACTTGGAAGAAAACCCGAATGATGCCAAGATCATTGTTCAAAAAGTAATTCTGGCAGCAACGGCACGACACGCAGCCCGTAAAGCGCGTGAAATGGTACAACGTAAGACCGTAATGAGCGGTGGCGGATTACCAGGAAAGTTATCAGATTGTTCGGAACAAGATCCTGAAAAATGTGAAGTATTTCTTGTGGAGGGAGACTCGGCAGGGGGAACGGCCAAACAGGGTCGTGACCGTAATTTCCAGGCAATTTTACCTTTACGTGGTAAGATTCTAAACGTGGAAAAAGCAATGCAGCACAAAGTATTCGAAAATGAAGAAATACGAAATATTTTCACCGCATTAGGGGTGACTATTGGAACCGAAGAAGATAGTAAAGCGTTGAATATTTCAAAATTAAGATACCATAAAGTAGTAATAATGTGTGATGCCGATGTAGATGGTAGTCACATTTCTACCTTAATATTAACCTTTTTCTTTAGATATATGAAAGATCTTGTTGAAGCAGGACACGTTTATATTGCCACACCACCTTTGTATTTGGTGAAGAAAGGACAAAAGAAAGAATACGCGTGGAGCGATAAAGAGCGTGATGCTTTGAATGAACAATTTGGAGGTAGTGCAGGAATACAACGTTATAAAGGTCTTGGAGAAATGAATGCCTCTCAGCTATGGGACACCACTATGAATCCGGAATTTAGAACCTTACGTCAGGTAACCATAGATAATGGTACCGAAGCCGATAGAATTTTCTCTATGTTAATGGGAGACGAAGTGCCACCACGTAGAGAATTTATTGAGAAGAATGCAGTGTATGCGAATATTGATGCATAACTTCTGAATAGTTAAACTTACCTAAAATCCTATGGTCTCGGCTGTAGGATTTTTTACTTTGGTTGAAATTTAAATGCTATGAAACATTTTGTAACAACCCTAATTTTATCAGTTTCAGTCCTTTCAGTAACGGCGCAGGAAAATTTAGAAGACTTGCTGGCGGCTGGTATTGAAGACGCACAGCGCTTTTCGGCAGGTTATATATCGCCAGCAACCGAAGGTGTGATGTACAATCTCTCCAATAGTTGGGCGCAATCTGCTGAAGTGAAAAAACCCTTGAAATTTGAAATTTCCATCATTGGGAATGCTACGTTTATAAACGACGAAAAGAAAACCTTTCTATTAAATACCAATGAGTACAACAATTTGCAATTCCGTGATGGGAGTACTTCTAAACAAGTCGCTACAGGGTTTGGACAAAATAATCCAGATGTTCTCGTTTTTGCTGAAGTACAAAATGGCCTCCTTACTGAAGAAGTTGAGTTTGTATTGCCGCAGGGATTGGCTTCCGTAAATGTAAATGTGCTGCCCACTGCTTTTTTACAAGGTAGGATTGGCGTTTTTAAAGCTACCGAAGTAAAGGTGCGCTATTTTCCGAAAATTGATCGAGAAGATGTGAAAACAGGTCTTTTTGGAGTTGGGATTCAACATGAGTTTACAGAGTGGTTGCCAGCTGAACGGTTATTTCCAATCGCCATAGCTGGATTAATTACCTACAACAACCTAAATGCTAATTACGATTTCACAGACGATAATATCGTTGATGGTGAAAATCAGCAATTCGATTTAAAACTCAATACGTGGGTGTTTCAAGTGCAAGCATCTACCAAGTTGCCAGTTTTTAATGTGTATGGCGGTTTGGGGTATGTAACGGGAAAATCAGATTTTGACGTACTGGGAACGTATCGGGTGCGAGGAGGAATCCCGCTTTTTGAAACGACCAACGAATTTACCAATCCTTTTTCAGTAGAAAATAAAATTTCGGGAGTACGAGCTACCCTTGGGGTAAAATTGCAATTAGGTTTCTTTGGCTTACACGCAGATTATAATATTTCAGAATATAGTACGGTAACCGTTGGAACGCATTTCGGAATTTAACCCTTTGTTATTATATTGTTTATGACAAGAATCGTATTTTTGTGCCTTGTTTCAAATGAAGCAGAAAACCAATTCAAATAATCCATAAAATTAATTAAAGATGAAAGTAACTGTAGTAGGAGCAGGTGCTGTAGGTGCAAGTTGTGCCGAGTACATAGCCATTAAAAATTTTGCAAGTGAAGTAGTATTGTTGGATATTAAAGAAGGCTATGCCGAAGGAAAAGCGATGGACCTGATGCAAACCGCTTCTTTAAATGGTTTCGATACTAAAATAACAGGCTCTACCAGCGACTACAGTAAAACGGCTAAGAGTGATATTTGTGTGATTACTTCAGGTATTCCGAGAAAACCAGGAATGACTCGCGAAGAATTGATTGGCATAAATGCTGGAATTGTAAAAACAGTTTCTTCAGACTTGATCAAGCATTCTCCAGATACCATTATTATTGTGGTGAGTAACCCAATGGATACTATGACGTACTTGGTGCATAAAACAACAGGACTGCCTAAAAACCGAATTATTGGTATGGGTGGAGCCTTAGATAGCGCACGTTTTAAGTACCGTTTGGCCGAAGCTTTGGAAGCGCCTATTAGTGATATAGACGGAATGGTATTAGGAGGTCACAGCGATACGGGAATGGTTCCTTTAACCCGTTTGGCTACTAGAAATAGTGTTCCAGTAAGTGAATTTATTTCTGAAGAAAGACTTAGCCAAGTGCTAGAAGACACCAAAGTGGGCGGCGCAACATTAACTAAATTATTAGGAACTTCTGCTTGGTACGCACCAGGTGCAGCTGTTAGTGGCTTGGTACAAGCCATTGCTTGCGACCAGAAAAAAATGTTTCCATGTTCTGTACTTTTGGAAGGTGAATACGGATTAAATGATCTTTGTATTGGAGCCCCTGTAATCCTAGGCAGAAACGGAATTGAAAAAATAGTAGAAATAGACTTAAACGATGCTGAAAAAGCACACATGAAACAAAGTGCAGAAGGCGTGAGTAAAACCAACGCATTGTTGGAGTTGTAAGGAATACATTTTCAAACACATAATATCTATAAAGACTGTAGCAATACAGTCTTTATTTTTTTATATTTGGCGCATGAACTCGAAATGGTTTATTGGTGTTTTAATAGTTGCGCTGGCTTTCTTAGGAATACGTCTTGAGCAAACTGTTGTGCCTAACCAGGAAATTGTTGTTCAGTTTCATGTAGACGCCGTGAGTGCGAACGAAACCGAAAATACTATTGCTATTGTCACAAAACAATTAAAAGCAATAGGGGTTGAAGGTGTTCAGGTAACAAAAACACTTGATGGGAATTTAAAAATTACCTATTACAGTACCATAGCTGTAGCGGTTATAAAAGATGTATTCTCCAAGCAAGCGAATGTACAGTTAGGCCCTATCACTTATACTTCTCATGATGATACTTCTAACCAGCCTTTCGATAGTAATACGGCTACCTACGAGCTTAACGTAAGCGAAATACACACTGTAACCGACGCAGATATGGGCCTTACGGGGTCTCTCCTTGAGATAAAGTCTGGAAACGAATGGTATGTAAATCCCGTACTCTTACTAGGGAGTGCCAATGTAGATTTCAACTTAAAAAATACTCTTGAAGACCTAACGTATACACTTTATGGAGATGTGGCGCTAGGTATTGACACAACCTCTTACAAAATACCCGAAGTTCGGGCAGGCCCTTTGTCTTAAAGGATGCCTGATGTTTAATTTTTCTGAAGAGATTTTCAGAATTAAAATGCATTCAGAAAACTATCCTAGCCTTACCTCATTGTGTTTTTTCGAAGTATAAATTGCTGAAATGATTTCAGAGTATAGTTCCAAAATACAAACAGCTTCTATTTCCGTAGAGAGCTTTTCAAAAAAATAGATTTAAACAGTAGTATTAATTGTTGAATGGAGCGGTAAAGTATATATTTGCCCGCTCGAAAATTTCGAGATAAAAATTCAACACCCAAAAACAACACAAAATGCAAAATAAAGGACTAATTACCGTATTTGCTATCCTTTTCGGGATTGTGAGTTTGTACCAGTTATCGTACACCTACATCGCAAATAAGGTAGAAACCGATGCGAAGGAATATGCAAAAAGCAACTTCCCGGAGAATGAACCTGCCGAAAGACAAAAAGCAGAAGCACAATATTTGCTAGATGCTACCAACGAGCCACAAATGCTCGGAATAGATTATAAAACGGCTAAAGAAAAAGAATTAAACAAAGGTCTTGACCTTAAGGGAGGTATTAACGTAATCCTACAGGTTTCGGTAAAAGATATCTTGTCTGGATTGGCAAACAATACCAAAGACCCTGCATTTAATCAAGCGTTGGCGAATGCAGATGAGCTTCAAAAGGATTCACAGGACACCTATGCAGAGTCCTTCTTTAAAGCTTTTGAAGCGTTACCAGGTGACAATAAGCTAGCCTCTCCGAATATCTTCTTCAACAAAAATTTAGAAGATGCTATTGAAAGTACCAATGTGAGTAATGATGAAGTAAAAGCTGTTATCACTAGAAAAATTGACGAGTCTATCGCTTCAGCTTTTGAAGTATTGCGTAAGCGTATTGATAAATTTGGAGTAACACAGCCTAACCTACAGCGTTTAGGAAATTCTGGACGTATCTTAGTTGAATTGCCAGGAGCAAAGGATATTGAACGTACGAAGGACCTTTTACAGAGTACGGCACAATTAGAATTCTGGACAGCTCATAAAGCGGAAAGCTTCCAAAGCTTTTTGTTTGAAGCAGATGCAAAATTAAAAACAATGATTTCTCCAACGACTGAAATTGCAGGAGAAACAACTGACGAAGTAGTAGAAGAAGCAACTGATGTTGCACAAGACAGCACTGCAGTAGCAGCTGAAAATACACAGGAAGACGACGATCTGGAAAGTTTATTAGGAGAGGATACTGAGGCAGATGCTTCAGACGATCCAGCAGTAAATAATCCGTTGTTATCTAGAATCCAATTTGGAGCACCAGGTTCTCCTATTATTGCTTCTATTGAAAACAAAGATCTGGAAACAGTAAAGGGATACCTTAACAATCCACAAGTTCGCCAATTGTTACCAGCCGAATTACGTTATACAAAGTTTGTATGGGGTTTACCAACAACTAGAGAAGTAACCGTAGATGGTGAAAAGGAAAACCTGGAATATGTAGATTTATATGCACTGGTAGGAAACCGTGAAAATGAAGCGCCTCTAAGTGGTGGTGTTGTAACAGATGCTGTACAAACCTACGATCAAGTAGGTCGTGTCGCTGTAAGTATGCAAATGAATGGTACGGGAGCCAAGAAGTGGGAAGAAATGACCGGAGAAGCCTTTACCAATAAAAGCCAAATTGCTATTGTGTTGGATGACGTAGTATATTCTGCGCCAGGGGTAACGTCTGGACCTATTGCAGGAGGACGTAGTGAAATTACAGGTGATTTTACCATCTTACAGGGTCAGGATTTAGCAAACGTACTCCGTGCGGGTAAACTTCCTGCTTCTGCAGATATTATTCAGGCAGAAGTTGTAGGGCCAACCTTAGGTCAGGAAGCTATCGATAGTGGTATGATTTCGTTTGGGATTGCACTTCTTTTTGTATTGCTATGGATGATTTTCTACTACGGAAAAGCAGGAGCCTTTGCCGATGTTGCCTTAGTAGTAAACATCTTGTTTATCTTCGGAATATTAGCAGGACTTGGAGCTGTATTAACGCTTCCTGGTATTGCAGGTATTGTATTAACCATTGGTATTTCGGTAGATGCAAACGTACTTATTTTTGAAAGAATACGGGAAGAGCTCGCTAAAGGAAAAGCGCAGCGTGATGCCATTAACGATGGTTTTAGAAACGCACTTTCTTCTATTTTAGATGCCAACATTACCACAGGACTTACAGGTCTTATTTTATTAGTATTTGGTACAGGACCTATACAAGGATTTGCAACTACCTTATTAATTGGTATTGTAACATCATTATTTACTGCCATCTTTATTACAAGATTGTTTATAGATCGTTATACAAAAAATGGGAAACCATTACCGTGTTCTACATCAATGACCAAAAACTTGTTCAAGAATGTAAATATCGATTTCTTAGGAAAGCGTAAGATTGCTTATGTAATTTCTGGAATTTTAATACTTATTAGTTTGAGTTCATTATTTACAATTGGGTTGAATCAAGGTGTGGATTTTGTTGGAGGTAGAACATATACTGTTCGTTTTGATAAGGATGTAAATCCTTCTGAAATCGAAAGTGACTTAATCACTGTGTTTGAAAGTGCCGAAGCTAAAACCTATGGGTCTGATAACCAATTAAAAATTACTACCAAATATAAAGTAGACGAAACAAGTGCCTCTGTAGATAACGAAGTGGAAGCAACCTTGTTTGAAGCGTTAAAGCCTAACCTTCCTGCAACGATGACCTTAGAGCAATTTAAGGCAGACGACGACAATAAGGTCGCAGGGCGTATGGAGTACTACAAAGTAAGTCCAACCATTGCAGATGATATTAAAAAATCGTCTTTCTGGGCAGTATTAGGATCGCTTGTAGTAGTGTTCTTGTACATCTTACTTCGTTTTAGAAGATGGCAATTTAGTTTAGGTGCTGTTGCGGCGGTATTCCATGATGTATTAATCGTATTGGGTATCTTCTCGTTAACACACCAGTTTATGCCGTTTAGTATGGAGATTGGCCAGAGTTTTATTGCGGCAATCTTAACCGTAATTGGATACTCGCTGAATGATACCGTGGTAGTGTTTGACCGTATTCGAGAGTTCTTTAATGAGCACCCAGGTTGGAAAATGAACCGCATTATTAACAGTGCCTTGAATAGCACGTTGAGTCGTACATTGAACACCTCTATCACTACGTTGATAGTATTGTTATGTATCTTCTTTATAGGAGCCGAATCTATTCGTGGATTAATCTTCGCATTAATTGTGGGTGTGATTGTAGGTACCTACTCATCCTTGTTCATCGCAACACCAGTATTCTTTGATACGGTGAAGAAAAGAGGAATCGATTTAACCGAAAAGAAAGAAGAGGAAGATGAAGCGTTAATCGCATAGATTTAATTCTAAACTTTTTTATATACTGAAAGCCCGCTCTTGTGTAAAGAGTGGGCTTTTTTATTGTATTACTTTACTGGTTATAAGGAGTTGCTTGGCGTGTTTTTTTGCATCTGTAAAAAATGCCTTATCAAAAATTATATGAAGACGCTATAGGTGTCTTTAACTTCGTATTAAATAAATTCGGAACCGTCTTATTATTAACATTCATGAACGATTACTATGCGTTTTTTCTGTGCAATGCATCTATTATATCTATAAAAATTGCATAAAATTAATACTTCAAGGTCTTCTGGAGTACGTATGGCAATCTATAAAAGTTCTAGCTAATTGCTGTTCAATTTTATTGTTACGGTATAAAAAACCTCCTGTGTCGTAAGAAGTATTGGAACAAGATAAATTAATCCTTTTTCCAAACCAAAAAATCCCCAGCTTCCAAGCCCCATTGGTCGCTTAGCCCAGCATTTACTTCCAGTACATAAGTTGCAGGAGCTTCAGATGGTAAGGAGGTTTGATCCAGCGGCTGTGCATTTTTTTGAATGCTTACCACTTCATTTTTAGCATTGAGGTAGATAATATCTAAGCCAAACTCTGTATTTTTCATATAAAAACTTCGGGGTTGCTCGTTTGGAAAGATAAAGAGCATCCCGCGGTTAGGTAACATGCTTTTTCGATACATTAATCCGGTTTGGGTTTCATAGTCACCTTCGGCAATTTCCAATTCTAATGTGGCAATAATGCTATCGGTTTTAGCTTTCTTTAAAACCCCATTGGCTTCTTTGGTGAAAGCGATATCCTTGGTTAAAACTTTTGTATCTTCTTTGGGAGTTTCTTTACAACTTCCAGCAGAAAGTAGCAATGCAATACCTGCAAATACATAGAGTAGCTTTTTCATTTTCAAATAGTTTATTCAGTAGTACCGTCTTCTGTATAGACATTTTTCTTCGATTGCCATAAAATATAAAACCCAGCGATTATAAACGGAATACTAAGCACTTGTCCGGTATTCAACATCCAAACATCACGTGCATCAACCTGAGCAATTTTATAGAATTCGACTATAAAACGCGTCATAAATAAGAGGATTAAAAACCATCCAAAAATATAGCCAACATATTTTTTATTCGGAGTTTTCCAATAGATAAACCAGCAGACTAAAAATGTAATGATGTACCCTAAAGCCTCATACAACTGTGTTGGGTGACGGTCTGGTACGGTGGCTAGAATTTCGGCAAACTGAGGATTATTTGCAATGGCATCATAGGCCTTGTTCACATCTTTTATCCCGGTTACTTTTATAGCTTCAGAAGGATAGATATCATGGCGAAGCATTTTAATTCCTAAAGGATATTCTCCAGAAGGTTTTCCAACGATTTCAGAATTTATAAAATTACCCAAACGAACAAACGCACCGCCAATAGCGACAGTAATCACCACGCGATCAAAAATCCACAAGGTAGGTTTTTTAAGCATTTTACGGTTATACATTATAAGCGCTATGACAATGGCAATAGCTGCACCGTGGCTTGCGAGACCCCTAAAACCTGTAAATTCAAATTCGGGCACCGTTTTAAAAGGCAGTATTACAGAAAGTGGATCCTCCCAAAGCAATTCAGTTTCGTAAAAAACTACGTGCCCTAATCTTGCACCTATTAGAATAGCCAAAACCATATAAATGAAAATACTATCCAGTTTTTCCATAGAAATATTATCTTTTATGAAAAAACGCTTCATAATAAACCACCCCACAACAAATGCAATTACATAGGAAAGGCTATAATATCGAATCATGAAAAAACCTAGATCTAACCCTTCACTTGGGTTCCAGGTACTTAAAAAGTGTAGCATACTGTAGATTTATGAAGTGTAAAGATAGCGAAATTGACTAGGGGAAAAAGTGAGGTGCTTCTATTTTTATTTTGAAACTGTTAGCATGGGATTATATCCTAAACGTCTTTAGGGCGATAAAACGCTATGAAAATGTACCACGTACATTCTTAGTGAACAGACGAGATGGCGCCTAGGCTTAGTTGTCATCTTTTTCCGGCACTGGATCATATCCTGAACCTCCCCAGGGATGACAACTAAAAATACGTTTTATAGTAAGCCAACTCCCTTTTAAAAGTCCGTGTTTTTGCAATGCCTCTACACCATAATGAGAGCAGGTAGGCTGATAGCGACATGTGGAAGGAAAAATAGGTGAAATAGCCCGCTGGTAAACACGGATTAAAAAAATAAAAGGATATGTAAGTATTTTTTTCATTTAATTCTAAATGAGTCCCTTTAAAGCATGATCCGTTATTTTAGCGGGAGGGTTAAGGGGGCAAATTTTACGACAGTGAAAAAGTGGTCCCTTCTTTACCATCTTTCAGCTGAATGCCAACTTCCTGAAGTTCATCCCGAATTCGGTCACTTGTAGCAAAATCTTTATTGGAGCGTGCCTGGTTGCGAAGTTCTATAAGCAGTCCAACGGCTCCTTCTAATTTTATAGCAGATTCATCTCCTGAAACTGTTGCATCTTCCAGCCCAAGCACATCAAAAAGAAATGCTTTCATAGTTGCTGAAAGAATTTCTAAATCTTCACTTGTGATAGTTGCGTTGCCCTCTTTTAATCCGTTAATAAATTTGGTAGCTTCAAAAAGATGGGCGATTAAGATGGGACTGTTGAAGTCGTCGTTCATAGCATCGTAGCAGGATTGTTTCCACTCACTAATTGAGAGACTACTTTTTTCTGAAGTTTCAATAACGCTCAGGCTATGATACGCATCTAGTAATCTATTAAATCCTTTTTCCGAAGCTTCTAACGCTTCATTTGAAAAATCTAGCATACTTCCATAATGCGCTTGGAACATAAAGAACTTAGCTACCGAAGGAGAGAATGTTCTGCCTAAGGCGTTGTTCTCGCCAGAAAATAATTCGCCAGGCAAAATGTTGTTTCCGGTAGATTTGGACATCTTCTTACCATTCAAGGTTAACATATTAGTGTGCATCCAATAATTTACAGGGCTTTTTTTGTTGCTGGCCTCGGCTTGTGCAATTTCACATTCGTGATGCGGAAATTTTAAATCCATCCCGCCTCCGTGAATATCGAAAGTTTCACCTAAATATTTTGTGCTCATGGCTGTACATTCCAAATGCCAACCAGGAAATCCTTCGCTCCATGGTGAAGGCCAGCGCATAATGTGCTGTGGCTCGGCTTTTTTCCAAAGTGCAAAATCCTGCGGATTCTTCTTTTCGCTTTGGGCTGCCAACTCACGGGTGTTGGTAATCATATCCTCCAACTTTCGGCCGCTTAATTTTCCGTAGGTGTGGTCTTCGTTAAATTTTACCACATCAAAATAAACCGATCCGTTTTTCTCGTAGGCGTATCCTTCAGTAATTAAATTCTCGACAATAGCAATTTGCTCGTAAATGTGTCCTGTGGCGGTAGGTTCTATACTTGGTGGCAACGCATTAAATTTCGCCATGGTTTCGTGAAAATCTACCGTGTATTTTTGTACAATTTCCATAGGCTCTAATTGCTCTATGCGTGCTTTTTTAAGGATAGGGTCGTCACCACTTTCACCATCATTTTCTAGATGACCAGCGTCGGTAATATTCCGCACATAACGTACTTTAAAACCAAGGTGTTTTAAGTATCTAAAAACTAAATCGAAAGATAAAAAAGTACGGCAATTTCCCATATGTACATTGCTGTATACGGTCGGGCCACATACATACATTCCTACAGCGCCTTCATGGATTGGGGTAAAAGTCTCTTTTTCTTTAGTGAGAGAATTGTAAATTTTTATTTTTTGATCTTTATAAAGGCTCATGAGTTGCTTTAAAGGGCTTTCTGTTTATTTTAAATTATATTTCAGTTTCGATTTCAATCCAGCCTACACACCAGCAAAATCGGTGTTCAACTGAATATAATCTAAGAAATCTCTTCGTGTTTCGGCTTCTTTAAACTTTCCGCCGTACTCGCTTGTCACAGTACTGCTGTCAATATCACGGATGCCTCTGGAGTTTACACATAAGTGTTTTGCATCTATGACGCAGGCTACGTCTTCGGTTTTAAGAACTGCTTGTAATTCTTTTACAATTTGAATGGTAAGTCGTTCTTGTACTTGGGGCCTTTTAGCGTAGTAATCTACAATACGGTTCATTTTTGAAAGTCCAACTACAGTACCATTAGAAATATAGGCAATATGAGCCTTTCCAACGATAGGTAATAAATGGTGCTCGCAAGTGGAGTAGAGGGTGATGTTTTTTTCAACCAGCATCTCTCCATATTTGTATTTGTTATCGAAAGTAGATGCGTTTGGTTTTCTTTCTGGGTGTAGACCACCAAAGATTTCTTGTACAAACATTTTTGCCACACGGTTAGGAGTGCCTTTTAAACTATCATCTGTTAAGTCTAGTCCCAATGTTTGCATAATGTTGCGCACGTCTTCTTTGATACTGGCAATTTTTTCAATATCGCTTAAGTCGAAAGCATCCTTTCTTAACGGTGTTTCAGCAGAAGTGCCTATGTGTTCATCACCTAAATTTTCTATATCTGAAAGCTGTTTTTCCAAATCCATGTGTCCAATTATTATGTATTTTTAATACAATGGGCAAAGATACGTATTTCAATAGTGGTGTTATAAATTTGTAACATACTATTTCGTGGTAGTTTTGGCTGGTGGTTTTTTTGATTTCTTGAAAGTATATGTACAGGAAAGAAGAAGTGCGGTTTCAAAATTTTTAAAAACTGAGTTTTAGAAAGTAATATTAAATAAACCGTGAGAAGATTTTATATGTTTAAGCCAAACGTAAATACTAAATTGTTGGTTACCGTAGTAATAGTAGCCACGCTAGTTAAACCTACAGTATATAATTGTTCGCTGCGGTCTTGCTCTGCTCTTGCGTAGGATAGATCGAAAGTATAATTACCAAAATTGTAACCTAACCCTAGCGAAAATCCGTTAAGGTCTCCTACGATGTCGCTATTTTTATAAGGGCTTTTCTCATATCTATAGCCGCCTCGCAGGCTTAACTGATTAATTCTGTATTCGCCTCCTACACGTATGGTTGAAGCACCAGTTAACTGATTATTTATGGCAGTATTTTGTGATGCGAAAAAGGCATCACTTTCTGGTTTATATTCAATATTGGAAAAATCTTTATAGGAATAATCTAAGCTAATCAATCCTTTTTCTCCAAAGATATAAGCGGTACTAGCGGTAATTTTTCCAGGAGTTTGCAAATTGTAATTCTCAAAAATATTTAATACGTTAGGATCTACAATTTCTGTAATTGTTTGGTTGTCTTGCGTTCTTTGCGCTTCGATATATTGAGAGGTTTCTTCGGATATTTCATACCAGGTAGGTGTATCGTACGTAAGACCTACTCTGAAATTTTCCAACTTTGCAATTGCTCCTAACTGCGCAGAAAATCCAGCCCCTAAAACTGAAAGATTGTTTTCAAAACCAATGGCATTCACAGAGCTTCCTGTATTGTTGTTGGTTTCATATAAAAAAGTGCTTCTTTGGTAATCTATAGCGTGGGAATTTAAATTTATTCCGAAGAAAAAATTGTCTTTATACTGTGTAGCGACATTAAACGTATACTTGCCGGCATACCCACGAGTTAGTACACTGTATTCTTGATTAAAAGTGCCATTTGCTACATTGCTCACATATTGGGTATTTGATAGGTCGTCAGACAATGGATCAAAAATAAAAGCTTGGTATCCTAAAAATGCATTTTGTGCTCTTACACCTTCAGTTTCCCCTAGAAAATTATACAAACTTGAAATAGATTCACCATTTTGTAATTGCAACAGATTTAAAGGAATTCCTTGAGCTTGCTCGGTAAAGAAATTAGCAACTGAAGTGTTTCCTCTTCCCTGAAAAAACAAGTCGTTATCAAAATTTTGTGTATTGTTATAATTTAAACCCAAAGTGATTTTCCGCCACGGTGATTCTTCTTTTCCAATATCAAAAACAAAAACAATTCCTGCTTGATTCAGGCTTATATCATAGTCTTCACTTCGAGTAATGGTGTTGAAATAATTGGCTTCATTCTCAACGCTGTTTGAAGAAAAAGAAACCGATGCGCTATTGTTTAAGAAAACAGCGCTCCCAGCAGGGTTAATTGCAATGGAGGATAAGTCACCTCCAAGAGCTCCAAACGCACCGCTTAACGCGTTGAATCTAGCTGTTCCAGTTGTGTTTTCTGTTGCGTATCTTAGTCCATCTGTAACGGTTTGGGCATTCCCAAAAGTCATAGTTAGGATAGCTATGATAAAGATTGGAGTTCCTTTCATATGTATAGTATTTCGTAAAATTATTGAATATTAATCGCTTCCGCCACCTCTTCGTGACCCGCCACCTCTGCTTCCCGAAGATCTTGAACTTCCTCCAGAACTTCTAACAGAACCAGAAGACCTTGAACTTCCTGAACTTCTGTAAGATCCGGAAGAACGCGAAGATGAATTAGAAGATCTGGTATTGGCACGTGATCTGTTTGGCGATGATGATCTGTTGTAGGAGTTATTTCTAGAATTTGGATTACTTCTGTACGTATTATTTCTAGTCGATTTAGCATTCCTAGAATAGATGCCTGTTTTAGAACGAGTAGCATTCGTGTTTCTGCTATTATTATAACGACGAACCGAACTTCTAGCATCACTGCTCGAACTTCTTCTGGTGTTTTCAGACCTCGAATATGAACTGCTCTCTCTAGAATTACTTCTGCCATAGTCGGTAGTATTTCTACGGCCTCTATTGTACGCTACACCATTGCCGTATCCTCCATATCCATTATTTCCGCCATAGTATCCTCCTCCGTAATACGGATTGTAGTGTCCGCCATGATAGCCACCCCAACCACCATAATAACCTCCGTAGTATCCACCATAGCCGTAAGGAGACCATCCATATCCCCAATAAGAACTTCCCCATCCATACCCGTAATAACCTCCGTACCAAGGACGATAAAATCCACCCCATCCATAACCATAGAAGCCTCCGCCCCAATTGTTAAATCCTGTTTCATAAATATTTACCGTAACATTAGAGGCATTGTTGCCCCATGCTCCATATTCTTCATCATAGCCAGATTCTCGTGTAATAATATATCCTTCATCATCTATATAGTCTTCAGAAACATATGCGTCAATATCTGTAAATACCAGATCTTCACCTGGTATACTTTCATACTCTGCATTTTTAGTTTTGAAATATTGCTTGTAATAATTGCTATTGTCTACTTCATTCGTAACAACTTCTTCATTTTCTGAAGTATTGTTGTAAATTCCATCTTGTGTAGCATATTGAGAAGATCCACACGAAAGTAGGGTAAGAGAGAGTAGGCCTAACACTACTATGGATAAATAATTTTTTGAGGATGTATATTTAGTTTTCATAACTGAAGTAATTTTTATTGTTGGGCTACGTAAAAATAACTAGTTTTGCCCGATTAAACTAATCAATTAACAAAGTCACAACATTTGTGCCAAACTACAGGCTATGGCAAAGAATTTAACAACGCGAGAAGAGGATTATAGTAAATGGTACAACGAGCTGGTTGTTCAGGCCGATATGGCTGAAAACAGTGGCGTTCGTGGCTGTATGGTGATAAAACCATACGGATTTGCCATTTGGGAGAAAATGCAGGCAGAATTGGACCGAATGTTTAAGGAAACCGGACATCAAAACGCGTATTTCCCTCTTTTTATTCCGAAATCCTATTTCAGCAAAGAAGCAAGTCATGTGGATGGTTTTGCTAAAGAATGCGCTGTAGTTACACATTACAGGCTTAAAAACGACGGAAAAGGAGGCATTATGGTAGATCCAGATGCTAAGTTAGAAGAAGAGTTAATTGTGCGCCCAACGTCTGAAACCATTATTTGGGACACCTACAGAAAATGGATTCAAAGTTATCGTGACCTTCCATTGTTAATAAATCAGTGGGCCAATGTTGTGCGTTGGGAAATGAGAACAAGATTGTTTCTGCGAACTGCCGAATTTTTATGGCAAGAAGGGCATACAGCTCACGCAACAGAAACCGAAGCCATAGCCGAAGCAGAACAAATGATGCACATATATGCAGAATTTGCCGAAAACTATATGGCGATGCCTGTTATAAAAGGCCTTAAAACTGAAAGTGAGCGTTTTGCTGGAGCGTTGGAAACCTACTGTATAGAAGCGCTAATGCAAGACGGAAAAGCTTTGCAAGCAGGAACTTCACACTTTTTAGGTCAAAATTTCGCCAAAGCTTTCGATGTAAAATATGCCACTAAAGAAGGTGGTCAAGAATATGTTTGGGCTACTTCCTGGGGTGTTTCTACACGACTGATGGGGGCTTTAATTATGACCCATAGTGACGATAATGGCTTGGTGTTACCTCCCAAACTGGCGCCAGATCAAGTAGTGATAGTGCCTATTTATAGAAATGATGAACAACTGGAAGCTATTAGTGAGGTTGCAAAAGACTTGCAACAGCAATTAAGAGCAAAAGGGATTCGTGTTAAGTATGACGATCGCGACACCCAAAAACCAGGTTGGAAATTTAACCAATACGAATTACAAGGGGTTCCAGTACGAATTGCCATTGGTCCAAAAGATTTGGAAAAAGGAACAGTTGAGTTGGCTAGAAGAGATACATTGCAAAAACAGTTTGTAAATCGTGAAGAAGTAGTGGGGGTTGTTGAAGGATTAATGATCGAAATTCAAGAGAATCTCTACACAAAAGCACTGAATTACAGAGCAGAACATACAACTAAGGTTGAGACATACGAAGCATTTAAAAAAGTGCTAGAAGAAAAGGGTGGATTCATTTCAGCACATTGGGATGGTACTTCTGAAACTGAAGAACAAGTTAAAAACGAAACAAAAGCTACAATTAGGTGTATTCCGATAGATGGTGATGATGAGGTGGGAACCTGTATGGTTACTGGAAAAACTTCTAAAAGAAGAGTACTTTTTGCAAAGGCATATTAATTTTTTTGAAAAAAGATTGAGTGGGATTTGCAACATTAAAAAATAGTTGTATTTTTGCATCCGAATTAAAAAAGAAATGGTCCGTTCGTCTAGGGGTTAGGACGCCAGGTTTTCATCCTGGTAACAGGGGTTCGATTCCCCTACGGACTACAAATTAAGATTTAAACAAACAAAATGGCGAATCACAAGTCAGCATTAAAGAGAATTAGAAGTAACGAAGCAAAGCGCTTACGTAATCGCTATCAGCACAAATCTACACGTAATGCTATTAAGAAGTTACGCGAGATGACAGACAAGAAAGAAGCGGAAAAGTTTTTCCCTGCTGTAATCTCTATGGTAGACAAATTGGCTAAGAAAAATATTATCCACGACAACAAAGCGGCTAATGTTAAGTCTAAGTTAGCTAAGCACGTAGCGGCGCTA
The DNA here is from genome assembly GCF_050859505.1 of Rasiella sp. SM2506. Lineage (GTDB taxonomy): Bacteria > Bacteroidota > Bacteroidia > Flavobacteriales > Flavobacteriaceae > Marinirhabdus. The sequence goes on along the minus strand of NZ_CP193934.1, from coordinate 73,174 downwards.
TAAGTTTAAATTGCTTAAAAATTTAGAACTCCTCCAATGTTGGGGGAGTTTTTTTATGGGAGAAATTTAGTTTTTTCTAAAATTCTAAAATCCACATATACTTTTTTTCTACCTATCCCTTAGTGCATAACAACAATGCTAAAACACGCTTTGTCTTGAGTTGTTGCAGGAATATTATACACTCCCTTTTCCAAATCTGCTTTAAATAAAATCATGGAAAGTCCGTGAGTACCATTGCTACTATCATATTTTGGTGCTACAGGTAATTGCTTCCAATTGGCGAGTTTATTGAAAATTATGGTATAACCACCATCAAAAATATCGTGGAAGAAAAAGTAAACAGTAGAAGGTTGCTTTAAATCTAATTTTATTTTTGTGCCATTTGGAGGGCGATGGATACCTTGGAATAACATACCGCCTTCCATTTCGTGGGGTATTACATCATAGGTATAGTCTCTGTCCAAATGCTGGATCACACCTTCCTTAAACGGGGCATAACTGTACAGAAAACTTGGCTCTGAAGATATAACAATTCTCTTCTCAATTTCTGCAACCAATTCTTTATCCGGTTTGTGAAGCATTTTAATTGTCACTGTATCACTGGAAGTAAATTTCAGGATAAAAATCACACCAAACAATAGTAGAACGGCTAATACTAGAACAATTCGCCCATTATATGGTTTGACATTGAACATGATTCTCTATTTCATATTATTTGGCACTAACAAACTATAATCTCCTCCATTCCTGGCAAGATCTCTTACAATAGAAGAAGAGATATACGCGTATTCCGGACTACAAATTAAAAATAAGCTCTCTATACCATTTACTTTCTCATTTGCTTGTGCAATGGTTTGCTCATACGAAAAATCGGCTGTGTTCCGAAGTCCTCTTAGTATCCATTGCGCTTCTTCAGCTTTACAGAAATCGGCTGTTAGGCCTTGGTAAGAAGTTACTTTTATTTTTGAGTTGCCGGAGAAAGCAGCTTTTATTTTTGCGATACGTTCGTCAAGGGGCCACATATAATTTTTAGCAGCATTTACACCTATAGCAATAATAATTTCATCGAACAGCGGCAATGCCCTTTCTATGATATTTATATGCCCTAACGTTATAGGATCGAAAGAGCCTGGAAAAACTGCTTTACGTATGGTGTTTTTTGAAGTCAAAAGTTTTAAATTTCGTTAGTCGCTTCCCGTGCACACCCAAAAGTTATTATGAGCCTAATGCACTTTGTTTCTTTTTATTTTAACCGTTGTTACCTGAGTATTTATCGTTTGTCACTCAAAACAGCTTCTAAGGTACAAAAGTTATTTTTGCCAAGAACTAAAACCTTCCAGCGGCCTCTTCAATTAAACTTCCAAAGAAATCTGTAAGATTCATTCCTGCTTGGCGAACTTGTTTGGGGATAATGCTCTCTTTGCTAAGTCCTGGTGTGGTATTGGTTTCTATTAAATAAGGTTCTCCATTTTGGATAATAAATTCTGATCTGGTAACACCGCTCATGCCCAATATGGAGTATACTTTCTTGGCTTCTTCTTGTACCTTTTTTATTTCATCTTCGGGAATTCTTGCGGGGGTAATTTCCTGCGATTTGCCCAAATATTTCGCTTCATAATCAAAAAACTCATTTTCTGAAACTATTTCAGTAGGCATAAAAACGTGAATCTCATTATGTAATTTATACACACCTACCGATACTTCTGTTCCCACCAAAGCGGTTTCAATTAAAACTTCGTGATCTTCAGCAAATGCTTTTTCCAGTGCTTTTTCAACATCTTCTAAAACATTCACTTTACTAATTCCATAACTAGAACCCGCTCTGTTTGGTTTCACAAAACACGGTAACCCTACTTTTTTAATAATTTCGTCAACATCATAAGCAACTTCCCTGTTTACATAATAGGAATTAGCACATTTTATTCCGAAACCTTTCAGCACAGAGAGACAATCACGTTTGTTAAAACTAAGTGCGCTTTGGTAAAAATTGGGTGAGGTATGCGGAATATTCAACAGTTTCCAATAGGCCTGTAAGAACCCATCTTCTCCCGGTGTTCCGTGTACTGTATTGAAGATTACGTCTGGTACCACATTTGTTCCGTCTACTCCAAAACTGAAATCTCCTTTATTAATAGCGTGTTTTTGTCCGTTTTCAGCAACATAAAACCAACCTTCCTTTAAAATATGAACCGCAAATACGTTGTAAGCAGAAGTATTTAACGCTTCACAAACTACTGCACCACTGTTGAGCGAAATTTGAAACTCGCTGGAATAGCCTCCCATGACAACCGCTATATTTTTTTTTTCCATACCAAAGCCTTATTTAATGCGTTTATCAAAAATATAACTAATCGTATAAAAGTTGCTAACTTTAGGTTTGTTATTTTTGCGTCCTAACCCAAAGTGTATGTCTTTTTTTAAATATATTTTTTCCAAAGCCTTTATCAAACAATTACTACTTATAATTGTAGGACTTATCGTGCTGTCTTTTGTAGTATTGTGGTGGCTTAAAAGTACCACCAATCACGGACAGCAAATTGAAGTCCCCGATTTGGCTAAGCTTACATTAACCGATGTTGAAAATGTACTGGACGAAAACGATTTGCGATACGAAATATTAGATTCGGCCAATTATAATCCGGAGTACCCAAGATTTTCAGTGATTGAACAAATACCGAAAGCTGGAAAATTTGTAAAGGAAGATCGTAAAATCTATTTAACCTTAAATCCATCTGGTTACCGGAAGGTGAAAATTCCTAATGTTGTAGGGAAAACTAGACGCCAAGCAGAGCCTACATTACTCGCAATGGGTTTTAAAATAGGGAAAGTAACTACGAAGCCACACATGAGTGACCAAGTGTTGGAAATTAGACATGGAGGCTCTAAAATTGATCCAGATACCGAACTTGAAATAACATCGGTACTTGATCTTATTGTGGGTGATGAAAGTTTAAGCAGAATAAACAGAAACAATGAAGACAGCGAAAACGATTCTGAAACTACAAATGATAACAACGAAGCACCCGAAGATGATGGCGGAAACTAACCAAACGGAAGACAATGGAGGCAATGACGACCTTTACGAACATTTTAGATTTGTAGCAGACAAAGGGCAATCTCCTTTGCGAGTAGACAAATACCTTATGAACAAGGTAGAAAATGCTACGCGGAATAAAATTCAGAAGTCAGCTAAAGACGGTAATATTTATGTAAATGACGTAATTGTAAAGCAAAATTATAAGGTGAAAGCGGGAGATGTAGTTACTGTTATGTTCGAACACCCGCCTTATGAAATGCTGCTCACACCAGAAGACCTCCCCATAAACATCGTGTATGAAGACGACGATCTCCTTGTGGTGAATAAAGAGCCAGGTATGGTTGTACATCCTGGGCACGGTAATTATAGCGGTACTTTAATTAATGCGCTTACGTTTCATTTCGATAATCTACCAAATAATAGTAGTAATAGGCCAGGGTTGGTACATAGAATAGATAAAGATACCAGCGGATTGCTTGTTGTGGCTAAGACAGAGCAGGCCATGACGCATCTCTCCAAGCAATTTTTTAAAAAAACTACCGAACGTGAATATGTTGCCTTAGTTTGGGGCGATGTGAAAGAAGATGAAGGTACTGTTGAAGGACATATAGGACGTCACCCAAAGAATAGATTACAAAACACAGTATATTTAGGCGAGGATGCCGAAGAAAAAGGAAAAGCTGCTGTGACGCATTATAAAGTTTTGGAACGTTTGGGGTATGTAACTGTAGTAAGTTGCAGATTAGAAACAGGACGTACACACCAAATACGAGTGCATATGAAGCATATTGGTCATACCCTTTTTAATGATGAAAGATACGGTGGTGAAAAAATACTGAAGGGAACCACCTTTACCAAATACAAGCAATTTGTAGACAATTGTTTTAAAGTATTACCAAGACAAGCACTGCATGCAAGAACGCTAGGATTTATACAGCCCACCACGGGAGAATTTTTACGTTTTGAAGCCTCCATACCAGAAGATATAGAGGCTTGTTTAGACAAGTGGCGAAACTATTCAAAACATGTGATTGAATAAAAAGTATGCCATTTATTTTTTAAGCCATTTAAAAACAGCCTTTTTCTCACCATTTGTGATGGTTATAAAGTAAATTCCGGCGGAAATACTCTTGAAATCATATTGCTTTTTTTCACTGATAGTGAGTTCGGTTTTTTCAGAAAAAATTAATTTTCCTTCAATACTTACGATAGCTATTTGAGCGGATTCAAGATTTATATTTGAATTAATTTGAAGTATTCCAGAAGATGGATTTGGTGTGATTGAAAATTGATTGGAAAGCAAATTGTCTTCTATGCTTAATATTTCTTCAGCCATTACCAAGCCGTCTCTTGTGTTGCTTCCTTTATAGCCATTCCTTAAAATTTTAGCCTCGTCAAAAGGAACGTTAAGGTTATAGGTACTTACATAGGTAAAATCTACACCAGTTCCAAAGGTCTGGGTATATGAATTGGCTGTCAAGTCCATCAATCCATCATTATCAACGTCACCAATTACAGCGCCATTCAAAAAAGTAAAACCTTTTGGTCTTAACGGAAATCCATCAACTTCTCCGCTTCCATCCAAAGAATACGCGTGAATATAACCGTCACCTTCCATATCTGTAAGTGTGCTTGAGAATATAACTTCATATACATCGTCATTATTAATATCTGCAATAGTAAGTACCCCTTCATTTCCACCATATTTTTCTATAGGAAAATCAGCTAGATTTTCACCATCTGGATTCAATCCATAAATAGTGGGTAATGGCGTTCCATCGCTACTGGTATTCCTATCGCCTAAAAAGATATCATAACTCCCGTCCTTGTCGAAATCTACAACAGTGGCAGGAGAGTATGTCCATCCGGCAGCTGCAATTGGCCAGCCTGGGTAATAGCTCGCATCGCTTTTTACTACATAAAAACCAGGAGCATCTCCGTGATTGCTTCCTACAATTTCTAAACTTTCATCTCCATTCAAATCTACTAGAATAGGGGATTGGTATGAATATCGTACATCAGAATCAGCAAATGGAAATCCAGAGAGTAGGTTTCCATCAACATCATACGCATAGAGTCCAGTAGAGGACGTTGCAATAACTACATCTTGGTCTCCGTCGTTGTCAATATCGCCAACAGAGGGGGTAAATGCAGGTGTTGCGTCAAATTGAACAGGCCAATTACTATTTATAGGACTGCCGTCCATTTTTATGGCGTGTACAAATCCTACAGTACTACTTGCGCGTTCGCACGAAATAATATCTAAAACTCCATCTTTGTCAAGATCTGCAAAAACTGGTGCGTTAATCATCCAATTGTCATCAAAATTTAGAGGCCATCCCGGAAGGTCATTGCCTACATTATCCATTAAATAAATTCTACCTACAGTGGTGGGGTAGCCAGTATTTACCGCAATTTCAACAATTCCGTCACCATCTAGATCTCCAACAGTTGGCGGAAGTAAAATGGGACCTTCTACCGTTTTTTGCCAAATAATTTCTCCAGCGCCATTTAGCACAAAAAGTTCGGTGTCAATGCCATATAAAATTTCATTTATACCGTCACCATCCAAATCTGCTATGGTAACTCCACGGGAATTTTTAATAGATGGATTTGCTGGACGTCCAAACTCAAATATTTTGTCCTCTACTTGTTTATTCTGGGAGTTTAAATAGGGGGGAAGAGGCACATTTTTTACTAGAATTGTACCATTTTCTAATAGGGTTGCTTCTTTACCCATTTCGTTTTGAGCGGTTAAGCCAATCGAAGCCAATAGTGTGAGGCCAAAAAGTATGTTTTTTTTCATAAAAAAGTTTTTCTAAAATTAATTATAATGAGCAATACCTCTGTTAATAAAATCTTAATTAACCTTTTTCTGGTTACTGAATATTAAAAAAAGAATCTGTCTTCCTGTATTTTTTGAATCGTAATATTTCTGTTATTTTTACTGAAAAGAAATGCACATGAAAATAGTAGTCTCGCCTGCCAAATCGCTCGATCTGGAAACCAAATTACCCACCACAAGAGGCACACAGCCCAAGTTTTTAGCTGAAGCCGAAACGCTTAACAACAAACTGGAGCGAAAGTCTAAAAAGGCTATAGGTGAGTTAATGAGCATAAGCGATACACTAGCCGAACTCAATTACCAACGCTACAAAGATTTTTCATTACCCTTCACTAAAAAGAATGCACGTCCGGCAGTCTATACATTTGCAGGCGATGTGTACCAAGGTTTGGATGCCTTCAGTATACCAGAAAATAAAATCGACCGGCTGAATGATACTTTACGAATTTTAAGCGGAATGTATGGCGTATTGCGACCTCTAGATTTAATGCAGCCGTATCGTTTAGAGATGGGAACCAGCCTTAAAATAAACAGAAAGAACAATCTCTACCAGTTTTGGGGCGACCAAGTAACCAATGCTCTAAACGAAGAACTGGAAGACAACGAAATTTTAGTAAACCTCGCCAGCCAGGAGTATTTTAAGGTGATAGATCCCAAAAAGATAAAAGTGCCGGTGATTTCTCCAGTTTTCAAAGATTTTAAGAATGGAAAGCTGAAGATTATTTCATTTTTCGCAAAAAAGGCAAGGGGAAGTATGGCGCGTTATGTAATAGATACTAATACCAAAACGTTACAGGGGTTGAAAAGCTTTGACTATGATGGGTATGGTTACAGCGAGCAGCATACCGAGAAAGAGCACGAGCCTGTTTTTATTAGGTAATTTCTGAATTTGGCAAAGAGTTCTAAAACTCCAGCTTCTTCTTCCGAAGTTCAAAGTTCTGTCCCAGATATACTTTACGAACCATTTCGTCATTGGCAAGTTCTTCCGGTTCGCCGTGTTTTAAAATACTACCCTCAAACATTAAGTAAGTTCTATCGGTAATGGCAAGGGTTTCCTGTACGTTATGGTCTGTAATTAAGATGCCAATATTTTTGTTTTTTAGTTGCGCTACGATTCGTTGGATATCTTCAACGGCAACTGGATCGACACCCGCAAAAGGCTCATCCAGTAATATAAAATGAGGATCGGTTGCCAGCGCACGGGCAATTTCGGTACGTCGGCGTTCCCCACCACTTAATAAATCGCCCCGGCTTTTTCGAATATGTCCCAAACCAAATTCTTCAATTAAAGTCTCCATTTTCATATGCTGCTCTTTTTTGGAGAGTTTGGTGAGTTGGAGTACACTTAAAATATTATCTTCAATGCTCAGTTTTCTAAAAACAGAAGCTTCTTGTGCTAAATAGCCAATACCGTTCTGTGCACGTTTGTACATTGGGTATTTGGTAATTTCGGTACCTTCTAAAAATATGTTGCCACCATTGGGTTTTATGAGTCCAACAATCATATAAAAAGACGTGGTTTTACCTGCTCCGTTGGGGCCCAAAAGACCTACAATTTCGCCTTGGTTTACTTCCACGGTAATACCTTTAACGACCTTTCGGCCTTTGTAGGATTTTACAAGATTTTCGGCTTTTAGTTTCATAAATAAGTTTCAGTAACGATAACGTTAAAAATACAGCTAAATTTTCCGTAGTAAAAATTAAGAAGCTTGACTTTCCAATGCTTCCCAATATTCATATGCACGTCGCAAATGTGGGATTACAATGGTACCCCCAATAAGTAACGAAATACTCATGGCTTCTACCACTTCTTCTTTCGGTATTTCCAGCTTAAAACAGGCTTCTAAATGGTAACGAACACAATCGTCACAACGCAAGACAAGACTGTTTCCTAATCCTAAAAGTTCCTTTGTTTTTTTTGGTAGCGCACCTTCAGCAAAAGCATTGGTATCTAAATTAAAAATTCTTTTTAAAATCTTGTTGTTGTCTTCCAAGAGCTTATCATTCATATTTGAACGATAGGCGTTAAATTCTTCTACGATATTATTTGACATGAGTTTTCATTCGTTTGTTTTGATTGTGTACTACTACTTTTGAGATTATAATGCTTATTTCATATAAAATTAGCACCGGTACTGCCACAATTACTTGGCTAGCAATGTCTGGAGGGGTTATGATTGCTGAAAGCACCAAAACTCCCACCAATGCAAATTTGCGATATTTTTTAAGCCATTGTGGCGTAACAAGACCTACTTTAGTAAGGAAATAAATAATAATGGGGAGTTCAAAAATAATTCCGCTGGCAATTACCGAAGTACGTACCAAAGCTATATAACTACTTAGATCGAAGTCGTTAAATACAGCATCACTTACTTTATAACTTCCAAGAAAATTAATGGTAAGTGGTGTTACCACATAATAGCCAAAGCATACCCCAATAAAAAATAATAGGGATGCTATGATAATGAACCCGCGACTGTTTCGGCGTTCATTATTACGGAGTCCGGGGCTTATGAACTTCCAGAATTCATATAAAACATAAGGGAAAGCCACGATAAAACCTGCTGTGATAGAGGTCCAGATATGTGCAGAAAACTGTCCTGCAGGCGTTCTACTCTGGATACGGAAACTTTCTTCTTTAAAACAGAAGCTTTCTTCAAAGCCTAATTGCGTAGCTGCTTTGCACAAAAGTTTATACGTGGGGAAATCTGGATTTTTAGGGCCTAGAATAAGGACGTCAAAAATAAATTCTTTTGCAAAAAAAGCAACGGTAGCCACCACAACAACAGCAATTGTTGAGCGTATTAAGTGCCAGCGCAGTTCTTCAAGATGATCCAGGAAGGACATTTCTTTTTCTATGCTATCTTTCTTTTTGGTCATTAAATAATACCTTCTTTGGTAAGGTTGTGAATGTGAACCACGCCGCAATATTTCCCGTTTTCTTCAGCTAAAATCTGGGTAATGCCATTGGTATCCATAATTTCCATAGCTTCCACTGCCATGGCGTCATTGTTAATTCTCTTGGGATTGGCTGTCATGATATCTTTGGCAGTAAGCCCAGCAATGTTATCAACTTTGGTAAGCATTCTACGTAAATCCCCATCCGTAATGATACCTACAATTTTATCATCTTTTACCACTGCAGTTACCCCTAATAATTTTTCAGAAATTTCTACAATTACTTTTTTTACATCTGTATCTGGCGTTACTTGTGGTCTTTCGTTTAAAGAAGTCAAATCACTCACGCGCAGGTATAATTTTTTCCCAAGAGAACCTCCTGGGTGAAAACGTGCAAAATCCTTACTTGAAAATCCGCGTAAATCCAGAAGTGCCATCGCCAAGGCATCACCAATTACTAATTGTGCGGTGGTGCTTGTGGTAGGCGCTAAATTGTTTGGGCATGCTTCTTTTTCAGCATAGGCGTGCATCACAAAATTGGATTGAACTCCTAAAAATGATTCTCGGTTCGAGGTAATAGCGATTAATTTATTTCCTCTGCTTTTAATAAGAGGTACCAAGACTTTAATTTCGGGTGTATTGCCACTTTTAGAAATGCATATAACGACGTCGTCTGCTAGAATAGTTCCTAAATCGCCGTGAATGGCATCTGCGGCGTGCATAAAAATAGCAGGTGTTCCGGTAGAGTTGAGTGTTGCCACAATTTTAGTAGCGATATTGGCACTTTTTCCAATACCCGTAATTACGACTCTACCCTTAGAGTTGTAAATAGTTTCGACTGCTTCGGCAAACTCTTCATCTACTAACTGAGCCAAATACATAATGGCTTTGCTTTCGGTTTCAATAGTTTGCTTGGCAACGGAGATAATCTGTGAGGTTCTATTCAAAATTTGCGCATTAATAAGTTTGCAACTGTTTCAGAAATTAGTATATTTAGTAAATGAAAAAGACATTTTTTCTGGTACTCACAATATACATGTAAAAGATACAGTTTTACAGTAATGGTTGCAAAATTACAATTGTTCCCCTGTTTATACAATTTTAATTAGAATCAATAACATAACATTTATAATAAAACCAGCGTGGCTGAATTAGATTTATACGCAGCTCTCAAGAAGTATTTTGGTTTTTCGAAATTCAAAGGTCTTCAAGAAGAGGTGATAAAAAGTGTGTTGGCACAAGATGACACTTTTGTAATAATGCCTACCGGTGGTGGTAAATCACTTTGCTACCAACTTCCTGCTCTTATGCAGGAAGGAACTGCTATAGTAGTTTCGCCTCTTATTGCTTTAATGAAAAACCAAGTGGATGCATTGCGAGCACTTTCTTCTGAAGAGGGGATTGCACATGTTCTCAATTCGTCTTTGAATAAAACAGAGGTAAAAAAAGTAATGAGCGATATTGATAGCGGCATTACAAAGCTGTTGTATGTTGCCCCAGAATCACTTACCAAAGAAGAATATGTAAATTTTTTACAAACCCAAACTATTTCGTTTTTGGCAATAGACGAGGCGCATTGTATTAGCGAATGGGGTCACGATTTTAGACCCGAATATCGAAACCTACGCAAAATTATTCAGCGAATAGGCGATAACATTCCTATTATAGGATTGACAGCTACTGCAACACCAAAAGTACAAGAAGATATTTTAAAGAATCTGGCCATTCAGGATGCCAATACCTTTAAAGCGTCTTTTAATAGACCCAATCTTTTTTACGAAATAAGACTTAAGACTAAAAACGTAGATGCAGATATCACGCGTTTTGTAAAACAATACGAAGGCAAAAGCGGTATTATTTATTGTTTAAGCCGAAAGCGGGTGGAAGAATTGGCTCAAACCCTTCAGGTAAATGGGATTAATGCCATTCCTTATCATGCAGGCTTAGACGCTAAAACAAGAGTGAGACATCAAGACATGTTTCTTATGGAAGATGCAGATGTTGTGGTGGCTACCATAGCATTTGGGATGGGAATTGATAAACCAGATGTTCGTTTTGTAATTCATAATGACATTCCTAAAAGTATAGAAAGTTATTACCAGGAAACCGGACGCGCGGGTCGTGATGGAGGAGAAGGGTATTGTCTTGCTTTTTACGGGTATAAGGATATAGAAAAGCTGGAAAAATTTATGAGCGGTAAGCCCGTGGCCGAACAAGAAATTGGTCACGCACTCTTACAAGAAGTAGTGGCTTTTGCGGAAACTTCTATGTCCAGAAGAAAATTTATTCTCCATTATTTTGGGGAAGAATTTGATAATGAAACTGGTGATGGCGGCCAGATGGACGATAATATGCGCAATCCAAAAAAACAAAACGAAGCAAAAGACAATGTAGTAAAGTTATTGAAAGTGGTTAAAGAAACCAACCAACAATATAAAAGTAAAGAAATAGTGAACGTTTTGGTAGGTAAAATTAACGCGATGATTAAATCGCACCGTACCGACCAATTATCGTTTTTTGGAATAGGTAGTGATGAATCCTCGGAATACTGGATGGCTCTCTTGCGCCAAGTGTTGGTGACTGAAATGTTATCTAAGGATATTGAAACCTATGGGGTTATTAAAATCCAACAAAAAGGGCTGGATTTTATTAAGACACCCTCGAGTTTTATGATGACGGAAGATCACTCCTATAAACCAACAAGTGACGATTCTATAATTACCAATCAAAAAGGAGGCGGCTCTGTAACCGATGAGCAATTATTTAAATTGCTGAAAGCCGAACGCAAACGTCTGGCTCAAAAAATGAATTTACCTCCGTATGTTATTTTTCAAGATCCTTCTTTGGAAGATATGGCGTTGAAGTATCCTATTACTCTGGAAGAGCTCGCCAATGTTCATGGTGTGGGAGATGGAAAAGCAAAGAAATATGGAAAATCTATCGTGGCTCTTATATCCACCTATGTGGATGAAAATGAAATTGAACGTCCGGACGACTTTGTTGTAAAGTCCACAGGAAGTAATAGTGGACTTAAACTGTATATCATTCAAAACGTAGATAGAAAGTTGGCGCTGGACGACATTGCTTCAGCCAAGGGGATTGAAATGAATGCCTTAATGGATGAAATGGAAGCCATTGTTTTTAGTGGTACCAAGCTAAATATTAGCTATTGGGTGGACGATGCCTTAGACGAAGACCAACAAGAAGAGCTTCATGATTATTTCCTAGAAGCCGAAACCGATAGTATTGAAGCGGCTATGGAAGAGTTTGATGGCGATTACGATACAGACGAACTGCGCTTATACCGAATTAAATTTATGAGCGAAGTAGGAAATTAGAATACAATCAAACAAAACACTACGAATTAGATTTCAAAATTTATAAAGAATAGAATACCTTATAATTCCAACACTTATAAACTAGTGGCTACAAGAACAGCATCCTGTAAACTATCCATTTTTAATGCTAAAATATTCTGTAATACTAAAGACCGTTAACAACATTGCTAAATTGTAAATTACGTCTTCTATAGGAATAGTAAGCAGTCTAATACCTAAGTTTTCATCATTATTATACCAAACTACGTGATCGTCAATTCCGGTTCCGGTTAAGATACCATTTACCAGAAAAAATGGAATAAGGATAATTAAATACGTGGCAAAAAAAGATTGAAGTGATGGTCTGTTTCGGTTATATACAAGTCCTAAAATTAATAGGGCATATATAAAATTTACAAATGGGTACCATTTGTCGTAAGAATACCAAAGTGTCACGATTAAAACTGATACAAGAAGTACATAAACTATTTGCACCGTTTTTTCAGAAAACTTAAAGTTTTTATTGATAGCTAAAATGGAATAATGTGTGAAAATGCAGGCATACGGTATACAAAAGAAGAACAACCATTCTTCAATAGGTAAGTTGAATAATTTATAACCCGTAATATACGCTTCGTTAAATCCCCAAAAGCCATTGTGGGTAAAAGCAATATCCCAAGGAATAAAGATGGCCATCATCACGATAACGCCTAGTAAAAAACCTTTCCACTTTTTGTAAAACTGAATCTTAGGATGAAAACTGAATAAAAAAGGAACAATAAAAGAGCCTAAATTAAGCCATAGATAAAGGTATTTCATCTAGCTATTTTTTAAAATATTTTACAGGAGGGACTAACATTCCAAAGCACTCTCCTTCGCCTTTTCCTAAATGTTTATGATGCATTTTATGAGCACGTCTAATGCCTTTTGCATACCAGTTATTTGCATTACGAAACAGCTTAAAACGTTGGTGGATAAAGATGTCGTGTACCATAAAATAAGCAACACCGTAGGCGAAAATTCCAAGTCCAATAGGCAAGCCTGCCCAAAAACCGTAGTATTGCCACCCTATAAAACAAGCGATACTTACGCCGGCATAAAAGATGAAGAAAAAGTCGTTACGCTCCCACCAACTGTTGTGATCTTTTTTGTGATGATCTTTATGCAATGCCCATAAAAAACCGTGCATCACATATTTATGGGTAAACCACGCCATAAACTCCATGATACTAAAAGTGATTAAAAATATTAAAATCCAAAAAGCAATCATCATAACCTATCGTACAAGTTTTAATTGATATTTTACATAGCTTCGGGTCAATATCCCAAATTTCTGGTAATTAGGAACGCGTATTCTGGAATTTTTGATTTCGAGTGCTGGGGTATTTGCTAATTTTTTAAGGAGTTTTCGGTAGTAGCGATAGGCTATAAAAACGCCAAATTTTGCTTCGGTTGGAAGGTTTAAAATGCCTTGGTATCCTTTTCTGAAATCTTCTTCGATATCGTCTATAATTTGTTTTTTAGAAATTTCATCTAACGCATTTAAATTGGTGTTAGGGAAATAGGTTCGGCTTAAACCTTCAAAATCTTCCTTTAAATCTCGTAAAAAATTCACTTTTTGAAATGCAGATCCCAGTGACATAGCGGAGCTTTTCAGTTCCTCGTATTTTTCGGTATTGCCTTTTACAAATACTTTTAGACACATAAGTCCAACCACATCGGCAGAGCCGTAGATGTAATCTTTGTATTCCTCCTCGGTTAAATATTCAGATTTACTGAGGTCTAAGCGCATACTTTTCATGAAAGAAGCAATTAGTTTTCCATCTATATTGTATTTATGTGCTGTATGTTGAAAAGAATTAAGAATAGGATTTAAGCTTATTTTTTCGGTAAGCGCTAAGTCTAAGTCTTTTTCAAACCTATCAAAAAGTACTGCTTTATCATACTCATGAAAGCTGTCGACGATCTCATCTGCAAAGCGAACAAAACCATAAATGTTATAAATATCCTGCCTAATACCAGGTGCCAGCATTTTTGCTGCCAACGAGAAGGAAGTGCTGTAGGCATTAGTTACTTGCTTACTGCAAGTGTTGGATACGATGTCAAAAAGTACTTTCACGAATGGTGTTTTTCAATTAAACTAGCTACTAACTTTCCGGAAATTAAAGATGGTGGAACACCAGGTCCCGGAACCGATAATTGACCGGTAAAATACAAATTTTTTACTTTTTTGCTTTTCAATTTAGGTCTTAAAAAAGCGGTTTGCATCAAGGTATTTGCCAACCCGTAGGCATTGCCTTTGTACGAGTTGTAATCTGCAACAAAATCGTTTATGCAATACGATTCTTTAAATATAACGTAATTTCTTACATGCTGGTTTGTAAGATGCTCAAATCGGGTCATTATTTTATTGAAATAGTGTTCCCGTATGTCCTCATTATCTTCAATTCCTGGTGCTAATGGTATTAAAAATATGGCAGCTTCTTTTCCAGCTGGCGCTGCGCTACTATCTGTTTTGGAAGGAAAACTTGCATAAAAAAGTGGGTCTTCCGGCCAAGAGGGGTTGTCGTAAATAGTATACGCGTGGGCTTCAAAATCTACATCAAAAAATAACGTATGATGTTCTACGTTTTCAATTTTTTTGTCAAAACCTACATAGAACAATAAAGATGATGGGGCAAAAGTTCTTTTCTCCCAATAGGCTTCAGAATACTGTCTGTATTGATTTGGCAATAAGGTTTCGGTATGGTGGTAGTCTGCGCCACTTAAAATTAAATCTGCTATAATGGTAGTCCCATTAACTACTAACGAAGTTGCAATTCCGTTTTCTACGTTTATTTTTTCTACATTTTGACTGGTCTTAATATTTACTCCTAAGCTTTCTGCAAGAGTTTTCATGCCTTTAATAACTGAATACATACCGTCTTTAGGATGAAAAGTTCCTAATCCAAAGTCTGCATAATTCATAAAGCTGTAAAAGGCAGGTGTGTTCGAAGGTTTTGCGCCCAAAAACAAGACTGGAAATTCTAGAATAGCCACCAATCTTGGATTTTTAAATTCGCGTCTTACTTCCTTACTAATAGTGCTAAAAAATTGCCCTATTTTTTTCATAGTAACAGGTGTTACTAGTTCTAGTGGAGAAACTCCGGGTCTGTAGACCAAATCTTTTATGGCAATTTCGTAATTGCTCTGTGCCTTGGCAATAAACTTTTTAAGTTGTTCTGAGCTTCCTTTTTCTTCAGCTTCAAAAGCAGCACATATTTTTTCTAAAGTATCTTCAATGGTAATACTATCATTTTCTCCAAAATACACCGAATAAGCTGGAGCCAATTTTATAAGCTTGTAATACTCTGATGGCTTTGTGCCAAAATCACCAAAAAAGCGTTCAAAAACATCTGGCATCCAGTACCACGTTGGACCAATATCGAAGGTAAAACCTTGTTTGTTTAGTTGCCTTGCGCGCCCGCCAACGGTGCTGTTTTTTTCATATATAGTTACCTTGTTGCCAGCTTTGGCGAGGTAAGAAGCGGCTGCCAAGGAGGAAAATCCAGACCCGATAAGAGCGATGTTTTGTTTCATTTTGTTTAACAAATTTATAAAAATACTGAACAAAAAAGACAATGTCCATCAAATTTTATCGTTTTTTTAAGTTTTGTAGTGCTTCTGTTAAGTGTTGTATACTTTTAATAGCGGTAACATTTTTTGGCAATTTTTTATTTTCCAAAGAACAAACTTTACTTCCCATAAGCCAAAGAGGATTTTTTTCACGAACACCAATATGTGTATTGTACTGCTCACAAAAATCCTGAATGCTTTGGTGAGAAGGTTCTACGGTGAGGTACGTTAGAAACACAATTTTTTCATGATGTTTTACCACTTCCTTCAAGCTATTTAAAGAGATGTTACCGCCCAAATAAATTGTGTTTATCCCGTGACTTACGCATAAATAATTGGCATATACCAAGCCAATATCGTGAATCTCTTTGTAAGGAAGAAAAAGCGCAAAGGTTGGAGGTTCTGCCAAAGTGTTTCCGAGATATTGGTATTGACTTTCAATATTGAGCACTATTTTTTGTTTGATCATTTCTGAAACAAAGCGCTCATGACAGGGATCTATCGTACCTGTTTGCCATAGAATACCTAATTCTGTTAAAAGGGGTATAAAAACTGTTTGAAATATTTCTGGAAAGGTGTGGTTTAACAACAGCGCTTGATATGTAGTAGCAAATAGTTGCTGATCAAATTGAAACATAGCCATTTTAAAACTGAAAATTGAATGTTCCTCTTCGTTACATTTTGCGAGCTCGGTAACCATAGCCGCGAGTTCTTCTTTATTTAAAACTGCAATTTTTGAAATTTTGTACCCTTGCTCATACAGAAACTTAATATTGAGAAGCTTTTTTAAGCTATCCAGATTATAAGCTCTTATGTTGGTGTCTGTTCTTGAGGGTTCTAATAATCCATAACGCTTTTCCCAAATCCTAATAGTATGCGCTTTTATACCGCTTAGGTTTTCGAGATCTTTAATACTAAATTTTGTTTTTACCAGCATTGCATTGGGGGTAGCAATTGTAAAGATAGTGTTTACATACAAAAGCAACACTGCTCTTTCAAAGGTTTGTAAAATGGGCTACGATAAATTAGATTGAAAAATAAGAAATAAAAAAAGCCATCTTTTAAAAGATGACTTCTGTTTTGTACCCGGAATGGGACTTGAACCCACACGCAACTAGTGCACACGGCCCTCAACCGTGCCTGTCTACCAATTCCAGCACCCGGGTGGATGGTTGCTACTCTAGCTAGATAGACGTGAGTAGAAACAAAAAAGTACCGCAAAAAGCAGTACTCTTTGTGACCAGTCTGGGGCTCGAACCCAGGACCACCTCCTTAAAAGGGAGGTGCTCTACCAACTGAGCTAACTGGTCATTATTTCAAGTTGCAAAAGAGTAAAAAAGAGTAATTTTATTTCCCTTAAGCGGGTGCAAATATAGAATCATTAAATTAATTATTCAAGGGATTTCAAAAGAAATATTTTCTTTCTTCTCAATTTGGTGAAGTTCTCTTTTATTTCAATAATTTTACAGCTATGAAAATAGTTCTTTTAGGATATATGGGTAGTGGTAAATCTGCTGTGGGACAGCGTCTTGCTGAAGTGCTCAACATGCCTTTCTACGATTTGGATCAGGAAATAGAAAAAAAAACAAAAAAAAATATTTCAGAAATTTTTTTTGAGAAAGGCGAAATATTTTTCAGAAAAACCGAATATGAAGTTTTATTAGACCTTCTTGAAGCAAACGAAAACTATGTTTTGGCTTTGGGAGGAGGTACCCCTTGCTATGGAAATGTGATGCAATTGCTAAAAGAGCATAAGAGCCTAACATCTATATATTTACATACATCACTACAGGAGTTAACCGATAGGTTGTTCTCCGAAAGAAAAAAAAGACCTCTAATAGCGCATATAGATACAAAAGAACTGCTCAACGACTTTGTGCGAAAACATATTTTTGAGCGTAGCTATTACTACACTCAGGCACATAAGAAAGTACAGGCAGATGCTCCTGTAGATAAGATTGTTTCAGAAATTGTGTTACAATTAGTCTAATATCGCTCTGTCTTTCCCTTTTTCGAAAATAACAGATACATTTTCGTTAATAGAGGTAGAGAGTGAAATGCCTTTATAATCGGCTTTAATTGGATACTTTTTATGATTCCTATCTACCAGAACGGCTGTTTTAAACTGCTTTAAAGGCACATCCAAAAAATGTTTCACACCATATATAAGAGTGGTGCCAGAATGCAATACATCGTCTACTAAAACAAGACTTTTGTTTGCATATTCGTCTGGAGAAAGGCTGGTAGTTATAGCGTTAATGGGGTTTGTTTTGTCGATAGTAACTTTGCAAAGGATCACTTTAATAGGAGAAATTTTTTCTAAATTTTTTTTCAATTTTTCAGCTAACAGATAGCCGTTGGACTTGATTCCTGCAATGATCACGGTAGCTTCAGATATGTTTGCTTCATATATTTGATAGGCCATTCTTTTAATCTTATGGTCTATTTCGGTTTTATTTAATATGAAGGTTTCAGTCTTTGGCATTTTAAAAGGTTTTTTCAAAGATACATAGTAAAAATTATTCTTCTTCGTCGCTTTGAGTATAATCTGCGATATCCCGTCTATCTTTTTTGGTGGGTCTGCCTACCCCTTTTTTTCGATAATATGATTTTGCATATTGTAACATTTCAGTTTTTTCGAAGTCTTCTTTGGGCGTGGTGTCTTTTCTATAAAGATCTACCAGTTTAGCTCCAACCCTGCTAGGAGGGATGTCTAAGACTTCAATTTTATAATTAATTTGATTTTTTCTAAATACTATGGTATCACCAGGATATACGTCACGAGAAGGCTTAACAGAGGCTTCGTTTATTTTAACAGCGCCCTTTTTACAAGCCTGGGTACCTATGCTGCGTGTTTTTACATACCTAATACACCATAAAAATTTATCTACTCTCATACAAAAACAACTTAAATCTACGTTAACTGTGTACAAAAATAGCGGAAAATTGTATCTTGCGCACCTCAAAAAGTGATGATGAAAAATATGAAGAAAATACTCCCCCTTTTATTATTGGTACTGTCTATTACATATGGTTGTAAAAAAGACGACGATAGTGTAGATCCCAATTTTGTGCCTGCAAGAGATAGAGGTGAAGAAGCTCCTTTAAGTACTCTTATTATAGAAGAGTATTTGGAAACACATTTTTATAATTACGAAGCGTTTGAAAACCCTCCAGCCGATTTCAACTTTCAAATTACCTTTGATACGATTGCCGGAGATAATTCAGATAAAATTCCATTAATGAGGCAAGTGTCTTCTAAGACGGTAAAAGACCGTGTTACGGAAGGAGTAACTTATAAACTTTATTATTTGGATGTTCTGGAAGGAGCTGGCGAAAAACCTAATTTTCCAGATTTAGCCACAATAAATTACCAGGGTACGTATATTAACCTTGAAGAAAGTGAAAGACCTTATACGAAGTTGTTCGACGCATCCTCTGTGCCTGTATCGTTTGATATGACGGGAATTGTAAATGGACTGCAAGATGCCTTAATAGAATTTAAGACGTCTTCAGGCTTTGTTACAAATCCAGATGGAACCGTATCGTTCGAAAACTTTGGTGCGGGTGCTGTATTTATGCAAGCTGGTCTTGGCTATTACGTAAACCCACCACCTACCTCAAATATTCCTTTGTATTCTCAGCTCATTTTTACATTTCAACTGTACGAGTCTGAAATAGGAGATCAAGATAATGATGGAGTACCTTCTTTTATGGAAGACGTTAACAATAATGGCCTTGAAGAAGATGATGATACTGACGCTAACGGAAACCCCAATTTTAGTGACGCAGACGATGATGGTGATGGAAGACCTACAAGCGAAGAAATTATAGTTAACTCAGACGGTACCATAACTTTCCCAGACGTAGATAATGATGGAATTCCAGATTATTTAGATAGCGATAGTTAATCACATACGCTACTTTATATAAAAAATGCCTAGATACTATCTAGGCATTTTTTGTTTTGTATAACAAATATAAAATAAATTTCAAATTCGTTTTGGTACAAAAGTTAGAATTCAATAAACGTTAAGCACCTATACGTTTATTTTCTACGAATAACCTTTTTTGAAGCTTTTACAATTGCATCAGCATTAAGGCCATATTTGTCCATTAATTGTTCTGGTGTTCCAGATTCTCCAAAGGTATCCTGGGTAGCAACAAATTCTTGTGGAGTAGGGTGGTTTGAGGCCAAAACTCTGGCGACACTCTCTCCTAGACCTCCTAAGTAATTGTGCTCTTCTGCGGTCACAACACATCCTGTTTTTTTAGCTGAAGCAATAATAGCTTCGTCGTCCAAAGGTTTAATGGTATGTATATTTATGACCTCTGCTGAAATTCCCTGTTCGTGTAGGGTTTCGGCTGCTAGAAGCGCTTCCCAAACTAAGTGACCAGTAGCAACAATAGTTACATCGGTTCCTTCTTGTAATTTTACAGCTTTCCCAATTTCAAACGTACCGTTTTCTTCCGTAAAATTAGCAACTTTAGGCCTTCCAAAGCGAAGGTAGACAGGTCCCTTATGGTTAGCAATGGCTAGTGTGGCAGCTTTGGTCTGGTTGTAATCACAGGTATTAATTACTGTCATTCCAGGTAGCATTTTCATAAGCCCAATATCCTCTAAAATCTGGTGTGTTGCCCCATCTTCACCCAACGTAACTCCTGCGTGAGATGCACAAATTTTTACATTTTTACCACTATAGGCAACACTTTGACGTATTTGATCATACACACGGCCCGTAGAGAAATTGGCAAAAGTTCCCGTAAATGGAATCTTTCCTCCAATAGTCATTCCAGCTGCCATACCAATCATATTGGCTTCAGCAATTCCTACTTGAAAGAAACGCTCTGGATGGTTTTCCTTAAAATCGTCCATCTTTAACGAACCCGTAAGGTCGGCACAAAGCGCTACCACGTTTTCGTTTAATTTTCCAAGTTCTGTCAATCCATCTCCAAAACCGGAACGTGTATCTTTTTTGCCTGTGTCTGTATATTTTTTCATCTATTTTCTCTTATTCTGCTTCGCAGAATTATTATTATTGTTATTTCTACAACTAGTAGAAAGCTGCTGTCTCTTTGGAAGAGCTGTGTTGGAGAGATTAATAATCTCCTAACGTTTCAGGATTCTGTTTAAGGGCCGTTTCTAATTGTTCATCATTAGGAGCTTTCCCGTGCCAAGCGTGGGTATGCATCATAAAATCTACGCCATTCCCCATTACCGTGTGTAACAATACACAAATAGGTTTGTAGTTCCCTGTTTTAGATTTCGCTTTATGTAAACCATCTATTACAGCTTCAAGATTGTTCCCTTCTTCTATGTCGAGCACTTCCCAGCCAAAAGCTTCAAACTTAGCGCGCACGCTTAACATATTCAATACATTGTCTGTAGACCCGTCTATTTGCTGCCCGTTAAGGTCAATAGATACAATTAAATTGTCTACTTTATTAGCAGCGGCGTACATAATGGCTTCCCAATTCTGACCTTCTTGTAATTCTCCGTCCCCACAAAGAGCGTAGATGAGGTGGTTGTCTTTGTTTAGTTTTTTGGTCGCTGCTGCACCTAGAGCTACTGAAATCCCCTGTCCTAAAGATCCAGAAGCTATGCGAATACCTGGCAATCCTTCGTGTGTAGTTGGATGCCCTTGCAAACGTGAATTTAAAAGTCTAAACGTATTTAATTCTTCAACAGGAAAATAACCCGATCGCGCTAAAACACTATAAAATACAGGAGAAATATGTCCATTGGAAAGAAAGAATAGATCTTCTCCTTTTCCATCCATAGAAAAACCATCGTTGCGCTCCATTACGTCATTGTAAAGCGCTACAAAAAATTCGGCACAGCCTAAAGAGCCACCTGGGTGACCAGAATTAACTTTATGTACTTGTCGTAAGATGTCCCTACGGACTTGGGTAACAAGATTTTCTAATTTTTCAATATCTGCCATGGTGTGTTTAATTTTCAGTTTCAAAAGTAATTGAATTCACAAGTAGCACAAAGGACTAAACAATGCTTTTATTAACGATTTAAAGCTTTTGTTAACACTTATGGAATTCAAGATTCTAAATTCAAAATTTATGAGTATGGTTTTCAAAATCTTACCTATGAAATCGCACCGCGTACACCGTAATTTGTACAGCAACACTCGTAAATCATTATTCATACTTTGTCGTTCGTAATTCATGATTAGAAAAAGTATCTTTGCACCTTCAAGATTGAAATCTATATGCAGTTTACTTTACATAAAACCGATTCCGAAACGCAAGCTAGAGCTGGAACTATTCAACTAGATCATGGCCCTGTAGAAACTCCTATTTTTATGCCTGTGGGAACGGTAGGAACCGTAAAAGGAGTGCATCAACGTGAGTTACGGGAGGAAATTAATCCGGATATTATTCTTGGAAATACCTACCATTTATACCTGCGCCCAGGTGTAGAGATCCTGGAAAAAGCGGGAGGCCTTCATAAATTTATGAACTGGGATAGAAATATCCTTACCGATAGTGGTGGCTACCAGGTATACTCCCTATCAGATAGAAGGAAGATTAAAGAAGAAGGCGTAAAGTTTAAGTCGCATATTGACGGGAGTTATCACACGTTCACACCAGAAAATGTGATGGAAATACAGCGTACCATTGGTGCCGATATTATTATGGCGTTCGATGAATGCACACCCTATCCCTGCGATTACAACTACGCAAAGCGCTCAATGCATATGACGCATCGCTGGTTGGAACGTTGTATCACACACTTAGAAAAAACACCTGTAAAGTACGGATATGATCAAACCTTTTTTCCTATAGTTCAAGGAAGTACCTATAAAGATCTACGGAAACAATCTGCAGAATATATTGCATCTGTTGGAGCTGAAGGAAATGCCATTGGCGGACTTTCAGTAGGGGAACCTGCCGAAGAAATGTACGCGATGACTGAGGTGGTAACCGCAATACTCCCGAAGGAAAAACCACGTTATCTAATGGGCGTAGGAACACCCATAAATCTTTTGGAGAATGTTGCTTTAGGGATCGATATGTTCGATTGTGTCATGCCAACCCGAAACGGAAGAAACGGAATGTTATTTACCGCTCACGGAAGCATTAATATTAAAAATAAAAAGTGGGAAGCAGATTTTTCTGCGATTGACGATATGGCTATCACTTGGGTAGATACAGAATATAGCAAAGCATATGTTCGGCATTTATTTACAGTAAACGAAATGCTTGCACGGCAAATTTGCACCATCCATAATTTAGGGTTCTATCTTTGGTTGATGCGTGAAGCCAGAAAACAAATTTTAGCGGGTACGTTTTCAACCTGGAAAAATAAAATGGTAAAACAAATGGATAAAAGGTTATAAAAGTTTGTAGTTTGTGGTTGAAATTTAGAAAAATCACCACTCACCACTCACCACTCACTATGCTCAGCATTTTAGATAAATACATATTAAAGAAATATCTGGGAACATTTGGTCTCCTGATGTTGTTGTTTGTACCCATAGGGATTATTGTGCATTTGGCTGAAAAGATTGATAAAATCTTGGAAAATGAAGTACCCTTTCCAATTGTAGCCAAATACTTTTTAGACTTCACAATTTACTTTGCCGATTTATTATTTCCGTTATTTTTATTTCTTTCTGTGATCTGGTTTACCTCTAAGCTAGCCAATAATACCGAAGTCATTGCCTTTTTAAGTAGTGGAGTTTCGTTTTATAGGTTTTTACGTCCGTATATGATTGGTGCCACCATTGTATGCCTTATTGCCTTAGCTTCAGGAATGTATTTTGCCCCCACGGCAAGTAAAGGATTTAATGAGTTTAAATACGAATATTTAAAAAAGGGGAAACAAGATCGCGACCAAACCAATGTATTTAGGCAGATTAACGACAACGATTATATTTACGCCAGTTACTTTAATGTAAAAGAGCAAAGTGGCAATAACTTTACCTTAGAACATTTTAAAGGTAACGAAATGACCTACAAGATATCTGCCAACCGTATTAAGTACAACTCGAAAGATAGCACGTACTCACTGTATAAATATAGGAAAAGAATTGTAGGCCAAAATGATGATATAATTGTAAGAAAAGAACGTCTCGACACCGTATTCGATTTTGAGATGGAAGATCTTACACCGGTAGACTATATTGCTGAAACTCTAAACGTAATAGAACTAAACAGATTTATTGCACGGGAAAAGGCGAGAGGTTCTTCTTATATTAATAGGTACGAAGTAGTACGTTATAAAAGGTACAGTCTTCCTGTTTCAGCCTATATTTTAACCATAATTGCAGTGGCGGTTTCTTCCATAAAACGCCGTGGTGGGATGGGAGTGAACCTTGCTATAGGGATAGGAATAGGAATGGTCTTTATCTTTTTTGATAAAATATTCGGAACGATGGCAGAGCAAAGCGATTTCTCTCCATTTCTTGCTACCTGGTTCCCTAATATAGTATTTGCTATTTTAGCTATCTATTTGTTGAGAAATGCAAAACGATAAACTCCTTAATTACCTCCATTTACATTTTATAGTCTTTATATGGGGATTTACCGCCGTCCTTGGCGCACTTATTTCTATTGAAGCCATTCCGCTCGTTTGGTATAGAATGTTAATGGCAACAGGTTTTATTCTTTTGTTTCTGAAATTCAGAAAAACACCCTTACAGTTTCCGAAGAAAACACTAGCAGGATTTGCCTTGGCAGGACTCATTATTGCACTGCATTGGTTGGCATTTTTTGGAGCCATTAAAGTGGGAAATGTTTCAGTTACGTTGGCAATTATGTCCACCGGAGCGTTTTTTACTTCACTGTTAGAACCATTATTTTATAAGCGAAAAATAATTAGCTACGAAGTGCTTTTTGGGCTATTGGTTGTTGTTGGGCTGTACGTAATCTTTGACGTAGAAGGTGATTATTTGTACGGAATACTCCTTGCCTTAGCGGCATCTTTATTAGGTGCTTTATTCTCGGTTATTAATGGAAAATTTGCTGTGAAGTACAACGCTTCGGCAATTTCTTTTTATGAATTAGGCTTCGGAATGTTGTGTATTACAGTTTACTTAGCTTTCAGCGGAAGCTTTACAGCCGAATTTTTTCAGCTACAAAGCACAGACTGGCTCTACCTATTTATATTGGCTTCGGCCTGTACGGCATACGCTTTTATCGCTTCGGTACATGTAATGAAATGGATAAGCCCCTACACCGTAATGCTTACCATAAATATGGAGCCCGTTTATGGAATCGTACTCGCGCTCCTTATATTAGGAGACGACGAAAATATGAGCCCCCAATTTTATTATGGTGCACTCATCATTGTAGTGACAGTAATCGCCAACGGCATTGTTAAAAATAGATTGAATAGAAAAAAGCGCACTTTAACTAATGTGTAAGGACAAAACTTTATATTTGTAGACTTAACTTTTTACAAACCAAACCAAGAAAAATAATGGAGTATCTTGATTTTGAGTTACCTATAAAAGACTTGCAGGAACAATACGAAAAGGCTTGCCAGATTGGCGAGGACAGTGATGTAGACGTGACCAATACGTGCAAGCAGATTGAGAAAAAATTATCAGACACCAAGAAGGATATTTATAAAAATTTAACGCCTTGGCAGCGCGTACAATTATCGCGTCACCCCAACCGTCCCTACACTATGGATTATATTAAAGCCATATGTGGGGAATCTTTTTTGGAGCTGCACGGCGATCGTAGTTTTAAAGATGATAAAGCAATGGTGGGCGGTCTTGGTAAGATTGGCGACCAGAGCTTTATGTTTATCGGTCAGCAAAAAGGATACAACACCAAAACACGCCAATACCGAAACTTTGGTATGGCAAACCCAGAAGGCTACCGTAAAGCATTACGCTTAATGAAGTCTGCCGAAAAATTTGGTGTTCCTGTAGTTACTTTAGTGGACACCCCAGGAGCCTATCCGGGATTGGAAGCAGAAGAACGTGGACAAGGAGAAGCCATTGCCAGAAATATCTTGGAAATGACGCGTCTTAAAGTGCCAATTATTGTCGTAATTATTGGTGAAGGAGCCAGTGGTGGCGCCTTAGGAATAGGAGTAGGAGATACGGTATTAATGTTAGAAAATACGTGGTACTCTGTCATCTCTCCCGAAAGCTGTTCGTCTATCTTATGGCGTAGTTGGGAATTTAAAGAACAAGCAGCAGAAGCTTTGAAATTGACGGCAACCGATATGAAAAAGATGAAACTCATAGACCAAATTATAAAAGAACCCGTAGGTGGCGCACATAGCAATCGTGAAAAGACATTTAAGACCGTTGCAAGCGCTATTGAAAAAGCATACGGGGAATTTAAGAACTTATCCCCATCCGAATTAGTGAACCAACGTATGGAAAAATATTTTGAAATGGGAGTCTTTAAAGGCTAATCATAACCATACCAACACATCACAAAATCCGAAGTTCGCACTTCGGATTTTTTTGCGGGTTGTTAACAGAAAATCGCAGTTGTTAACAATGCAATTGTTCATGACCCGTTAATATAAGTAAGTACCTTTATACGAATCTCCCTTAACATTTTCTTTACATTCGCCTTATGGAAAAAGTGCAACCTCAAACCTCATACAAATCACGCTCCGCGCAGGTAATCTCGTTGGAAAAAGGAAAATTACCACCACAAGCTATTGATTTAGAAGAAGTTGTGCTGGGGGCCATGATGATTGACAAAAAAGGAGTAGATGAGGTGATCGATATTCTTTCGGCAGATGTTTTTTACAAACAGCAACACCAACACATTTTTGAAGCCATACATTTACTGTTTGAAAACAGCGAACCGGTCGACTTATTAACCGTTGCAAGCCAATTAAAGAAGAGTTCAACCCTGGAAGCTGCAGGAGGTGAATTTTATCTTGTACAGTTAACCCAAAAAGTATCTTCTTCGGCACATATTGAGTTTCATGCGCGAATCATATTACAGAAATACATTCAGCGTTCGTTGATTAAAATTTCCAACGAAATTATAGAAGATTCGTACGACGAAACGACCGATGTTTTTGACCTGCTAGATAAAGCCGAAAGCAAATTATACGAAATTACCCAGGGAAATATAAAGCGTTCTTCGGAAACGGCACAGCAATTAGTAATCCAGGCAAAGAAGAAAATTCAGGAAATTGCAAACCGTGAAGGACTTTCAGGAATTCCATCAGGATTTGATAAAGTAGATAAGTTAACTTCGGGTTGGCAACCTAGTGATTTAATTATCATCGCAGCACGTCCAGGTATGGGTAAAACGGCACTTACCTTGTCTATGGCACGTAATGTGGCTGTGGAGCATAATATTCCTGTAGCATTTTTTAGCTTGGAGATGTCTTCAGTACAATTAATTACCAGATTGATTTCTTCGGAAACGGGACTTTCTTCAGAAAAGCTACGTACTGGAAACCTGGAAAAGCACGAGTGGGAACAACTCAACGTAAAAGTAAACGCACTTGAAAAAGCACCCTTGTTTATCGACGATACCCCCTCACTTTCTATTTTCGATTTGAGAGCCAAAGCAAGACGACTCTCGTCACAGCACGGTATTAAATTAATTATGATTGACTACCTGCAATTAATGACCGCAGGAGGTAGCCAAAAAGGAGGAAACCGGGAGCAGGAAATTTCTACCATCTCGCGTAACCTGAAAGCCCTGGCAAAAGAATTAGCGATTCCTGTAATCGCACTATCACAGTTGTCCCGTGCGGTGGAAACCCGTGGAGGAAGCAAACGCCCATTATTGAGTGACCTGCGTGAGTCTGGAGCGATTGAGCAGGATGCCGATATTGTAAGCTTTATCTACCGCCCGGAATACTACAAGATTGAAGAGTGGGACGACGAAGAACGCTCTCCAACCGAAGGCCAGGGGGAATTTATTGTAGCCAAGCACCGTAACGGTGGGTTGGATGAAATTCGTTTAAAATTTGTTGGGCATTTAGGACGTTTTGAAAATCTGGAAACCTTTGACTTTACCGGCGAATTCCACAGTAAAATGAACGCCGCCGCCAACGACGATACCTTTAAAACAGAAAACCTCCCAAGCCCAGACGAAGCTTTTGGTAGCTCTATGAATGATGATCTTTCGCCTCAAGGTGGGGATGATGATGTGCCCTTCTAAAATTTATCTCACTATCTTTTAGCAGAATAGTCTAAAAATGATATTTTTGGATGGTTATCAAAATATATCTCATGGAGTTAACTCAATGCCCTGCTTGTAGAATTGATACTTACGAAAATTCAGATTTTTGTGATAATTGTATATTCCCCTTTAAAGGTACCGAAAAGGAAAAGTCAATACATATTGATAAATTTATTTCTAAAAAAGGTATTGTACGAGACTCTTCCGATGCAGTTGGGAACGTTAGGAAAATACTATTTGCACTTGCTGCTTTAAATGTACTTTCTGTTTTTGTTTTATACTCAGGCGATACATACCATTTATTTGATTTGGTTTTGAATGTTTTTCTTGCTTTGGTATTTGTTTTTTGTGCTATTCTCGTAAAAAAAGCACCCCTACTTTTTACAGCATTACCATTAACTATTTTACTTTGCGTGTATATCTTAAATGCCATCATAGACCCCGTTTCATTATTAAGTGGTAGTATCATTAAAGTTTTAATTCTTGGTAGTTTAATATATAGCATCTTATTATCCTTAAAAGCGAAAAGATTTCAGAAACAATTTAAAATTGGGTAGTTTTAACTTGGAAGATATAGAAAATGAGTCTCAATCAATTTTATTATTAGCTTTCAGATATTCTCTTCTTACTATCAATAAAACCTGCTGCGTTTTTGTAAAGTGTGACTACTAAAAAACATCGTGTATCCAACAGTCGTCTATTAAAACGTCTTGCATGCTGTCTCCAAAAACTCTCACCTCTCTTCAAAACTTTGGCTCAAAATTTGTAACTTCCCCGGTATGATACAACACTTAGTAATAGCCCTTATATTTTTCAGCTTTAGCCTTTCTGCTTCCGCTTCGTATATATTAATCCCAATGGATGCCGAAGGCCAGAAGGAACACCTAAAAGCCTACGGACTTACCTATTGGACGTTAGAAAAAAATCAAAAAGTAAAATGGTTGCTCAATTACCGTGGCGGTTCTTTTTTATTGCCCGATGCCGAAGAAGTAAGAAAAGAATGCCAGATCCGTGGTATCTCTTTTGAAGTGTTAAGCGACTCCAAAACCGAACAAATCCTACTGGAAATTGCCAGCCCTTCCCAGAATATGGAAGCGGTGGTTTTAGAAAAAGCACCAAAAATAGCCGTGTATTCTCCAAAAGGGAATCAGCCGTGGGACGATGCGGTGACGATGGTGTTGACGTATGCTGAAATTCCCTATACCGTAATTTATGACGAAGAAGTATTAAGCGATCAGTTATTATTATACGATTGGTTACACGTACACCACGAGGATTTCACGGGTCAATACGGGAAATTTTATAGAGCCTATCGCGCTGCGCCTTGGTATATAGAAGAAAAACGAAAATCTGAAATGCTTGCCACTAAATTAGGCTATGATAAAGTTTCAGAAGAAAAAAGAGACGTTGCCTTAAAGATTAGAGATTACGTAATTGGCGGCGGATTTATGTTTGCTATGTGTAGCGCTACCGATAGTTTCGACATTGCCTTAGCGGCAGAAGGCGTGGATATTTGTGAACCTATGTTCGACGGAGACCCCAGCGAACCCGGTTACCAAAGTAAAATTGATTACAACAAAACCTTTGCCTTTAAAGAATTCACCTTGGAGCGTAGCCCGATGGTGTACGAATATTCCAGTATAGATATGACGCAAGACCGACGTATTCCAAAGGAAACAGATTATTTTAGCTTAATGGATTATAGCGCTAAGTGGGATCCAATTCCGTGTATGTTGGTACAGAACCATACCTCTTTGGTAAAAGGCTTTATGGGACAGACAACTTCGTATGATAGGAAGACCGTAAAAGCAAATGTCTTGGTAATGGGTGAAAACAAAACCAACAACGAAGCCAGGTATATTCACGGAATAAAGGGAAAAGGATTTTTTACCTTTTACGGAGGTCACGACCCAGAAGATTATCAGCATAGAGTAGGAGACGCTAAGACAGAATTGGCATTACACCCTAACTCTCCAGGCTACAGATTGATCTTAAACAACGTATTGTTTCCTGCGGCGAAAAAGAAGAAGCAAAAAACCTAATAAACTACGAATTTTGAGCGACGAGCGACGAGTTGTATTTAAATAACCGATATTCCTTCTTGAGACATCCGGTCCCGAATTTATTTCGGGAAGTTAGGGGTGTGTTTTTATAATTAGTAATAGATTAAAAAACTCCTTGCCCTTTTCAATTTGAAATAATCTAATCAAGCAAAGGTGTCTGAGTAATCTAACGGAATCGTAGTAATAAGTCTAAGAATATAGATTCGTTAGAGTGTGTCGAAGTCAAGACACAAAAAAGCCCCACTCCAAAGGAGCAGGGTTTTCTGTATTGCGAAATAATAGGTTTCTAGTTTATTTTACTTTTTTAACGATAGCTTCAAAAGCTTCAGGATGATTCATTGCTAAATCTGCAAGTACCTTACGGTTCAAGCCTATTTCTGCTTTTTTCATCCCTCCCATAAACTGAGAGTAAGACATTCCGTGTTGTCTTGCACCTGCATTAATACGGGTGATCCACAACGCTCTAAAAGTTCTCTTTTTTGCACGACGGTCTCTGTAAGCATATGTTCTTGCTTTTTCAACTGCATTTTTTGCAACCGTCCATACGTTTTTACGTCTTCCAAAGTATCCTTTGGCTTGCTTCATCACCTTTTTTCTTCGGGCTCTTTTAGCAACTGAATTTACTGATCTTGGCATAATTTAATTGTTTTTTGTAGTAAGCGGTCTTTCGACACTTTATTTAAAAATCTAAAATCAACAATTGTCAATCTAAAATTTTTAAGGCTCAACTCCAGGGTTTAAAATTTGTTTTAACCGGTTAAGACGGCTTACTTCAAACGAAGCATTATCTTAACATTGGGCTCATCTGCTTTGTGTACCAAACCATCATGAGTCAATTTAAGCTTGCGTTTTTTGCTCTTCTTTGTTAAGATGTGGCTTTTAAACGCATGCTTTCTTTTAATTTTTCCAGTACCTGTAAGCTTAAAACGCTTCTTAGCACTAGATTTTGTTTTTTGTTTAGGCATGTCTTTAATTTTTAGTATTATTTCGCATCATCTGCCAGGGCAGATAATATTGTAATTCGGTCTTACAAGCGCAGCGTGCAAATGCACTCTGAGCGGAGCCGAAGGGTTATTTTGTCTTTTTGGGAGCAAGAAACATGATCATTCTTTTCCCTTCCAGTTTTGGCATTTGTTCTACTTTTCCGTAGTCTTCCAATTCCTGAGCCAAACGAAGTAGTAAAATCTCCCCTTGGTCTTTATATATAATAGAACGACCTTTAAAAAATACGTATGCTTTTAATTTTGCGCCTTCTTTCAAAAACTTCTCTGCGTGTTTTTTCTTGAATTCATAATCATGGTCGTCTGTGTTGGGACCAAATCTTATTTCCTTCACGGTTACTTTAGAAGCTTTGGCTTTCATAGCCTTTTCGCGCTTCTTCTGTTCGTACACAAATTTTTTGTAATCCATCACCTTGCATACAGGTGGCTTAGCATCAGGTGAAATTTCTACCAGATCAAGTTCTTGTTCGGCAGCAATTTCTAATGCTTTGCTCAATGGATATACGTCTACCTCTACATTGTCTCCAACAAGACGCACTTCGGTCGCACGTATCTTTCTATTGATTCTGTGCTGGTCTTCTTTTATGATCCTCGCAGGACCCCTACTTCTTTTTCTTCGTATTGCTATGGCTTATCTTTATTTAGGTTCCGTTTTTGGCGGGTGATTATACATTAAAATCTACAATATTATTTTTAATCTCTGTGTTAATGAGTTCAGAAAATTCGGCAACGGTCATCGTTCCTATATCTCCTTCGCTATGTTTTCTTACACTTACTGTGCCATCGTTCGCTTCCTGCTCACCCACAATCAACATATACGGAAACTTATTCATTTCAGACTCCCGTATTTTCTTGCCAATAGTTTCGTTTCTATTGTCCACAAGGGCGCGAATTTCGTCATTTTCTAACGAATTTAAAACTTTTTTGGCGTAATTTTCATATTTTTCACTAATTGACAAGATGTTTACTTGCTCAGGCATCAACCACAGCGGGAAATTTCCGCCAGTATGTTCTAGCAAAATTGCCACAAAACGTTCCATACTTCCAAAAGGAGCACGGTGAATCATTACCGGACGGTGTAATTCATTATCACTGCCTTTATACGTAAGGTCAAAGCGTTCCGGGAGGTTGTAATCTACCTGTATGGTTCCCAGTTGCCAGCTTCTTCCAAGCGCATCTTGCACCATAAAGTCTAATTTAGGACCATAAAACGCAGCTTCACCTTCTACAATAACATAATCCAATCCTTTTTCTTTAGCCGCATTGATGATAGCATTTTCTGCTTTCTCCCAATTTTGTACGTCACCAATATATTTTTCAGGTTTTTTAGGATCTCTAATAGAAACCTGTGTCTTAAAGTTTTCAAATCCTAAAGAACCAAATACGTATAAAACAAGGTCTATTACTTTCTTAAATTCTTCATCCAGATGGTCTGGTGTACAAAAAATATGCGCATCATCTTGTGTAAAACCTCTCACACGCGTTAACCCGTGTAATTCGCCACTTTGTTCATACCTATATACAGTACCAAATTCAGCATAACGCTTTGGTAGATCTTTATAAGACCACGGTTTATACTTGTACATTTCACAATGGTGCGGGCAGTTCATTGGTTTTAGGAAAAACTCTTCTCCTTCATTAGGAGTTTTGATAGGCTGAAAGCTATCTTCCCCATACTTATCGTAATGTCCCGAAGTAACATACAGTTCTTTATGAGCAATATGTGGAGAAATTACCATTTCGTACCCTGCCTTTTTCTGTGCTTTTTTCAGGAAATTTTCTAAACGTTCACGTAGCGCAGTTCCTTTTGGCAACCATAATGGAAGCCCTTGACCTACTTTTTGTGAAAATGTAAAAAGCTCCAGTTCCTTACCTAATTTTCTATGGTCGCGCAGCTTGGCTTGTTCCAGTAACTCCAGGTATTCCTTTAAATCTTTTTGTTTTGGGAATGTTACGCCATAAATACGTGTTAACTGAGTGTTGTTCTCATCACCGCGCCAATAGGCACCAGCAATACTCATCAACTTAACAGCTTTTACAATTCCGGTATTTGGGATATGACCCCCACGGCATAAATCGGTAAACGTATCGTGGTCACAAAAAGTGATGGTTCCGTCTTCCAGATTTTCAATAAGTTCTACTTTATATTCATTGCCTTGGCGCTTGTAAAAATCCAAAGCATCAGCCTTCGAAGATTCACGAATACTAAAGGTGTGTTTCCCGCGGGCAATCTCCAGCATTTTGTTTTCAATAGCTGGCAAATCCTTTTCAGAAATACTCTGCTCGCCAAAATCCACGTCATAATAAAACCCATTGTCAATCGCTGGGCCAATGGTTAGCTTAATGCCAGGGTACATTGTTTCCAATGCTTGTGCGAGGATATGGGCAGACGAGTGCCAGAAAGCCTCTTTTCCTTCTTTATCTCTAAACTGAAATAAAACAAGATCACCATCTGTGGTCAATGGGGTGGTAGTTTCCACTTTCGTCCCATTAAAAGAAGCCGAAATCACATTTCTGGCCAACCCTTCACTAATGCTCATCGCAACATCCATTGGAGTGCTGCCCGATTCAAATTGTTTCACAGTACCATCTGGTAAGGTAATCCCTATCATAATTCATTTTGTTTAAAGGACAAAGATACTACGGTTTTAAAAGTCTCGCAATATGCAACCCGTCTTTGTTTTTTGTTTTCTGCGCTCTTTTTACTTTTCTCGGGCGTTTCCCCTTTCTTATCTATAGTTGTCTTTGATAAGGTGTTGTTTTTATAATTATGTGTAAGGCTGTGGTATAGAGAGCAGGCGTGTCGGGGTCGGGCTTTCGGCTGTATCTTTTTTGTTGTTAGAATAGAGCATTTGTTTGCGCCTTAGTTGAATTGGAGTTACCCGTACCCCGAGGGTAGCCGAGGGGTAAAAAAGGATGCCGCCTTAATCCCTAACGCAGCTTTCGTTAGGTTGGTTTATTAGCATATAGTAATTCAACACTAGGCATTGAGTTGTTGAAACCTCTTATTTGTGGGTTCCTGAGTGATTTGAAGGAAGATGGCTATAAAGTCTGGAAAGGTGTTTTCTTCAAATTGTACCGAAGGGCTTTCTTCTCTTAAGGAGAGCTCTTTGTCGCATAGCTTTAAAAAGAGGTTATATATATAGGTATAGGTAGGTCGAAAAAAACTTTTAAGGATAAGAATACTAGTTTCAGGGAGTTGGGAATTTTGGTCTTAAAAACTAAAAAAAAGGTTGGAATAAGTTTGTTTTATAAAAGTAAGTGGGTGTATATTTGCACCCGCTTTGAAGGAGAGATCTGGAGGGCATAGTGTAAAGAAAACAACGTTCTTAAATTTATTTTCAAATTATTTTAAAACTTGCTTGCAGGTTAGAAAAAGAGTGTATATTTGCACCCGCTTTGAAGGAGAGATCTGGAGGGCATAGTGTGGAGAAAACAACGTTCAGAAATTATTTTGAAATTATTTTGAAACTTGCTTGCAGGTTTAAAAAAGGGTTGTATATTTGCACCCGCTAAACGGATGAGTGACTTAAAACACGGGTCCGGAGTACCGAGAGAAATAGAATTAAAAGTTCATTGATATATTGAAATTGACAGCGTATGGGTAGCAATCGAAAGAGCGCTATCTGTATTGAAACTAAACTAAGAATAGTACCTGAGAATTTTTTGAGAGAGAGCTTTTCGTAATACTTGAATATTATTTAAGATTACACGATGAAGAGTTTGATCCTGGCTCAGGATGAACGCTAGCGGCAGGCCTAACACATGCAAGTCGAGGGGTAACAGGAGTAGCTTGCTACTTGCTGACGACCGGCGCACGGGTGCGTAACGCGTATACAATCTACCTCTTACTATGGGATAGCCCAGAGAAATTTGGATTAATATCATATAGTATTATATAACGGCATCGTTTTTATAATTAAAGGTTACGGTAAGAGATGAGTATGCGTCCTATTAGTTTGTAGGTGAGGTAACGGCTCACCTAGACTACGATAGGTAGGGGCCCTGAGAGGGGGATCCCCCACACTGGTACTGAGACACGGACCAGACTCCTACGGGAGGCAGCAGTGAGGAATATTGGACAATGGGCGAGAGCCTGATCCAGCCATGCCGCGTGCAGGAAGACTGCCCTATGGGTTGTAAACTGCTTTTATACGGGAAGAAACACCCCCTCGTGAGGGGGCTTGACGGTACCGTAAGAATAAGGACCGGCTAACTCCGTGCCAGCAGCCGCGGTAATACGGAGGGTCCGAGCGTTATCCGGAATCATTGGGTTTAAAGGGTCCGTAGGCGGGCGGCTAAGTCAGTGGTGAAAGTCTGTGGCTCAACCATAGAATTGCCATTGAAACTGGTCGTCTTGAATCAATGTGAAGTGGTTAGAATAAGTAGTGTAGCGGTGAAATGCATAGATATTACTTAGAATACCGATTGCGAAGGCAGATCACTAACATTGTATTGACGCTGAGGGACGAAAGCGTGGGGAGCGAACAGGATTAGATACCCTGGTAGTCCACGCCGTAAACGATGGATACTAGCTGTTCGGACTTCGGTCTGAGTGGCTAAGCGAAAGTGATAAGTATCCCACCTGGGGAGTACGTTCGCAAGAATGAAACTCAAAGGAATTGACGGGGGCCCGCACAAGCGGTGGAGCATGTGGTTTAATTCGATGATACGCGAGGAACCTTACCAGGGCTTAAATGTAGTGGGACAGGCTAGGAAACTAGCCCTTCTTCGGACTCATTACAAGGTGCTGCATGGTTGTCGTCAGCTCGTGCCGTGAGGTGTCAGGTTAAGTCCTATAACGAGCGCAACCCCTGTTGTTAGTTGCCAGCGAGTCATGTCGGGAACTCTAACAAGACTGCCAGTGCAAACTGTGAGGAAGGTGGGGATGACGTCAAATCATCACGGCCCTTACGTCCTGGGCTACACACGTGCTACAATGGTAGGTACAGAGGGCAGCCACACCGCGAGGTGGAGCGAATCCTTAAAACCTATCTCAGTTCGGATCGGAGTCTGCAACTCGACTCCGTGAAGCTGGAATCGCTAGTAATCGGATATCAGCCATGATCCGGTGAATACGTTCCCGGGCCTTGTACACACCGCCCGTCAAGCCATGGAAGCTGGGGGTACCTGAAGTCCGTCACCGTAAGGAGCGGCCTAGGGTAAAACTGGTAACTAGGGCTAAGTCGTAACAAGGTAGCCGTACCGGAAGGTGCGGCTGGAACACCTCCTTTCTAGAGAAAGCTCGCAAGAGCAGAGAGAGTGCGACGAGAAGCTTATAGCTTTTCAAAATAGGGTACTTTTCTTGGTTTAGTTGTCAATTTTAATTTTTTAAGTCTTAAAGACTTTAGTACCAGTATATCAAAACTGATTGCTGAATACTGAAAGCTAAGGACTGAGAAAGTCTCATAGCTCAGCTGGTTAGAGCGCTACACTGATAATGTAGAGGTCGGCAGTTCGAGTCTGCCTGAGACTACAAAAGGATTTTAGATTTAAGATATGCGATTGTATATTTTTTAATTTAAAAACGTTCATTAGTACATATTGAAAGGAAATTTTAGAAGTTGGGTATCCCAAGTTGACGTATAGGTCATCAATTAACTGATAACTGTTAACTGATAACCGGCAACTTAATAAAATGGGGGATTAGCTCAGCTGGCTAGAGCGCCTGCCTTGCACGCAGGAGGTCATCGGTTCGACTCCGATATTCTCCACCATTTTTTATATTTCTTCGGAAATATACGTTCATTACATATTGAAATAGAGTTTTAGTCATTTTATGGGACTAGCACATTCTGAATTTACTTCGGGATATGCTTATCGGTTCGACTCCGATACACTCCGCGATTCTTGAGGTTTAAGGATTGATAGGTAGTAAAACAACCAAGGATATTGTTCTGTTTTTTAAGGATGATAAAATAGTTTTTGCTGCCATCATACTTTTACTGTTGACGGAAAAACGTTCATTGACATATTGAGAATAAAGAATACGAGAAAAGTAATAATTAAATTAAAAATCTTTGTATGTGTTTACACATATAAAGTATGAATACTCATTAAAAGAGCAAAAAAGTACAATAAGCAAAGTAAGAGCGTATGGGGAATGCCTAGGCTCTCAGAGGCGATGAAGGACGTGATAAGCTGCGATAAGCTGCGGGGATTGGCACATACAAGTTGATCCGCAGATTTCCGAATGGGGCAACCCACTATATTGAAGATATAGTATCCGCAAGGAGGCGAACCCGGGGAACTGAAACATCTAAGTACCCGGAGGAAGAGAAAACAAAAGTGATTGCGCTAGTAGCGGCGAGCGAACGCGCAATAGCCCAAACCGTATCTGTTACGGCAGGTACGGGGTTGTAGGACCACAACATTTAATACTCGATGAACTAGAACACGTTGGAAAGCGTGGCCATAGACGGTGATAGCCCGGTATAGGTAAAGGAAGTTGAGATAGTGGTATCCTGAGTAGTGCGGGGCACGTGAAACCCTGTATGAATCCGGCGGGACCATCCGCCAAGGCTAAATACTCCTGAGAGACCGATAGTGAACCAGTACCGTGAGGGAAAGGTGAAAAGAACCCTGAATAAGGGAGTGAAATAGAACCTGAAACCATACGCTTACAAGCGGTCGGAGCCCTTCTGGGGTGACGGCGTGCCTTTTGCATAATGAGCCTACGAGTTACTGTTGCCAGCAAGGTTAAGGTCTTAAGGACCGGAGCCGTAGCGAAAGCGAGTCTGAATAGGGCGCTTTAGTTGGTAGTAGTAGACGCGAAACCGTGTGATCTACCCTTGGGCAGGTTGAAGCTGTGGTAACACATAGTGGAGGACCGAACCCGTTGACGTTGAAAAGTCTTGGGATGACCTGAGGGTAGGGGTGAAAGGCCAATCAAACTCGGAAATAGCTCGTACTCCCCGAAATGCATTTAGGTGCAGCGTATACATAGTTTTATAGAGGTAGAGCTACTGATTGGATGCGGGGGCTTCACCGCCTACCAATTCCTGACAAACTCCGAATGCTATAAAATGTTTGTATGCAGTGAGGGCATGGGTGCTAAGGTCCATGTCCGAGAGGGAAAGAACCCAGACCATCAGCTAAGGTCCCAAAATGTATGTTAAGTTGAATAAACGAGGTTGGATTGCACAGACAGCTAGGATGTTGGCTTGGAAGCAGCCATTCATTTAAAGAGTGCGTAACAGCTCACTAGTCGAGCGATCCGGCATGGATAATAATCGGGCATAAACATACTACCGAAGCTAT